>CAZFMS010000130.1:0-11144 GCA_964520125.1 uncultured Planctomycetaceae bacterium
AATTATGGGCAGGAGAATGGTTTTTGTCTGCAGAAAACGCTGCGCATGGGAAGCCACGGTATCAAAAATTTTATCTACGCAGGCCTGCATGAACAGCCCCAGGCGCTCGTCGAGGCCCAGGCGGTGCCGGTCGCAATGTTCGGTGATGGGCACCCCGGCCACGTGCTCCATGACGAAGTAGGGCCGGCCCTGTTCGGTGGCCCCGGCGTCGAAGACCTTGGCCACATTGGGGTGGTCCATCAGGGCCAGGGCCTGCCGCTCGGCCTCGAAGCGGGCCACTACCTGCCGGGTGTCCATGCCCAGCTTGATGATCTTCAGGGCCACGCGGCGGCGCACCGGCTCGGTCTGCTCGGCTAGATACACGTCGCCGAAGCCGCCCTCACCGAGCCGGTCGAGGATGCGATAGACGCCGATGCTCTCCGGCATTGCTGGTCGGGGTGTGCCAGGCACCGTGCTTTCACCGCCGGGAGGTTCGTTCGGAGTGCTCGTTGTTTCGCCGTTCATCTGCTCGCCTCGCCCGAGGGTGCCCGAAACTGGGATGTGCATTGTATTGAAGGTCCTGCTGGTTTGGAAGTACCGCTATCGTCGGCCAGGCCGTGATCGCCGGTGTCAAACGCGCACGGGTGGCCTGCTGGGGCAGCGCCAGGCGAGGCCCGTGCGGCAAGACGGTTGCGGCGGGGCGGCGGGCGTGGTTTAATGGCAGGTCGTGCGGCCGGAGTGGGTCAACGGCGCGTGCGAAGGAGGCAACCAAGTCATGACGCCGAATGAGCTGGGGACCGAGAGCCGGCCGAGGGTGCCTGAGACCGCGGCGTTGATCGAGGCGGCCCATCGGTGTGACCAGCTGCCGGTGATCGACGACTACCTGCCCTATCGCAACTTCGGGGACATGTGGGCGTCGTTGGTGAGTCGCTGGCCCGAGCGGCGTTGGCTGGGCTACTACCGTTGCATCGAGGCGGAGGAGGAACCGGAATGGCTGACCTTCGGGCAGTTTTCCGAGTTACTCGATCGGGTTGCGGCCCTGATGGCCGGTGAGTATCGCATTTCTGCCGGCTGCACTATTGCGGTAATGACCATCACGCAGACGTTCACCGCGGCCCTCTACTTCGCCGCCTGGCGTCTGGGGGCCCGGGTATTGCCCATCGATCCGCGCACGGCCGACGAACGGGTGGCCGAGATGGTGGCCAAGTCCGAGGCGATTCTGCTGATCGTCCATACCGCGGCCCGGCAAGACCTGGGTCCGTTGGACGGCCATTTGGACGAGCACGTTCAGCGAACCCTGCTCTTGGACGGCACCACCCGCGAGGGGGCCCTGGCGGCAGGGTGGGACGATTTCAACGCGGCGTTGGAAGAGGTGGACCTGTCGACCAAGATGCCGGCGGTGCCGGACGTCTCCTGGGATGCCGAGGCCCTGGTGGTCCATGAGGCCGGATGGGGTGATCCCCCCAAGGGAGTGGTTCTCACCCAGAAGCAACTCTTTGCCGGGGCCCACGCTATTTGCCAATGGCACGGTTTTACCGAGCACAGCGTGGTGATGACCGTCCTGCCGCTGCCCGATGTCAGCGGGGTGGTGATGACGTTGGTGGCCCCGGCCTTGGTCGGGGCCCGGGTGGTGGTCAACCGGCGCTTCCGCCCGAAGGAGTTTTGGGAGAAGATCGTCCGGCACAACGTCGAGGTGGTCAGCCTGGCACCGCCGCTCTTGGAGGCGTTGCTGCAGGCGGATCAGGACATCGACCGGGCGGCGATGCCCAATTTTCGGCACATCATTTGCGGCGGCGGGCCCCTGTCGGTGGAACTGACCAAGGCTTCGCAGGAGCGGTTTGGCCTGAAGATCATCTACGGCTACCGGCGCGGCGAGACCGGCTGCTACGCCAGCTTCCTGCCGACGGACCTGGAGTGGCACGAGCACGCCCGCTGGATGTACGGCCAAGAGGTTCCCTCGATCGGCGGTCCGCTCGCGGTGAACGACATGGCCATCCACGGGGCGGCCGGCGAGCCGGTTACCGACGGAGAGAAAGGCGAGATCGTCATCCGGGGGCACAGCATCATGGCCGGTTATCTGGGCGATCCGGAGGCCGACGCGGCGGCCTTCGCCGGCGGGTGGTTTCGCACCGGCGACGAGGGATTCAAGCTCCGCGGGCAGGACGGCCGGGACTACTATTTCGTCACCGGACAGATCGAAGCGTAGCCGGTCGGGGCCGGGGGGGGATCTTCACCAGATCGAAGAGCACGCGCTCTCGAGGGCGTAGCGGCGGGTCGACCTGCGCGCGTGGGCGCGTTAGCCTAGGCATGATCCGGGCCGTCGTCGGGTCCGGGCAGGTCAGGGGGGCTTGGTGAGGAGTCTGATCATGGCCGCTGCGAATCTGGGGATCCGTCGTTTGCACAGCATAGAGATCTGCGTCCACGAGGCGGCGCCGTGGTTGGATTTCCTGACCAAGGGGTTCGGGTTCCAGCACGTCGGGATCAGCACCGGGGAGGCCATCGAGGCTTCGGGGACCCGGCGAAGCCTGCTGCGTTGCGGGGCGGTGGGCCTGGTGATTCAGGAGGCCGCCCACGCCGGATCCTCGGTCAAGGGCTATCTGGAGCGGCGGCCCGAAGGCATCTCCAAGGTCAGTTTTCTGGTCGGCGACCTGAAGGCTGCGGAGCAAGGTCTGCTGGAGCGTCACGCCACGCCGACCGGCTTCATCGACCGCGGGCGGGTCGGCTCGTCGGAATGGAGTGAGCTGAGTATCGCCACCCCGCTGGGCGAGGTGGAGTTCGGCTTCGTGGAGACTTCCGACGAATCGGCTCTGCTGATGCCGAGCATGGAACAGTGCGGCGATTTTGATCCGGGGATCAACCCCTTGGGGCTGACCGGGATCGACCACCTGACGTCCAACTCTCGGACCTTGATGCCGATCATCGCGTTCTTCGAGCACGTGTTGGGTTTCGCGCGGTTCCGGGATGTGCGCTTCCACACCGAGGACCTGGAGCCCGGGGTGGGCAGCGGGCTGACCTGCGTGGTTATGTGGGACCAGGAGAGCGGCATCAAGTTCGCCAACAACGAGCCCTTGCGGCCTCGGTTCGAGCGATCGCAGGTTCAGATTTGCGTGGACCTGAACCGTGGTCCGGGGATCCACCACATTGCTCTGCACGTCGGGGACATCATGCGGGCGGTAGATCACTGCCGGGCGGCCGACATCCGATTTCTGAAGACCCCGCGGGCCTACTACCAGGCTCCGTCCGGCCGGGCGCGGCTGCAAGGCCTGGGTGGCCTGGGGCACTCGTTGGAGGAGATCGAGAAGCGGGAGATTCTGGTGGACGGGGACAAGGATGGCTGCCTGTTGCAGGTCTTCTGCAAGGACCAGGGCCGGCAGGTCAAGCGTTCCGCGGCCGGTCCCTTGTTGTTCGAGATCGTTCAGCGTTGCGGCAGTCAGGGCTTCGGCGAGGGCAACTTCCGGGCATTGTTCGAGGCCGAGAAGCAGTAGCGGGGGGCCATTCAGCCGAGCAATCGCAGCCCTGCGGGTTGCGGCCGAGGTGAGCGCCTGATGCCCCGGCGGTAATGGCGGGCCATCTCGGAGGCGTAGTGCTTGCCCAGCTTAGTGGCGTTTTGTTTCAGCCAGTCGGTGAAGCGCATTGGGCAGGTGGGAGATTCGTGGGAAACCAATAGGCCGGCCATGAGGCCTTCAATCTCCTGGCGAGTGATGACCACGTCGCCTAGGAACCGCCCCAGCAGACGCCCGACGGCCAGACCGAACGCTGGGGAGACGTGGATGAGTCCTGCATTGCTGCCGAGGGCGTCGCGAATCAGGCGGACGAGTTGCTCATAGGTGAAGGTGTCCGGTCCGACGGCGTCCAGCACGATATTCTCGTCCTGGCCGGCGCAGCTTATGGCCAGGGCTGCCAGGTCGTCGACGTGGACCGGTTGTAGGCGATACCGTCCATCTCCGAAGATGCCGAAGATCGGCAGCCGGCGAAGCATCCAGGCGATGTTGTTGATCAGGATGTCGCCCGGACCGAAGAGCACGGCGGGGCGGAGGATGGCGTGGGACAGGCCGGATTCGGCGAGGTTGCGTTCCAGGACGGCTTTCCCACGGAAGTAGGATAGGGTAGAGTCTTCGCTGGGATTGGTAATGCTGAGGTGAACGAAGCGGCGAACGCCGGCCGCGGCGGCGCAGCGGATGAGCGTCTGGGTGTTGGTAACCGCCAACTGGTGGGTGGCCAAGCCACGGTGGAAGCGAATCCAATAGGTGTTGTAGAGGACTGCGGCGCCGCGGAGGGAGGCGATTAGCCTGTCTGGATCGTCGAAGTGCAGCGGCGTGGACTCGACGCGGTGGCCGAATTGTCCGGCGGCAGGATCGCGGTTGGTGAGGGTGCGGACGCTGATACCGCGAGCGAGCAGGCGTTCGGTAATGAACCGGCCGGAGAATCCGAATGCGCCGGTCACGGCATGGAATTCGGTGGTGGGCATACTGGTTCACCTTTGCCGACGGGCGGCAGACGAGGACGGTCGACGGCTGTCGATCCATAGTATCGTGCTTTGCGGCAGCGGTGTTCCCTTTGTGTTGGAGATCGAATAGTTTTGCGTATAGTGAAAATGAAAAGACCGAAAAGCACCCGGCCGGCGCCCGGATTAACAGTCAGGGGACCGTGTGTTGCGGCTGCGGGGCGGGCGCTGCGGTCAAGGCTGGCCTTTACGAGCCTGTGAGGTCATGCGAATTCGGCCACGGCCATCGGCCGGCAGAAAGGTGCGAGACTGCCATGGGCGGTGAGATTATCAGGAGTTTGCAGAATCCGCGGGTCAAGGATGTGGTTCGGATGCGGCGGGGGCGGGGCCGGTCGGAGCGGATTCTGATCGACGGTCGGCGGGAGATCCGGCGGGCCTTGGAGGGCGGGGTTCGGATCGGGGAGGTTTATTACTGCGGGGACTTGCTGAGCGGTGATGACCGGGAGGGCATCCTGCGGCCCGCTGGAGAGCAGGGGGCGGATCTCACGGAGGTCAGCGAGGGGGTTTTGGCCAAGATCTGCTACGGCGATCGGGTCGAGGGGATGCTGGCGGTGGGGGAGCGACCGCGGCGGGTCTTGAGCGATCTGCATCTGAGCGGCAGCCCGTTGGTGGCCATAGTCGAGGGGCTGGAGAAGCCGGGCAACCTGGGGGCGATTCTGCGCAGCGCCGACGCGGCCGGCGTGGAGGCGGTGTTGGTGGCGGACGCGGTGACGGACGCTTACGGTCCCAACGTGATTCGTTCCAGCCTGGGGACGATCTTCTGGGTACCGGTGGTGGAAGTCTCGGCCGGTGAGGCGATCGAGTGGTTGGTGGGGCGGGGGATGCGGATCGTGGCCGCGGACCCGTCCGTCGGGTCGGTATATACCCGGGTGGATTTTTCCGGACCGGTGGCGGTGGTCCTGGGTAGCGAGGCCGGGGGGCTGAGCGGGGTGTGGGCCCGAGAGGGGGTCATCCGGGCCGGGATACCGATGAGCGGTCGGTCGGACAGCCTGAACGTCTCGATTACCGCGGCGTTGTTTTTCTTCGAGGCCCTGCGGCAGCGGGGGGACGGGGGCAGGGTGTGATGGTTGGTCGCCTCGGCTGGGTCCGGTCTTGACGGAAGGGGGAGGTTGACCGGCGGACACACTATGCAATGGTGGAGTCGCTATAATGAGGGGGAGTTTTGTCAGAACCGGGGGCTTTGGAGGATTCAGTCGGCAGGGGGGGGGCGGATGGGCTGGAGTTTCCAGCTCGTTTGGCTAGAGTTCCGTTTGGCGTCCGGACCACGGTGGCCGGTGATGCGGGGGCCACAGGCGAGACGCCCGGGCTACAAGATGATGAAGGCTCCGGCGGGACGCCTGGGCCGCAAGTTGCGATGCCTCCGGCGGGAGTCCTGGGTCCTGAGCATTGTTGAAGTTCCGCGGCAAGAGCGGCCGGAGGAGGCCGTGACGCGTTGGTGATAATCTCCGGGAGACCCAATCATGGCAAACTTTCCCATTCCGCGCGATTTTCCTTTTTCGGTTCAGGATCTACGAAGCGAGTTTGACCGGCTTCTGGATCGGGCCTGGCACGTGGGGTTGAACACCGCCCCGCTGGACGGTCAGGATTGGGCCCCTTGTCTGGATGTGGTCGAGGAGGTGGACGCCTATCGAGTGCGGGTGGAGATTCCCGGGGTGCGCGGCGAGGACGTGGACGTGGCCATTCTGGGCAACACGCTGACCATCAAAGGGACCAAGCCCGCACCGGCCAAGGCAGAGGGTGAAGATCGGCGATCGCTTCGGGCGGAGTGTCGGTTCGGAGGTTTCTGTCGGAAATACGAGTTGCCCGCTTCGGTGAGGGAAGAGGGGGTGACGGCCTCCTGCAAGAATGGGGTGTTGGAAGTGACCATCCCCAAGACGCCGGAGGTCGTGGGCCGCCAGGTCAAGATCCAGTCCGAGGATTGACTTCGATCGGCAGCCCCTACCTGGTGACGCGCTTGGTCTTGAGGTCTTTCTGTTTGGCCTTGAGTCGGGCTCGACGTTTCTTGAGTTTGAGTTGAGCCACTTTCTTCTTTTTGTACATCAACGGGTCCCTGGTTGTGCCGCAAGACGGAGGCTGCCTGGAGAGGCTCCAGCCAAGTGGCTACAATAGAGGGGACCCAGGACTATTGCAAGGGCAAAGAACTCTGGGGCGGCCTCTTGCCGGGGCCGGCCCGGGCAGGTAGGATGCCTGATCGTGCAGGTGGGGCTGGAGGACCGCTCCTGGCGTTTGGGCAGATGATGACCCGCCGAACCGTGCTCTTTACCGGTCGCGTGCAGGGAGTGGGCTTTCGCTATGCTACGTGTCGCATAGCGGCGGACTTTCGGGTGACCGGTTACGTTCACAATCTTCCGGACGGCCGCGTAGAGGCGGTGGTTGAGGGTGAAGAGGGCGAAGTGAGTAGTTTCGTCGGCGCGGTCCGGGAGGCGATGTCGGGATACATCAGGCAGGTGTCCGTGGCCCCGGGGGGTGGAGAAGGTCAGACCGCCGCGACCGGCGAGTTCTCCCGATTCGAGATTCGGTTCTAGCCATGGATTCCGGGGGCGCAGCGGAGGGAATCGGCGAGAGGGCCTGCTTGCACATTCGGGGCTGGAGAGGCCGGTGGGGCTTCTGAGTCTTCCGCTTGACGATGGTGTGGGAGCAGTTGCCAGGACCGGTTTTTCGTTATTCGACTCGTGTGGCCTGGTAAGGGGCTTGAGTTTCGAGGGGATTTGCGGCAGAATAAGAGGTGCCGCGTTTGTTCCATGTTCGGACCGCCGCCGGCCGATATGCATACGGTCCGGGGGCCAGGTGACGCATTGATTTCAGACGACGACGCGAGGGGTCGAGCCCTTCGCCCGGAGGGTGTCCGATCCGGCTCGAGCGGGTCATGCTCCGCGCCGGACACAGTGGGGAATTAGTTCCATGGATGAATCTAACTCGGTGTTTACCGGTACGTTGGAGATGAACGACAGCGGACCGGGTTATCTACGCAACCCGCGGCGGAACTATGCCGTCTCGCCGCAGGATCCCCAGGTGCCGCGCGATCTGATCCGGGAGTTGTCGCTTCGCGGGGGGGAGGATATCACCGCCAAGTGCGGCAGGGGCAAGCGGGGCAGAGGTCAACGCATGGCCACCGCGGTGGAGGCGATCGGCGATCTTGCGGTCGGGGCCTACGCGGGAGTCAAGCCCTTCGACGATCTTCCGGTGATTCACCCTACAGAGATGGTTCGTTTCGAGACTCCTGACGGCCCGCCCTCTACGCGAATAGTCGACCTGCTGACGCCGATCGGCAAGGGTCAGCGGGGACTGATCGTGGCCCCGCCGCGGACCGGCAAGACCATCCTGCTGCGCCAACTGGCCGAGGGGGTGCGGGCCGATCAACCCGAGATGCTGCTGATGATGCTGCTGGTGGACGAGCGGCCCGAGGAAGTCACCGAGATGCGCCGGTTGCTGACCGAGGACGGCAAGGGCTGGCCGGAAGGCATGCCGGAAGTGGTATACTCCAACAATGACAACACCGCCAAGAGCCACGCCCGCATAGCCAAGCTGATGATCACCAGGGCCAAGCGTCATGTGGAACAGGGCAAGGACGTGCTGATCCTGCTGGACTCGCTGACCCGACTGGGTCGGGCGTTTAACAATCTGGTGGGTTCCAGCGGGCGGACCATGACCGGCGGCCTGGACATCCGGGCCCTGGAGCATCCCAAGCAGATGTTCGGGGCGGCCCGCAAGATCGAGAACGGCGGCAGCCTGACGATTATCGCCTCGGTCCTGGTGGAGACGGGCAGCCGGATGGATGACTTCATCTTCCAGGAGTTCAAGGGTACGGGCAACATGGAGCTGGTGTTGTCGCGGGAGCTGGCCAACCTGCGTATCTGGCCGGCGATGAACCTGGCGGAGTCGGGCACGCGCAAGGAAGAGCTGCTCCTGGGGGAAGATGCCTGCAAGAAGATGGCCCGACTGCGGCGTCGGCTGATGTCCATGCCACCGGTTCGCCAGATGGAGACCATGCTGGCGGAGTTGGCCAAACGCTCCACCAACAAGATCTTCCTCGATAGTCTGGCGTCTTGACGGCTTGCCGGGTGTCATCCGTGAAGCCTGGCGGCCCGCCCGATGTGCGGAATCGGCCGGTGGTCTGCGGTTCGGCCCGGTAGTTCGTCCACTGGTCTTCAACGCCATTCTCAATTCCGGCCGTGCCGTACACGACGGTGCATAATCCTACTACACTCTTTCGGTGGAGAGGCCGGGCGGGCTCAAAGCCCACGGTTCGTCGATGTCGTACAATCGTACGAGGACCGATGGGACGAGTGAAATCGATAACAAGGAGGCTTATCTATGAAGGCGGTACGCTTCTGCGAGACCGGCAGCGTGGATGTGCTGCGCTACGAGGATGTGTCGGACCCGCGGCCGGGGCCGGGCGAGGCCGTGGTGCGGGTCAAGGCGGCGGCGTTGAATCGGCTGGATGTGTTTTTGCGCAGTGGGGCGGCGACCATGCCGGGTTTCAGCGTGCCCCACATCGGGGGGTTCGACATTGCGGGGGAGGTGGCTGCCGTGGGTCCGGACGTAGCTCCGGGGCGGATCGGCGAGGCGGTGGTGGTCAAGGCCCGGGTGACCGGCCCTCAGGCCCGGGGGCGGCTGGATCTGATCGGCATCTCCCGACCGGGCGGCTTTGCGGAGCAGGTGGTGGTTCCGGCGGATCGGCTGGCGGCCAAGCCGGAGGGTTATTCCTTTGAAGAGGCGGCCGCGTTCGGGTGCGTGTATCTCACGGCCTATTACGGTCTCATCCTGCGTGCGGCGGTGAGGCCCGGGGAGGTGGTGCTGGTTCACGCCGCGGGCAGCGGGGCGGGCTCGGCGGCGATCCAGGTGGCCAAGTCCGTGGGGGCGACGGTCATCACTACGGCGGGCAGCGAGGAGAAATGTGCCCAGGCGGTCGAGCTGCTTCATGCCGACCATGTGGTGAACTATCGGGAGCGGGATTTTGCCGCGGTGGTCAAGGAGGTGACCAACGGCCGAGGCGTGGACGTGGTGTTCGACCCGATCTGGGGGGAGACGGCGGCCAAGACGCAGGCGTGCCTGGCCTACGGCGCTCGTTGGATCGTGCTGGGCATGGTTGGGGGACTGAAGGGCACGATCGACGCGGCCGGGTTGATGTTTCAGGAGGCGACCCTGCAGGGTATCGTCGAGTTCTATGCCGACGACGCGGTGATCGAAGGTGCCTGGCGTCTGGCCCACGGTGGTCTGGTGCGACCGGTGATCGGCAAGAGCTGGCCACTGGCCCGGCTGGCGGCGGCTCAGCGGCAGATGGAAGAGGGTGATTTCTTCGGGAAGATCGTGGTTGTTCCTTGATGAGGTGAGGGGGGTGGACTGCGGCGGGGTTTGGCGGGGCGAGTGGAGGTCAAGGGAAGATGGTCGCGCCGGCCTCAAGGGTGTCTGCTGACAGGCCGGCCAGGGCGCGACCGACGTCGCCGGGCTCGGCGACGGGTCGCATCACGGGGAGATCGGCCACGATGCGGCCTCGGAGCATGCGGCTGAGTTCGTAGCCGAACTGCGGCCGAGGTAGGGCCCAGACCGTCCGCAGTGGGGAACTGAGGACTTGGCCTAGGATTCGCCAGGGATGGGCGGTGGCCCGGCCAGCGGTTGGGGTCTGGGTGTCTACCGTTGCGGGTAGGGGCACGAGCAACCCGTTGCCACGGGTCGGATCCACGATCGAGACCGCGCCGCGGATGGGGCTGGAGGGCTCCCGGCGGTCGGCTTCCTGGTCGAGTTCGAGGTCCTGTCGGGGTGGGAAGACAGGTGAGAGGGCCGCGTCGGAGGGGGGCGTTGTAGCGGTCAGTTCGCCGGCATTTCGGGGAGTCTCGCGGACCGAGTCTCGAGCCAGAGCCGTGCCGTACATCGCGTCGGTCGGCATGCGGGCCGGCACGGCAATGTCGGTATCGAACTCGGCGCGGGCAATGCGTCGGGGGTCAGGGGCACTGCCGCTGGGGAACTCGGTGGTGGTTGCTCCATCCCAACTGAGCAGGTCGTCGTGGGTCGGGAGCCGGGCCAGGGCAGTGGCGAATGGAATGGTCGCTTGACCGAACACCGGCGGATCGATGGGTGCGGCGCTGAGGTCGTCGTCAAGGGGTGCCGGGGACGGCGTCGATTCAGGGCCGATCCCGGGGGCTCTCGAGGCGCTGTCCTCGGGCAGGTTCGGGGACACCGGCGAGACTCCGGGGCCAAGGTTCGGGGAGTGGCGGTCGGAGTCCATTTGGTATGTCGGAGGCGCAGGAGTGTTGGCATTGCCGTCGGGGAGATCGACCGGCAGAGCGTCTACTCGAGGGGTGTCGGCCGTGGGCTGGGGCTGGGGATCGGGCAGCATCGGCGGGGATAGGGGATCGGGCAGCGTCGGCTGTGGCAGGGGGCTGGCTTCCGTCTGCTGATCAACCTCGACGGCCGGCCGGTCGGCGGTCTTTGATTCGCCAGCATCGGAGATCATGTCGTAGGCCTCGCCAGGGAACGGCATCGGCGGCGTAAGTTCAATGACCGCGGCGATGGATTCTCCGGCGTCTCCCGTATCGGGGCAGCGTTCTTCCGGGCCGGTTGGGCCGAGCATGGCAGTTTCCTCTGGGGCGGGCGGGCCGGGGACAGTCTCTTCCACAACTGCAATGTCAGCAGCCTGGTCATCATTGCCGGCGGTGTCGCT
>CAZFMS010000131.1:0-6571 GCA_964520125.1 uncultured Planctomycetaceae bacterium
TATCACATCATTCTGATCGGCCACGAAGGTCACGACGAGGTCATCGGGACCATCGGGGAGTCGGCGGCCAACATCACCTTGGTGGAGAACGAAGAACAGGCCCGGTCGGTCGAGGTGCCGGAGTGTGAGAAGCTGGTGGTGTTGACCCAAACCACGCTGGGGGTGGATGACACGGCGGGGGCGTTGGCGGTCCTGCGGAAGCGGTTTGGGCATTTGGAGCTGCCGCCGACGGATGACATCTGCTACGCGACGCAGAATCGGCAGGATGCAGTCAAGGCGATGAGCGCCCGGGGGATGGACTTGCTGTTGGTGGTGGGCTCGCCGAATTCGAGCAATGCGGCCCGGCTGGTGGAGGTCGGCCAGGCCCACGGCGTTCGTGGTTACTTGATCGACGGGGCAACGGAGATCAAGGAATCGTGGCTGGAGGGCGCGGAGACCGTCGGGGTCACCGCCGGGGCGAGTACGCCGGAAAGCGTGGTACAAGGCGTGCTCGACCGGCTGGGGAAGTTGGGGGCGGAGTCGGTGGAGCCTTGCACCACCGCGGAAGAGGACGTGGCGTTTCAGTTGCCTCCGCTGTTGATGCGGGCCCTGGCCGAGAAGGTCCGCGAGCGGGCGGCCCAGACCGCCTCCTGCTCGGCCACGCGGCAGGGCGAGGGAGGCTAGGGGGTTAGCATGGGTCAGGATGTGGATACGCAAGGGCACGGCAGTTCATCGCTCACCAAGGCGGCGCTGGACGGGGGACTGTCCGCCTTGTCGGCGGCCTCGTCGGGGGCCAAGACCGGGGCCAAGCTGGCCGTGGGGACCCTGTTCGCGGGGTGCAGCGTGCTGTTGGACCTCGGGGTGCGGGTGACTCGGAAGCTGCCGTTGGAGGGTCCGGACGAGGGCTTGCGTCTGGAGACGGCGGACGGAGAAATAGCCGTGACCGAGAGGGCCGTCGGGCGGTTGTCGGGAGGGGCACCGCCGCTGGGCTGGTGGTCGCCGGGTGAGAAGCCGGTGGAAGTCGGCGAGGAGGCGATTGCCCAGGCGGTGCGGACGGTCCATCGAAATATCTTTCTCGTGGATGCCGAGGGCGCTTTGGGCGTCGGCCTGGGCGGTCGGGCGGTGCTGGGGGCGGACACTCTGGGGGTGGGCCCCAGTTATCCATTGCGGGCCTACGCTCCGGCCTTGAGCCCGCGGTTGTTGGGTGACCCGGAGTTTCGGGCCGCCCACGGGCTGCAATATGCCTACGTCGCCGGGGCGATGGCCAACGGGATATCTTCGGAGGAACTGGTCGAGGCCGCGAGTCGGGCGGGGATGCTCGGGGTCTTTGGGGCCGCGGGCCTGTCCCTGCAACGGATCGAGGAGGCGATCGATCGGTTGCAGCGGAACTTGGGGGACGGACCCTATGGGTTCAATCTGATTCACAGCCCCAACGAACCGGACCTGGAGGCGGCGGTGGTCGATCTGTATCTGCGTCGCGGGGTGCGGCTGGTCAGCGCCTCGGCCTACCTGGACCTGACGTTGCCGCTGGTCAAGTACCGGGTCGCCGGCATTCATCACGACGAGCAGGGCAGGGTAGTTTGCCCGAATCGGGTCATCGCCAAGGTATCTCGGCAGGAGGTAGCCCGGAAGTTCTTCTCCCCGCCGCCGCCGAATCTCCTGCGGGCCCTGGTGGATTCGGGCCAGCTCACCCATGAACAGGCGGCCCTGGCCGAGTCGGTGCCCATGGCCGAGGACGTCACCGCCGAGGCGGACTCGGCCGGACACACCGACAATCGGCCGGCGGTGGCCTTGATCCCGTCGATGATCGCCCTGCGGGACGAACTCCAGGCCAAATACCAGTATGACCGACCCGTCCGGGTGGGGGCGGCGGGAGGCATCGCCACGCCGGCCTCGGCCGCGGCGGTCTTGGCGATGGGGGCGGCCTACATCGTGACCGGCTCGGTCAATCAAGCCTGCGTCGAGGCGGGGACGTCACGGACGGTCCGCGAGATGCTGACCCAAGCCAGCCAGGCCGACATCGCGATGGCCCCGGCGGCGGACATGTTCGAGATGGGGGTCAAGGTACAGGTGCTGAAGTGGGGGACCATGTTCGCGGTGCGGGCCAGGAAGCTATACGAGTTGTACAAGGCCTGCGGGAGCCTGGAGGAGATCCCCGCTGCCCAACGGGCCCTGCTGGAGCGCGATTATCTGCGCTGCCCGGTGGAAGAGGCCTGGGCCCAAACCCGCCGGTTCTTCGAGCAGCACGACCCGCAACAGGTTCAACGGGCCCAGACGGATGCGAAACACCGGATGGCCTTGGTGTTTCGTTCGTACTTGGGTCGCTCGTCGGATTGGGCCAATTCGGGCGAAGGCTCGCGGAAGATGGACTATCAGGTCTGGTGCGGGCCGGCCATGGGGGCGTTCAACGAGTGGGTGCGGGGGTCCTTCCTGGAGCGTCTCGAGCGGCGTGAGGTGGTGACGGTGGCGATGAATCTGCTGTTGGGTGCCGCGGTGCTGAGACGGGTGGGATGGATTGCGGATCAAGGGGTCGTGCTGCCGCAGGCTGCCCGGCAGTTCAGGCCGTTGGAGTCGGGCGAGATCACCGCCCTGGTAGACGCATAGGGGATTCTTCCTGGTGAACACGGCAAGACAAGGCACGGTTCGGCAAGACCGTCCCATTGCCATCATCGGCATGGACTGTCTGTTCCCCAACGCCCGGAACCTGACGGAGTTTTGGCGGTCGATCCGTCGGGGCGAGGACGGGATCAGCGAGACGCCGCGGACCCATTGGGCCGTCGAGGATTACCTCGATCCGGACCCCAAGGCCCCGGACATGACCTACTGCGGGCGGGGCGGGTTTCTCTCCCCGGTGCCGTTCGATCCGACGGAATTCGGCATTCCCCCCACCATCCTGGAGGCCACCGACACGACGCAGCTCTTGGGCTTGGTGGTGGCCAAGCGGGCCCTGGAGGATGCGGGCTACGGCGAGGGGCGGGATTTCAACCGGGAGGCGGTCAGTGTCATCCTCGGGGTGACCGGCATGCAGGAGCTGGTCCTGCCGTTGTCCGCCCGGCTTGGTCATCCTCTGTGGCGCCGGGCGCTGGCTGAATCGGGGATTACCCCGGAGGTGGCCGAGGAGGTCGTGAAGCGCATCGCCGACGGCTATGTGCAGTGGCAGGAGAATTCGTTCCCGGGGCTCTTGGGCAACGTCGTCGCCGGGCGGATCGCCAATCGGCTGAACCTCCGGGGCACGAATTGCGTGGTGGACGCGGCCTGCGCCAGCTCGCTGGGGGCGGTGCACCTGGCCATGCTCGAGCTGGCCGGCGGGCGGTGCGACCTGGCCCTGACCGGCGGGTCCGACACGCTCAACAACATCTTCATGTACATGTGCTTCGGCAAGACGACGGCCCTTTCTCCGACCGGCGACGCCCGGCCGTTCTCCGACGACGCGGATGGCACGGTGCTCGGGGAGGGGATCGGCATATTGGTGCTCAAGCGTCTGGAGGACGCCCAGCGGGATGGCGACCGGATCTATGCGGTGCTTCGGGGCATGGGTACCTCCAGCGACGGGCGCTCGCAGAGCATCTACGCCCCCCACCCGGCCGGCCAGGCGGGGGCCCTGAGAAACGCGTACCGCATGGCGGGCTTCGGCCCGGAAACCGTCGGGCTGATCGAGGCCCACGGCACCGGTACCAAGGTCGGAGACGCCGCGGAGTTCGAGGCCTTGAACACCGTCTTTCGGGAGGCCCAGAGTGACCGGGCCTGGTGTGCCCTGGGTTCGGTCAAGTCGCAGATCGGGCACACCAAGGCGGCGGCCGGGGCGGCGGGCCTGATCAAGGCGGCCCTGGCGATCTACAACCGTACCTTCCCGCCGACCATCAAGATCCGGCGGCCCAGCGACAAGTTGAACGTGGAGGAAAGCCCCTTCTACCTCAGCACCGAGTCGCGCCCCTGGGTGACCAGGGATGGTCGGCCCCGGCGGGCGGGAGTGAGTGCGTTCGGCTTCGGGGGCAGTAACTTCCACGCGGTCCTGGAGGGGCATCAAGCCACGCTGCCGGAGGTGGCCTGGGACGGCTCCGTCGAGATCATGGCCCTCTCGGCCGCCACCGAGGCAGAGTTGGGGGAGCGGCTCGATGATTTGCTGGCCGCGGTGGGCAACGGCGTCAAACCCTCGACTGCAGCAAGCGGGAACGCCAAGAAGCCCCCGACCTTCGCGGCAGGCGACGCCCAGGAGCCCCCGACCTTGGTCGGGGGGTGCGCCCCGGAAGTACCGGGCCACGTCGCCTACCTGGCAGCCCGGTCGCGCAGCGAGTTCTCAACGACCGATGAACACCGCATGGTTATCGTCGCCGAGTTTGGCGCCGACCTTCCGCATCTGCTGCGGCAGGCCCGGGACCGGCTGGCGGCGTCGGCCGATGAGCAAGGCTGGCAACTGCCCAACGCCTTCTACGGACGAGGACATCCGGCAGGAAAGCTGGCCTTCCTGTTCTCCGGACAGGGCAGCCAGTATGTCGGCATGGGGCGGGAGCTGGCCTGCACGTTTCCGGAGTTCGTCGCCACGCTGGGGGAGGCCGATGGTGTGGTCAGCGCCGACGTGGCCGGCGAGGAGCTTCGGCTCAGTGAGGTCATCTACCCGATGCCGACCTTCTCCGACGAGGCTCGGGAGCGCCAAGCCGCGGCCCTGATTCGTACGGATGTCGCCCAACCGGCACTCGGTACGGTCGGCCTGGGCATGGTCCGGGTGCTGGAGCGATTCGGGGTCCGACCCGACATGGCTGCCGGGCACAGCTTCGGCGAGTTGGTGGCCTTGTGCGCCGCCGGGCGGTTCGACGCCGATACTCTGCACCGGCTGTCCCGCCTGCGGGGGCGGCTGATGGCCGAGGGCGAGGGCGACCGGGGAACGATGCTGGCGGTCAAGGCGCCGCTGGATGATCTCGATCGCCTGGTCCGCAGGGAGGGACTCGACTGCGTGATCGCCAACCGCAACGCCCCCAGCCAGAGCATCCTGTCCGGCGACCGCGAGGCGATCGGCCTGGCCGCTCGGGCGTGCCAGAGCCGGGGCATGGCGGTCAAACCGCTGTCGGTCTCCGGGGCGTTTCACAGCCCGCTGATGGAGGGCGCCGTGGGGCCGTTTCGACAGGCCCTGGAGGCGGTGTCCTTCGAGGCCGGCACCATCCCGGTCTTCGCCAACACCACTGGTACGGCTTATCCGGTCGAAGCGACCGCCGCTCGAGCCTTGCTGGCCAATCAGTTGACTAGTCCCGTCGATTTTGTCTTGGAAGTCGAGAACCTCTATCAAGCCGGGGCCGCGACCTTTGTCGAGATCGGGCCCAAAGCGGTCCTGACCGGGCTGGCCAAGTCGATCCTGGGCCCTCGGCCGCATCGCGCCGTCGCCCTCGACGCTTCGGGCGGCCGGCGCTCGGGGCTGGCGGACCTGGCCCGGGTGCTGGCTTTGCTGGCCGCCGAAGGTCGCTCCGTCGAGTTGGGTCGCTGGGAGCGGCCGGCAGTCGAGCCCCGGACGCCGAAGATGGTCGTCCCGCTTCTGGGGGTGAATTATCGTGCGCCCGTTACCGGGGCCGGAACGGCGTCCGCTTCTTCCGCTGTGCCTGGCGGGCAGGTGCACGGGCACTTGCCTGATTCCAACGCCGGCGGCCAAGCGGCCACTGCTTGTTCGGGGAGATCAGGCAGCCGGTTACCAGAACGGTCAGCCAACGAAACTCCGGCGGAGCCTGCCGGCGGCGGCTCCACCGGCGAGACCGAGCCGGGTCGACTCAGCCACACCGGCGAGACGCCGGTGCCACAGGTACCCGCCGGGCCACAGGTGCCGGAGATACCCCAAGTGCCGGCGGGGCCACAGGTGCCGGCGGAGCTGGCGGGGCTGCCGAAGCAACGGGAGCAGTCGAAAGAGTCCATGCAGAACGCCCTGCGGCTGGTGCAGGAAGGCCTCCAGGCGATGCAGGCCCTGCAGCGGCAGACGGCCGAGGCCCACCAGCGGTTTCTGGATGTCCAAGAGCAATCCCACCGGGCGTTCATGGAGTTGTTGGCCGGTCAGCAACGCCTGCTGGAGCAGTCAGGCGGTCAGCCGCCGGCTCAACCCGGGGTCGATCCGAGCACTGCACGAGACCTGACGCAACTCGTCGCCGAGGCGCCCGAGTCGGCGCCCGGATCGGCGCCCTGGCCGGCGCCCGGGCCGGCGGCAGAGGAGGCTGCAGTTCAGGCGCCTCGAACGACCATCTGTGACACCGGCATCTGTGGCACCGGCATCCCGCCGGTGTGTGCAGGGGCGTCGGCACCGGTGCCCCGAGCGCACTCGGAGGCGCTCGATAGCAAGCCGCGCGGCGCGGCTTCTGACGACGTGGCTAGGCCGGCGGGGCAAGGACCTGGCCAACCTCCCCTCAGCGACGCCTCAAGCGGGCCGCAAAGCGCCGAAGTCGTGTTGCAGGTTGTTTCCGAGAAGACCGGCTACCCGCGGGAGATGCTGAACCTGGAGATGGACGTCGAGGCGGACCTGGGGATCGACTCCATCAAGCGCGTGGAGATCATCGCGGCGATCGAGGAACGCGTGCCCGAGCGGACGGGGGTCGCTCCGGAGCACTTGGGCAGCCTGCGG
>CAZFMS010000131.1:6581-11135 GCA_964520125.1 uncultured Planctomycetaceae bacterium
GCTGTTGTTGCACGGCATGTCGGATTCGCCATACAGCCTGCGGACCCTGGGCGACATTGTCGCATTCATGGATTCCAGCGTGCCGCAGCCGACGGCGGATTCTGTTACCGATCAGCGGGAGGGGGCCGAAACAACCACGCCGCAGACGGGTTCCGCAAGACCGGAGCCGTCGGCAAGTGAGGGGGCCGATCGGAGTTCGACGGCGGACACGTTGTTGGCGGTGGTGTCGGAGTTGACCGGTTATCCGGCCGAGATGTTGGCCCTGGACATGGACTTGGAGGCGGATCTGGGGATTGACTCTATCAAGCGCGTCGAGATCCTGGCGGCCTTGGAGGACCGAGTCCCCGGCCTGCCGCCGGTCAAGCCGGAGTTTATGGGCAGCCTGCGAACGCTACGGCAGGTGGTCGAGTATTGCGGTGGTCAGACCCCGAGCGCCGGGCAGACCGATCAGCCCACCGGCGTTGAACAATCTTCCGAGAAAGCACCCACCGGGTGTGCGCCAGTCTCGGCAGTTCCGGCGTGCAGCCCGCAGGCCGAGTCTGGCGCCGAATCGCCGGCCAGCGAACCATCTCCGCTGTCACCCACCCCGGCGAGCCCGACCGAAGTGAAAGACGTTCCCCTATCAGACGCACAGGCATCAGGCGTCGTCCAGCGCCGCGTGCTGCAGGCTGTGAACCTGCGCGATGCCGTGGATGGAGCCCTGGAGGTGGCCTCGGGGCACGAGATTCTAGTGACCGATGACCAAACCGAACTGGCCCCGGCGATCGTGGCCCGGCTGATTTCGGCCGGCTGCGCGGCCCGGATTGTGGACCCGGTGGCCCTGGCCATGAGCCTATCCCCAGACGGTGGCCCCGGCGTCTCGCCGGTATCTCCGCGCGAGCCGGATGCCCGGGCCGCGGAAGCAAAGAGGCTAGGCCCTGAGGGAGAAGTGAGTGATAGGGCAGATGCCTCGTTGGCGGAGTCCCCGGTACTCATCGGCGGACTGATCTATGTAGCCCCGCCAACGACGACCGAGGGGATCGTCTGGGAGGCCCGCTCGGAGGAAATGCTGAAGAACGCCTTCCTCCTAACCAAGGCGGTTTCCGGCGACCTACGATCGGCCGCGTCGAAGGGGGGAAGTCTGCTGGCGACGGTGTCGCGGATGGACGGGGCCTTCGGCCTACGCGGCGGCCGCTTCGATCCGACCCAGGGTGGTTTGGCAGGCTTGGCCAAGACGGCGGCTCTGGAATGGACCGACGTGCGGTGTCGGGCCATCGACGTGTCATCTTCCTGGACGGATTCCGAAGGTGCCGCGGCGGCGATCCTGAACGAACTGTCGTCGGCGGGGCCGATCGAGGTGGGGCTGGATGAAGGCAGGCGAAGCGGGCTTGATCTGGTCGAAGGCGCTACCCGCCGCGGGTCGCCGAACCTGGAGCCGGGAGACGTGGTGGTCATAACCGGCGGGGCCCGGGGCGTGACTGCCGAGTGTGCGGTGGCGTTGGCCGAGCGGTGCCGGCCGGTGCTGGTGCTGCTGGGTCGCTCTGCGCCGCCGGCCGAGGAACCCTCGTGGCTGGCGGGGCTCGAGGGCGAGGCGGAGATCAAGGCGGCGGTGTTGGAGCATGGCGTCGAGGATCGGACCAAGGTCGGCCCGGCGGAACTGCAATCGGCCGTGGACGGCCGGATGGCCAATCGTGAAATCCGGCGGAATCTGGCCCGTATCTGCGCGACGGGAGCCCGGGCGGTCTATCGATCGGTGGACGTGGGCGACGGGGAGGCGGTCCGGACCGCGCTGGACGAGATCCGCACCGATTTGGGGCCGGTCCGCGGCCTGGTGCACGCCGCCGGTGTCCTGGCCGATCGCCGCATCGAGGACAAGACGCCCCAGCAGTTTGCCGCCGTCTTCGACACCAAGGTCTCGGGCCTGCGCCATCTGCTGGCCGCGCTGCCCTTGGAGGAGTTGCACCATCTGGTGCTGTTCTCGTCGGTCAGCGGGCGGTTTGGCAACCAGGGCCAGGTGGACTACGCGATGGCCAACGAGGTGCTGAACAAGACGGCCCAGAAGTTGGCGGCCGAGCTGCCGTCCTGCCGGGTCACGTCGATTAATTGGGGGCCGTGGGACGGCGGCATGGTAACGCCCACCCTGCGGCGGGTCTTCGCCAGGCGCGGGATAGAGCTTATCCCCCTTGAAGCCGGGGCCAGGTGCTTGGTGGATGAACTCGGGATGGAGGATGACGGGGCAGCGGAGGTCGTGTTCGGGTCCGGGTTCGCCGACCCCGACGGCGCTAAGCGCGCTTCGGCAGGCAGGCAGGCCGCGGGGCCGGCCGGGGCGACGGAGACTCTCGAGACCGCGTTCGAGAGGCAGGTTGATCTCGAGCGCCATCCGTTTCTATTGTCGCACGTCTTGGACGGTCGGCCGGTACTGCCGGCCGCGGTGATGATGGAATGGCTGGGCCACGCCGCGGTGCACCGGAATCCCGGTTTGCAGTTGCACGGCTTTGACGACTTGCGCATTTGCCGCGGTGTCGTCCTGCGGAACGGATCGCAGAACGTGCGGCTGGTGGCCGGCCGGGCGAAAGCCACCGGGCCGTTGTTCAAGGTTGAGGTAGAGCTGCGCAGCGGCCGGGGCGGCGAGGCGGAGGTCGTTCACGCCCGAGCGACGGTGGTTCTGGCGTCGAGCCTGCCCGGGGCTCCGATGTTCAGTCCGCCGGACTCGCTCGGTGAATGGCCCTATGTCCGCGGAGTGCCGGAGGCTTACTCGGAGGTGTTGTTTCACGGGGACCATTTCCGCGGGATTGAAGAAGTGAGCGGTTATTCGCCGCGGGGCATGGTGGCCCGGTTGCGGGCGGCGCCGGCCCCGGTCGAGTGGATGGCGGATTCCCTACGGAGCGATTGGCTTACCGACCCGCTGGTTCTCGACGCGAGCTTCCAGATGGGCATTCTGTGGTGCTTCGAGGAGATGGGCGCCGTTTCCCTGCCGACCTACCTGGGTCAATACCGTCAATACCGAAGATCGTTCCCCTCGGCCGGGGTGACCGCGGCCCTGGAAGTGCGCCAGGCATCTGGTCGCCAGATGCACGGCGATATCACCTTCGTCGACGCAGAGGGCGTGGTCGTCGCCCGGATCGAGGGCTACGAGTGCACCGCGGATGCTTCACTGCGGGCGGCTTTTCGACGCCGGTCGGTTGCCGAGGCGACTTCCTAGGGGCGTTTGATGTCATGGGACGAGCCGATCGCCGTGGTGGGGATGGGGGGTGTGTTTCCCGGCGCCCGCGATCTTTCTGCGTTTTGGCGGAACATCCTGGACAAGACCGACACTACCCGGGAAGTCCCCGCGGGGCGCTGGGTCCTTGATCCGCGGGAGGCCCTGGCGGCGGAACCCGCTGCCGACCAGGTGTATTCCCTGCGGGGCTGCTTCGTTGACGACTTCACGCTCGATCCGGCCGGTTTGGCCGTCGATCCGGAATTGCTGTCCGGGCTCGACCCGCTCTACCATCTGGTGCTGCACGCCGGCCGGGCCGCGTTCCAAGACGGGGCGACGGCGGCCCTGGATCGGGAGCGCGTCGGCGTGGTCCTGGCGGCGATCGCCCTACCCACGGACGGCTCCTCGACGATCACCCGAGAAACCTTTGGCCGGCGAATGGAAGACGCCCTGCTGGCCGGGGTGCCAGAGAGTGCCCTTCCTCAGGTTGACCCATCTCCTCTCGCTCGGCGGGCGAACCCTCTAAATGGCCGGGTGGTCGGATTACCGGCGGCGCTGCTCGCCGAGGCCTTGGGCCTGGGTGGTGGTAGCTTCACGCTGGATGCGGCCTGCGCGTCTTCGCTCTATGCGGTCAAGCTGGCCTGCGAGGAATTGCGGGCCGGGCGGGCCGACGCGATGTTGGCCGGCGGGGTCTCGCGGCCCGAATGTCTCTACACGCAGATGGGGTTCGGACAACTGTTGGCCCTGTCTCGATCAGGGCGCTGCGCGCCGTTCGACGAGTCGTCCGACGGATTGGTGGTCGGTGAAGGCGCCGGGGTGGTGCTGCTCAAGCGGCTGGACGACGCGATCGAGTCCGGCGATCGGATCTACGGCCTGATCCGCGGCCTGGGCCTCTCCAACGATATCGGGGGCAGCCTGTTGGCTCCGGATTCCGAGGGCCAGCTCCGGGCCATGCGCCAGGCCTATGAGGAAGCGGGCTGGTCTCCGCAGGACATCGATCTGATCGAGTGCCACGGCACCGGCACTCCGCTGGGCGACGCGGTGGAAATCCGGGCCCTGCGCGAGTTGTGGGGCCCGGCGGGCTGGCAGGGCGGACAATGCCCGATCGGGTCGGTCAAGTCGATGATCGGCCACTTGCTGACCGCTGCCGGGGCCGCGGCCTTGATCAAGACCCTGCTGGCCCTGGGCCACCGGGTGCTGCCGCCCTCGGCCAACTTTAGCCGGTCGGGGAAAGTTATTCCATTGGAGGGCAGTCCGTTTCGGGTGCAGACCGATCCGGCGGAGTGGGTGAGCCGTAACCATCAGACTCCGCGCCGGGCGGCGATCAGCGCATTCGGCTTCGGGGGGATTAACGCCCATTTGCTGCTCGAGGAGTG
>CAZFMS010000132.1:0-11124 GCA_964520125.1 uncultured Planctomycetaceae bacterium
GCCTGCCCTACGTCGAGTATCAGCAGGAATACGGCCTCGGCTTCAAGGCCGAGAATGTCGCCGGCCTGTTGAACAAGAACCCCGATGTCAAAGCGGTGATCCTCGTCCATTCCGAGACCAGCACCTGCGCCCTCAGCGAGGCCCGGGGCATCGCCAAGGTCTGCCGGGACCACGGCGCCCTCTGCCTGGTCGACGGGATCACCGCCATCGGCACCTTGCCCTTCAAGATGGACGAGTGGGGCATCGACCTCGCGGTCACCGGCTCGCAAAAGGCCCTCATGCTCCCGCCCGGCCTGGGCATCGTCGCGGTCAGCGAACGGGCCTGGGAGGTCATCGACTCCCACCAGGCCCCGGCCTACTACAACGACCTCAAAAAGTACCGCAAGAGCATGGAGGGCAACGACACCCCCTTCACGCCTAACAACCAGATGGTCAGCGGCCTGGCCCACACCCTCGCGAAGATCACCGAAGAAGGCATCGAAAACGTCTGGGCCCGCACCGCGCTGCTGGCCCGAGCGACCCGGGCGGCCCTCGAAGCCCTGGGGCTAAAGCTCTTCGCCAAGGACCCGGTCGATTCGGTCACCGGCATCGTCGTCCCCGCCGGCGTCGACGAGGGCAAGTGGCGCAAGGACCTCCGCAACAAGTACGGCATCCACTGCGCTGGCGGCCAGGGCTCAATGAAGGGCAACCTCATCCGCCTCAACCACATGGGCTACGTCGACGCGGTGGACACGGTTGGGGCAATTGCGGCGATGGAGTGGACGTTGGCCGATCAGGGGTACAAGTTCGAGATGGGGGCGGGTACGGGGGCTTTTGGGAGGGTGATTCGAGGGGGTTAATCTGGCTGGGCTGGTCAGAACGGGGGGGGACCAGATCGACGGAGAAGATGATGAAGCTCCGGGTTTACATCGATACGGCGGTCTTCAGTGCCTATTTCGACGCGCGGTGGCCGGACCGACAGGCTCAAACGGAGGCGTTCTGGGCTAGAATAGACGAGTTCCACGCCAGCACATCCACTCTCTCAACCGAGGAAATCGAGCGAATCTCGGACCCAGCCAGGCGATCCGAGGTGACTGGCCTTCTGCGCGGAATGGAAATCCATCCCGTGACCGAGGAGATGAAGGAGCTTGCCCATCTCTACATCGCTCGGGGGGTATTCACGCCAACTATGGTCAACGATGCCCTCCATGTAGCCGCGGCAGTGTTCACCCGCCAGGACGTGCTCGTCTCCTGGAACTTCAGGCATTTGGTTAATCGTCGCCGCCGGGCTAGAATCAACGAGGTGGATATCTCCCTGGGTCTTCCGGTGATCGATATCGTGGCCCCACCGGAGGTGTAGGCGATTATGGCAACCAGCTACTTCGACTATCAGAGTGTCGCAGATGAGGCTCGGATCGCTCCGGCCGAGTTGGAGGACGTCTGCCGCCTGGTCCGGGTGGAGTTTCCTGACGACGACATGATGTACGAACTGCATGTGCTCAGGGCCTGCATGGCGATTCGGGACGGGCTCCTCAAGGTAGCCGATATGATCCGAGTCGGAGCCACCCCGGATGACGCCGGCGGCTTGAAGGGAAACGCGTGAGACAGACCCGCTGGGTGCATGCCGCCCCTGGCGTGGTGCGGGTCGAAGTCGCAACTGTGATCCCTGTCGATGACCCTGCGGAGCCCTCCTACGATCCCCAGACGGCGGAGTCCCTCCGCGAGGTCCACGCCGGAACCGATGCCGGCAACATCGAATGGCTCAAGGGCGTTGCCCGGGTTCACTCGAAGGTCTCCGCCTGGCGCATGTCGGACCATGGCGAGTCCTGACAGGCCCAAGTATCGTCATGGTACGAGTGGAATTACTCTGTGATCCGACTGCAATTGCCGGCTAACCTCTCCTGACCGGCTCTAGCCCGTCGGCTTCAGCCGACCACCTCCAAGCAGACCGATCCGCATCCAGCCGGTTGAAATCCGAAAGCACAACCGTCGGCCCAGTATTCCTCCATGGCCCAGGCTGCCATCGGTGATCTGCTGGAGTAGGCACGGCAAGACTGTGCAGCCCCATTGAAGTCGGTAGAATCCTGGTGTGCAAACTCCGATCGCCGTCAACCAGGTCTTCCTCGACAACATGGCCCAGCTCTGGCGCCATCACCCCAAGCTGGCCCAGCGCATCGACGAATTACCCATCGACGCCTCGCTCGAAGTGCAGCCCTCCAAGAAGGGCCCAGTGACCGCCTTGGTGACCACCACCGACGGTCGCACCCTCTTCCTCCACAGCCGCTACGACCCCCAACGCGAAGCCCTCGATTTCTGCAAGACTCTCGATAAGAACGAGGCCGGCTGCATCATCCTGGCCGGCCTGGCCCTCGGCTATCACCTCAAGGCCTTGTTCGAGGTCTTCGGCCAGGAGATGGTGATCTTCGTCTGCGAGCCGGACCTCATCACCGTCAAGACCGCCCTCGAACACACCGATCTGTCCAAGGAGCTGGCCACCGGCCGGGTGGAGATCCTGACCCAACTGGAGAAGGACGCCCTCCACGAACGGCTGGGCCGGCACTCCACCGTCCTGATGCTGGGCACCATCTTCGCCGCCCCGCCGGTCTCCCGCGAGCACAACGCCCCATTCCACACCGCCTGCCGCCAGACCATCATGGACTACGCCGCCTTCGCCAAGACCTCCCTGATCACCCTGGTGCGAAACGCCGAGATCACCTGCCGCAACATTGCCAACAACCTGCCCACTTACCTCTCCACGCCCCCCCCCGACGCGATTCGCCGAAGGTTCGCCGGTTGCCCCGCCATTCTGGTCGCCGCCGGACCGTCGCTGGTGAAGAACGTCGATCAACTGCGCCCGCTCCAGGACAAGGCCGTGCTGATCACCGCCCAGACCACCCTCCGTCTCCTCCTCGGCAAGGGGATCAAGCCGCACTTCGTCACCTCCCTGGACTTCAGCGAACTATCTCGCCAGTTCTTCGAGGCCGTGGACATCCCCGATGATCTCGTGCTGGTCGCCGAGCCCAAGGCCTCCTGGCACGTGATCGACACCTTTCGCGGCACCCCGGCGATGGCTGGCAACCGGGTGATCATGCTGGACAACGAGTTCGCCCATCGCTGCGTGGGCGAGGGCCTCGCCAAGCGGTCGCCCATCGAGGCCGGGGCCACCGTCATGCACCTGGCCTTCTACCTGGCCCAATGGTTAGGTTGTGACCCGATCATCTTCGTCGGCCAGGACCTGGGCTTCTCCGGGCACTGCTACTACGCCCCCGGCCTGCCGATCCATCGAGCCTGGCAGTCTGAACTCGGCCGATACGGCACGCTGGAGATTAAGGAATGGGAGCGGATCATCCGCCAGCGGCCAATACTCCGCCGGATCAAGGACATCGCCGGCCGGGCAATCTACACCGACGAGCAGATGTTCAGCTACCTGGAGCAGTTCGAGCGCGACTTCGCCAAGGCCACCGCCCGAATCATCGACGCCACCGAAGGCGGGGCCCGCAAAGCCGGCACCGAGGTCATGCCCCTCCGCGAGGCCGCCGCCCAATTCTGCCGGGAGCCCATCGCCGCGTCGCGTTTCGACTACCTCCAAGCCGAGTGGTACAACCCCGCCAAGCTGGAGCCGGCCAGGGAGGCAATGGCCGACCGACGTGAGCAGCTGCAGGCCTTCCGCAAACTGTGCCGCGAAACCCGCGACGTACTGGAGGAACTGGAAGGTCTCCTCGGCGACCGGCAGCGCTTCAACAAGCGAATCGTCCGCGTGGACGAGCTGCGTACCCTGGTGCAGCAGCACGAGCTGATCTTCCGCATGGTCCGCGACGTGTCCCAGTTGGGTGAGCTGCAGAAGTTCGCCGCCGACCGGCAGATAGCAGGAGACTCCAACAGCGGGCGGACGGGGGCCGAGCGCCGACTCCGCAGAGACACGCGCTTCATGGAATCCCTCCTGCAGGGATGCGACAGCCTGGGGAGCATCCTCGACCAGGCCCTGGCCAGGTTCGACGAGGCCCGGGAGGCCGGGGAGTGAAGATCGTCGCCACCATCGCCGTCGACCTCGAACAGTCGCCGTTGGGGACTCGGTCGCGCCTGCGAGACGAACTCGGCGGCCGGCCGGTCTTGCGCCGGACCGTCCAGCGGGTCCTCGCCGCCCGCCGGCTCGATGCGGTCCACGTCCTCTCACCGGTCGAGCAGGCCGCCGAGGTAGCCGGACTGCTCGAGGGATTGAACGTCGAGTTGGAAACGCACGATCCCGCCCCGCCACCCTACGCCGCATTGGTCCGCGCCGGCCGCTGGTGGGGGCTCGACGGCTGGCGCGGAGGCGTCGGGGGGCTTTGCGCTTTCGACGAGGACATCCGGGTCGCCCTCCTGGCCGCACTGGCCGACAAGGTTGCCGCCGATGCCGTCGTCTCCGTCCCGGCCGCAGCGCCGATGGTCTCTCCGGCCTTGATCGACGGCATGGTCCAACACTACCAGGAGTTCGAGGCCGTCGTGCGCATGACCATCGTCCAGGCCCCGCCGGGGATCGGCGCCGTGGTCCTCGGTCGAAAGCTGCTCGAGGACCTGGCCCCCACCAACCAACCGCCCGGCGTCTTGCTTCTATATCAACCGGATCGTCCGGCCCCTGATTTCACCGGCAAGGAAGCCTGCTACCGACCCGCGGCCGAGATCATCGAGGCTCGAGGCCGGCTGCTGGCCGACACCAGCCGAAGTTGGACCCGCCTTCGAGCGCTGCTGGACGACGGAGGCCAAGACTGGGACGCCGCCAAGATCGCCGCGTGGCTCACCAAACGCCAACAGAGCCACCTGGACCGCCTGCCCGAGGAAATCGAGATCGAGCTGACCACCCTCGATTCCCCTTCACCGAGATCAGTACTCCGGCCGTGCGGCGATGAGGTCGGCCGCCGGGGCCCCATGGCCCTGGACACCATCCATCACCTGGCCGAGGCGATCCAGGGTCACGACGACGTCCGAATCGTGCTGGGCGGATTTGGCGAGCCCTGTGCTCATCCCCAGTTCCCGGAGGTTTGTCGCGTCCTGCGAGACTCCAACGCCGCGGCCATCGCCGTGCGGACCAGCGCCCTCCTGGACAACCCGGACATCGAGGCCGCCCTCTTTGACACGCCCGTAGACGTCGTCGAGGTAACCCTCGACGCGGCCACGCCAGAAACCTACCGCCGAGTGCACGGTGTCGATGCCTTCGATGCCGTCACCGCCCGACTGGAGCAGTGGCTCTCGCGGCGGGCCTCCGGACAGAGCGTCCTCCCCTTGGTCCTGCCCTCGATGGTCAAGGCCCAGGAGACCCTCTCGGACCTGGAGGCGTTCTTCGACAACTGGCAGCGGCGGCTGGGAATGTCCTTGATCACCGGCTACAGCCATTGCGCCGGACAGCGACCAACCCGGGCGGTCACCGCCATGGATCCCCCGGTCCGCGGAACCTGTCGACGGGCCTTCTCTCGAGCCATGATCCTGGCCGATGGAACCATGACCACCTGCGACCAGGACTTCACCGGCCGCCAGGCTCTAGGAAGAATAAGCGAACTGTCGTTGCCAGACTTGTGGCGTTGCGGGCGGCTTGCCGATCTCCGAGACGACCGGTACAGTAACTTGCCCTTGTGTGCGGCCTGCGACCAGTGGCACCGACCGTGAAGGGCTGGTAAGCACTCTGGAGGTACGGGCGATGGCTCTCAAGGTAGCGGCGATCCTCTTACTTACGCTCGCCCTGGCCGGTGTGGGCAAACACTCGACCACCGCCGGCCAAAGCGCGACGGGCTTCCTCCCTAATGCTCAAGCGGATGATGGCTGGAACGGAAAGTCGTTCGACCACGGCGATGATCCTTGCCGCGGCTCTCCTCCTACTGCCGAATTGACCCAGCACTCCCTGGGCTATCTCGAACACCGTGGCCGGATGTACGCCCTGGAAGACTTGATGGACCCCGCCTATCGGGCGTCCAGCGACGCCCCTTTCGTCCGCGAGTTCAATGTAGAAGCAATCTGGGCCGGCAACAGCCCTTGAGTCTCGCCAGACGCCCAATCCGCAGGGCCCCTTCAGGATGACCCCCGGTAGCCCGCCGACCCTGCCACTATCAACGTCCGGCCAGAATGCCCAGTACCCCGGTCACGATGGCCACCAAGGCCAGCCCACCGAAGACCGCGTAGTGGATGACGCCGCTGGCAATCTGGTTCAAGAAGCCGGGCCAGACCCCCTGAACCGCCGCCGCCGTCGCCAGGCCCAGCAGAGCTAGGCCGGCCACCCCCAGAAACGCACAAACTGTCAGCGGAGCCGAACCGGCCATCGCCCCCGCGGCCGCCCGACGCGCCGGGGCCGCGACGGCGGACGCAACCATGTCCACCTCCGCGGACGCCACCGCTGGTGAACCATCATCGATCGTCTCCGCCCCCAGGGCCACCGCCTCCGTCTCCGTCTCATCCGCCTCCGATGGGGAGATGACATCCTCCAACTCCGGGCCCAGCGAGGTGTCGTCGTTCTCCCGGGTCAGATCCAGCAGGCCGCTCCCGCTGCCCACCGAATCGAAATCCTCCACGCTCGAGGTGATCTGCGTTTCCCCCATCGGGTCGGCCTCGATCGTCATTTCCTCGTCGTCAAAGACGCTGATCCCCGCCGACTTTCCGGTCGGGGCGGCCTCTTCGGCCGACGGACCGGGCTCGGCCTTCGCCTCTTCGCCCCCGGCCTCCATGCTCAGGATGCTCGAGCCGGAAAGGCCCAAATCTGGCACCTCCAGCGCCGAGGCCGCAGCACTCTCACTCTCGGCTTCCGCCTCCTCCACGCTGGCCACCAGGCCCATCAGGCTCGAACCCGAAAGCCCCAGATCGGGGACATCCGAGGCCGCCTCTTCAGTCGTCGCCTCCACCGCCGGAGATTCTTCGGCGGGAAGCAGTTCGATCTCCGAAGGCTCCTCGGCCTCAAGCGCATCATCTTCACCCGGTGGCTTCGGGGCGGCCGGCAACTCCTCCGGGAATTCCTCGATACTCAATTCCATCGGTGATGCGCCCCCGGTGTCCAGAGCTTCCGCGGCATCGCCCGTGGCCTGCTCGGCCCCGGCCGCCACGGCCTCGCCTTCGCCCGCCACCGGACCATCGTCGATCAGATCAAGGCCCGAAGATGAGTCGGCCAGGCTGGACAGGGCGGATGCGAAAGACTCAGCCTCCTCTGTTCCACTCTCTTCGCCCGTCACCTCCTCCGTCGCCGCCAGGTCCACGATGCTGCTCCCCTCCTTGGCCGCAATCTGCTCCATTTCCGTCCGCTTGTAGAACACCTGGCCGCCGTCCCGCACTTCGCTCAACTGGCCGGAGGCGATTAGACCGTTCACCTCGTCAACGGACTTGCTCAACGCCTCGCATACCTCTTCGAATGTCAGGTAATCGTTTGCCATTGCTGTTGCTTCCCACGCCTGCGGCACATCGCCATGCCGGCCTTCATCAGCTCGGCTCGACCCAGCGCCAGCCTAGTGTCACTTCCTATCCCTGCCTCCGTCTGCCCATGGCCGCCAACCAGAGACTCGACCGGGCCATCAGGGCGGAAACCCGGGAGGGCTCGTTCCCAGGGCCTCCCCATCCTCATCTTCGTTATCCGTACCCGGGGCCATCATGCCGCCGCCGATGCGCTCCTCGATGCGGTTTTGCTCCTTCAGCAGCACCTGCACCTGAGAGGGCGTCAACTCGTCGTTGTTGTAGTTCTCCAAGTATCGGTCCCAACGGAAGGACCGGGCCGCCACCAGCTTCAGCTTGCGCGTGCTCGGCAAATACTCGTAGCACCACACGTTGCTGCTATCCACGTCCAGCATGAACAGCCCGTAGCGATTCTTGTCCAGTTGCCCGGTGAAGGCGAAGACTCCCCGGGCCCCGGCCATCGGACTGTCCCCGTAGGCCGGCCCCACCAGAGGAGACCCCGGCCGGCGAACCACCAGAACCGTGGTGATGATCGCCAACAAGATTGCTATGATCCACAACGCCGTCTGACGCTGCGCACCCGCCGCCGCGACAATTTCCCTCGTGCCTGCTGATTGCATCTGGACGATCCTTGCCTGCACTGCCCCCAAGCGGTGCTGATCCCCGACATTTCATTATACGTCCAAGGACCCGCTCTCATCAAGGCCGATCGGGCCAAGAACCGGCCCCCGGCCCTCCCCGGTCCGGAAGGCCACCCAAACACCGGCCGGCGAGAGTCGCCCAGGCCGGCCGATCACCTGCTCCTGCCCAGGACTACCATTTAGCCGGACCCTTCTCCGGACTATACTGCCCGCCATGCCCTCCGCCTCCGACCGAGAACTAGTCCGCTGCGCTTCCCGGACCATCCCGCCGCCCGGGAACCTGCCGGCCTGGCGACGAATCCTCGCCGCCGGCCCGTCCGCAGTGATGCTGGAATCCCTGGCCCAGCCTAGCTCGCCGGGACGGTACTCGATCTATGCCCGGGACCCCGTCCGAACCGTCACCTTCTCCGCGGCGGACCAGGCCGATCCATTCGCCCAGCTCGCCGACCTCTGCCGGCCCTGGCTCCGCCCGGAGCCCCCGACCGGCCTGCCCTTCGTCGGGGGGTGGATAGGATACCTGGCCTACGAGGCCGGCCGGTTTGTAGAGCCGACCGCCGGTTGGACCCCCGCCAGGGTTAACCCCGTCTTGTCCCACTGGGCCCTGTACGACACCGTGCTCCTCCACGACCACCTGTCCGACTCCTGGATCGCCGCCGGCCTGGCCCTCCCCCCGAGACTTCTCGGACGACGCCGACCGCCCCTCTCCGCCCGGCTGGACGCCCTGGAACGCATCGTCGCCGACGCCCGCCCGGACCCCGACGGTCAGCCCGGATTGACGACTCCACCCCCTGCGGCGGACAACCCTGAACCGCCAAACCACCCGGGCCAATGGAATTACTCCCGCGCCGCCTACCTGGAAAAGGTCGAGCGTGTGCTCCGGTACATCCGCGCCGGCGACATCTTCCAGGCCAACCTGGCCCGGCGGTTTCGAGCCCGTGTCGACGTGCATCCGATCGAACTCTACCAGCATCTTTGCCGGACCAACCCGGCACCATACGCGGCCTACATCGCCGGCGCCGCCCCCGATCAAACCACCGGGCCACCTACCGCAAGCACCGCGAACTCAGCCGAACATCCCCTCTCCCCGCCGTGGGCCGTGTTGTCATCTTCCCCGGAGTTGTTCCTGAGCGTCCACGGGCGGGACATCACCACTCGGCCGATCAAGGGCACCCGGCCGCGCGGCCCGACCCCCCAACTCGACCGCGCCGCCCGGCACGCCCTGATGCAAAGCGAGAAAGACCGGGCCGAACTGAACATGATCATCGACCTGGAGCGCAACGACCTGGGCCGGGTCTGTGAGTACGGCACCGTTCGCGTAGCCTCGGCCGGCGAGTTGGAAACCTGCCCCACCGTCTTTCATCGCACCGCCACCGTCACCGGCCGACTGCGCGGAGATGCCGACGCAATCGACCTCCTGCGGGCCACCTTCCCCGGCGGCTCCGTGACCGGCGCACCCAAGGTCCGCGCCATGCAGATCATCAACCAACTGGAACCCCACCCGCGCGGGCCGTACTGCGGGGCGATCGGCTACCTCGGCCTGGACGGCGACCTGCAGTTGAACCTGGCCATCCGCACCATGCTCGTCCAGACCACAGCCGGCAACAAACGACTAATGGCGGCCGGCCGCCGGCAGACCTGCTCATACGCCGCCCTGCACGTCGGCAGCGGCATCGTCGCCGACTCCGACCCCCAAGAAGAACACGACGAACTGCAAGCCAAGGCCGCCGGCATGCTGGCCGCCCTCGACCAGGCCCGCTGCCCGATTACTCCGCTGCCCTCCCCCCCCAAGCAGATGGACATCGACCACCCCCAACGTCAAACCAGCCCACCCTCCCGCCACCCGCAAGAAGCCCTGGAGACCGCCAGCCCATGAGCGAAACTGCCGAAATGGTATTCCTCAACGGACGCATAATCCCGGCCTCCCAGGCCCAGGTCTCCGTCTTCGACGCCGGCTTCACCCACGCCGCCGGCCTCTTCGAGACCATGCGCGTCTACCGCGGCCGCGTAATGCACCAGTCCGCTCACCTTGCCCGACTAACCCATTCGGCGGCGACCCTCAACATGCACGCCCTGATCTCCGATGACCTCCTTCATCAAGCCATCCAGGAAGTCCTCGAAGCCAACCACCTCGCAGAAGCCCGACTCCGCCTGACCGTCACCCCGGGCCCCGTGCCCCGACCGGGCCACGACCCAGACGAAGCGCCCCAGCCCACCGTGCTGATCACCGCCAGCCCCGTAGATCCCTACCCCCCGGAACTCTACCGCCGCGGCATGCGCGTCTGTATCTGCCCCTACAAACAGAGCCGGTGGAACCCCCTGGCCGGTCACAAGACCCTGGCCTATCTTCCCCGACTCCTGGCCATGAAGGACGCCGCCGAGCGAAAGTGCAACGAGTCCTTGTGGTTCACCACCGAAAACAAACTGGCCGAAGGCTCGGTCTGCAACGTCTTCACCATCCAGGACGGCGTGATCGTCACCCCCCCGATCGACACCCCCGTCCTGCCCGGGATAGTCCGCCAGGCCGTCATCGACATCGCCCAGGCCAACGGCCTGCCGACCGAATCCCGGCCCATCGACATCAACGCCCTGCTGGCCGCCACCGAGGTCTTCCTGACCGGCAGCGTAATGGAGATCATGCCCGTGACCGCCATCGAAAAGCATCAGGTTGGAAACGGCCATCCCGGAGAGCTGACCGAACGTTTGCAAAAGCTGTACGCTGAACTAGTAGCCCAGGAGTGCAACTAAGAGCCCCCGGCCCACAGAGCCAGGCTTGTCACCAGCCGGTTTTGCCGCCGAGGGGCAGCCCGAAAGCACCAAGCAGATGACCCCAACGACCAAAACAGTCCATGCCCTCTGCCAGACCCTGGAGCAGATCGCCCCCCCCTGGGCCGCCGCCGAATGGGACAACGTCGGCCTCCTCGCCGGCGATCCATCCTGGCCCGCCAAACGCATCCTCTTGACCATCGACCTGACCGGCCCCGTCCTGGACGAGGCCGTACGGGGCAAGTCCGACCTGATCCTGGCCTACCATCCGCCCCTCTTTCGCCCGGTCCAGCGGATGCTGCCCGATCGCTCCACCCCGGCCGGCCTGGCCGCCGAAGCC
>CAZFMS010000133.1:0-11122 GCA_964520125.1 uncultured Planctomycetaceae bacterium
TGACGTTGTATTCTAGTCTCGGGTAAATGTTTTGTAACCAGGTCGGCGTTGTCGGGCCTTGGAGACCGGCCGGGGTGTATCATCGGGCGCGGGAGGCAGCCGGGGCCCGGTCCGGCCTTGCCTGGCGGGGGGGGTGAACTATATTGGCCTTGAATGCCATGGCGAGTTGTCCGCCGGGGGCGCTGCCCCAGAGAATTGAGAGTTAGCGTTTAATACGATGGAATTACCGAAGCAGATTTCCTGACGTAGAACCGCGCGGGATGAAGCCCGCGGCTCTTTGGGTTGGGGGCCTGCAGCTAGGTGTCGAGGAGACTCATGGCCAAGAAGTCATCAAAGAAACGAGATCGATCGGGCAAGGCGGGGCTGCCGGCCGCTGCTCCCGGGTCCGAGGCGCCCGGGTCCGGGGCGGGCGGCGATGCCGGGCGAGGGGAAGTGAGGATTGGGCCGGGGCTGTTTGTGGCGGGCCTGGTTTTCCTGGGGCTGAGCGCGGTGATGTCGTTGATGTTGGTTTTGGACCACATCGGCGGGTTGAGTCTGCCGGGGTGCGGGGAGGGCAGCCCTTGCGCCGAGGCGGCGGCGAGCGTGTGGGGCAAGGTTCCGGTGGTGAACTGGCCGGTTTCGTTTTTGGGATTGGCCTACTTTGCCGGAGCGTTGGCGGCCTGGTGGGGTTCGGGGCGGGGCGTCACGTCGGCGTTTCGCACGGTAGTCCGGGTGGGGGCGTTGATTTCGCTGGGCTTCGTTGTGGTGATCTTTGTCGAGGGCCACGTGTGCCACTACTGCCTGGCGGCTCATGCGGGCAACTTGGCGTTTTGGATAGTGATGGAAAGGTCGCGTCGGGCGGCGGCGTCCTGGCGGGCGGTGGTCACGATTGGGGTGGTGTTCATCTTGGCCTCGGTGGTGCTGGGCACGACCGAGTGGCGGGAGAAGAAGATCGTGGAGGCCGAGCAGGAGGCTGATCTGGCGGAGTCCACGGAGCGGATCATCGCGGCTACGGATAGGGCCGTCCAAGCAAGGCAAGAAGGAGCGGCGGCAACCGGGGCAGGCGAGGCGAGTGAGGGGAGCAGCGCCTCGGAGGTCGGTCAGGGGTCGGGGCGTCCTTGGGAGGGGGGGTTTCGGGGCCGCTATGTTTACGGGCCGCGGGAGGCCCCGGTGCGTTTGGTGATGCTGACCGATTATCAATGCGTGGACTGCAACCGGATCGAGGAGGAAGTTCGGGAGATGCTCGGTCAGCGGGATGACGTATCTCTTTCGATCAAGCATTTTCCCATGTGTCCGGACTGCAACCCCCGTTTCAAGAAGAACAAGCACCCCAATGCGTGCTGGGCGGCTCGGGCGGCCGAGGCGGCGGGCATCCTGGGGGGCAACGACGGGTTTTGGCGGATGCACTTTTGGCTTTTTGACCGGGACGGCAGTTTTACCAACCAGGTTATGAGGAGCGGGCTGGTGGAACTGGGTTTCGACCCTACGGAGTTCATCGAAGTGATGCGGAGCAACCAGACGCTGGAGTTGGTGCAGGCGGATATCGAGGAGGGCGTCTGGCTGGGGTTGCACTACACGCCGATGGTATTCATCAACGGCGTGGAGTTGAAGGGGGTGTTTGCGAGGAACGCGGTTCCCCGGGCGGTGGCGGCGGTGGCGGCGGAGAATCCACCGCCGATGGCGCATGATAATGATCAACCTCCGCCGGCCTTGGAGAAGTACAACAGTGACTGGCGGGCGCAGCGGGTTCGCCGGATGCCGCTGGATCAGCACTCCTGGGCTCGAGGGACCGATGATGCGCAGCTTCACATCGTGGTTTGGGGTGATTACCAGGAGCCATACACGGCGGAGGCGGTGGGCAGGATCGAGGAGTTGATTGCCGGACGAACCGACGTGTACTACTCGTTCCGCCATTACCCGATCAACACGGAATGCAACCCGTCGACTCAGGCGGACAAGCACCCGCTGGCTTGTCGGGCGTCGAGGGCGGTCGAGGCGGCCGGTCAGTTGGGCGGCCGGGAAGTGTACTGGAAGATGCACGATTGGCTGATGGCCAACCAGAAGCAGTTCAGCGACGAGTTAGTGGTTCAGGTGGCGGAGGGATTGGGCCTGGACGGTGGAGCCTTCTTGGCGGCGGTGGAGAGTCCCGGGGTGTCCGAGGCGATCGAGGAAGATTGCCGGGCGGGCAAGCTGCTGGGTTTGAGGAGCATTCCCATGATTTTCATCAACCGCAAGCACGTGCCGCGGTGGCGTGCCGTGGGCGGGGACATCCTGGAGGGGATCATCGAGGAGGCGGGGCGGGGTTGAGCGGGATTGTTCACCGCGGAGATCGCAGAGAAGCGGGGGATCAGGGATGCGCGCGGAGGCGGCGGGCGGTGGTCGGGGGAGAACCGTTCACTGTCATGAGGGCGCGGGAGGCAGTTGTATCAGTCCGAGTACGACCGGGCGGCGGTCTTGTTCATCGCCGGGGCGTTGCGTAGGACGGCCATGACCTCGACTCGGCGGTTGCGGGGTTGGCTTCCTTGGGCGGCGCCGGTCATCAGGGGGCGGTACTCACCACAACTGGCAGCGATGAGTTGGTCGCGGGAGATACCCTGGTCGGCGAGGGTTCGGACCACGGTCAGGGATCGCTGGGCGCCGAGTTCCCAGTTGTCCTTCCACTTGCTTTTGCGGATGGGCTGGTCGTCGGTGTGGCCGAAGACGTAGATGTCCCGGTCGATGTATCGGGAGCGGATATCGGTGGCAATCTGGGCCAGTCGGGCTCGACCGGTGGTGGATAGGGTCGCCTTTCCGGAGGCGAAGAGGACCGAGTCGGAGATGGAGATCATGTCGACGGTGGGGGTGGAGATCCAATCACCGGTGTCCCCGAGCTTCTCGCGTTCGCTACGGAGGGTGGCCATTTCGCGGTTGAGTTCATCGATGCTGTCGCGGGCGTCGTTTTCGCGGACCAGGGCGTCGTTGAGTTGGCGGTCACGTTCACCCACGTCGGTCTTGAGCTGATCATTCTCGGCGGAGAGGTCCTGCATTTTTAGTTCCGTCTCGCTGGGGCCGCAGCCGACGGCGATGAGGCTGACCAGGACGGTCACCAGGGCCCAACCAGAAGCGTGCGTCTTCCGTGTCATGATTTGTTCCTCCAAACGTTGAACAGGGCGACGATCGGGTGGTAGTACCCGCGCCGCGAGGATCCGGATTGACCTTTGCATACTGGGTAGCCTTCATACCCGAGGACCGGCGAAAGGTCAAGAAAAACGGGCCCAATGGCACAATATTTTGGGTTTCCGGGGTTGTAGCCACGAGTCATAGTGGTTTTGTGTATCGGACTGGCGGTTGCGGCTCACTCTTGGGGAGCGTCCTCATCGAGGGCGGTCTGGATTTTCTGGTCGATGCGGCGTTCCTGGGCGTCAAGGTCCTGAGCGCGTTGTTTCTGGTCGGTGAGGAGCTGGTGGCTGGCTTGCTGGGCCCGGAGTTCGGCTAGATCGGTGAAGACTCGCCGGGTCTTGGAGAAGACCCAGTAGAGGAGGATGGAGAAGATGGCGGTGACCAACATGAGCCAGAGGGTGGGCACGTCCTGGTCTGCCGCTCCGGGCCAGAACCTGGTTCGGTATCCCCAGTTTTTTATTACGAGCAAGACCAGGAGGAGGAGCAGCAGGATTACGATTGTAACTTTCGTGTAGACAACGAATTGCTTGATTGGTCGGGACATTGTTCAACCTCCGGTGACCCACGGCGGCCGGTCGGTGATGAGCGACCAGAGCAATGAGCCTGCGTATCCGAATAGTTCCAGCAATATGGTTTGTAGCCAGAGGGCGGCGAAGGCCCCCATGGCCAGCCAGGGTCCGAAGGGAATGGCCCGGCTCCTCTTGCGAAACAGGGTGGCCAGGACTCCGACCAGGGCCAGGAGGGCGGCGAGGAAGAAGGCGAAGACCACCATCCAGAAACCGGCGACGGCACCGATGGCGGCCATGATGTAGATGTCGCCGGTTCCGAAGGCCTCCTTGCCGAAGGCCAGGGTGCCGAGGATGCGTACGGTCCAACCGAGGGCGGCGGCAAAGACCAGGCCTCCGACGGCGCGTAGGGCCCCGCCGAGGTGCAGGGAAACCGAGCCGAGGTCGGAGGTGGTTTGGCGGGCATCGTGCCAAGTCGCGGCCAGGTCTCCGCTATGGCGTAAGAAGAGCAGGAGTCCGAGTCCGACGGCCAGGGCGGGGATGAAGCGGGCGAATTCTCTCAGGGCCATGGGTCTGGCCTGGAAGCGCTCGGCCTCGATTTCCTCGATGACCTGATCGTCCGAGGGGCGGTTGACCATAGACGCCAAGACCAGCAAGAGCATGAGCAGGAAGCAGGCGGCAAGGCCCCGCTCTCTGCCGGCAGGGAGGCCGCTCCACGGTTGGAAGTCGGGGAGGAACATCTGCCAGCCGGCGATGGCCAGGACGACGCAGCACAAGGCGGCGACGGGCAGCGGTTGGAATCTCCGGGCAGCACGATTGGTGTAGGCAGAAGGATTGTGGTCGGCGGGAGTCTCGGGGTCGGGGGCATCACCGAGGTGGTCGGGGTCACTGAGCTGGTCGGGGTCGGGGCACGGTGGTGTTCCCACCGGCGAGACGCCGGTGCCACAGTGTGGGGAGGAGAATCGAGCCATGAGGAGGGCGGTGAGCAGCCAGGTGATTCCCATGGCGGCGCCGATGAGGCAGAGGGCCGGCGGCAGGGCCCCGGTGGGCTCGACGGCGACAGGGTCGAGCACGGCGGCCGGGATACCCCAGATGAAGTGGCAGGCAACGCCGGTGATCATGATGAAGACGCAGATCCGTATGTCGATGATGTAGGACTCGATGTCCATGCCGGAGACGGCGAGCAGGCCGGCAAAGAGGGAGAGATAGGCCAGGGCCATGGGCCAGTCGGCGGCGGGCGAGGCGACGGCGGGGGACAGTCCGGCGATGAACAGGGCATCCCAGACCATGATGAAGAGCAGGGCGCTGGCGGACTCGATCAGGGGGTAGGCCATGGAGATGGGGGCGCGGCAGTGTCGGCATCGAGCGCGGAGGGCGAGCCAACCAGCCACGGGGACGTTGTCTCGCGGACGGATGGTCACCTGGCAATGTGGACAGAAGGATCGGTGCGGTCGGATGATGGACAGGCCCTGGGGGAGGCGGAAGATCACGACGTTGAGGAAGCTCCCGACGATGGCCCCCAGAAGGGCCAGGGGAACGATGCACAGGAGGACGAAATCCAAGGTCCTACTCTCTCTTGGACGGAGACCTGTTGGCCCCGGGGAAGTCTCCGGCCTGATACCAGATTTCGATGGCGTCGGCGGATTCTTCGGCGGTGCCGGGGAAGGTATCGACGGCGTGGTTGGCGGCGCTACTGTAGAGTGGTTCGCGCTGGGGTAGCAGGGCCTCTACTTCGGCGAGTCCTCCGGCTTCGGTCAGGTCGGGCCGGTCATTGGGGGATCGCTTATCGCCGTTGATCCTGGTCCAGAGGATCACGGCGGGGGCCCGAAGCCAGACCACCTTGCCCATGCGTCTGGCCAGCGTTCGAATCTCGGGGTCGAGCGGTGCACCTCCGCCCAGGGCGATCACGTGGTTTTTCAACTTTCGGAGGGAGAGGAAGACATCGCGTTCTCTCTGGCGAAAGGCGGTCTGGCCTTCCTGGGTGAATATTTGGGAGATGGTCAGCCCGGCCCGTTGGGCGACGACTGTGTCGAGGTCTAGGAAGGACCAGCCGAGTCGTTTGGCGAGGATCGTCCCTATAGTGCTTTTTCCGCTGCCGCGATACCCCACCAGTATAAGATTCACGATTGCTGTCCGTGCTCGACCAGTACGACTTTCTCGCCGGGGACATCGATCTGGATCATGGCGTAGCTCAGCTTGGATCTGGTCTGGCCGACGTTGACGGCCACGGTGTTGCCGATCTGGTGGCGGTGGCTGCCGGTGACGGCGGGCGATTCGTGGATGTGGCCGTGCAGTGAGAGAAGGGGCTGGCGCTGTTCGATGGCGTCTCGAACGGCTCGCGACCCGAAGGGCTTTCGTCCGTAGGTGCGGTCGAGATCGGTCTGGTAGGGGGGGGCGTGGGCGACGAACACCCAGGGTCCGGCCGGCGGCTGGAGGTTGGCCAGGTCCTCGGCGATGGTTGGGCAATCCTCGAAGATGGCCTTGGCCCCGTGGGCGGTGGCCCGGGAGAATCGTTGATCCCACTGGGCTCCACCGAGCAGAGGGGGGCGATCCCCGGGTTGGTCCAGGCGTTCGAAGTCCTTGACGAACCAGGGCGTGGGAGGGGTACAGGAATAACCGAGGAAACCGAGGCCCTGCACGTCGACCGGCTTCTGGTGATCGAGGAGGGTGATGAGCCCCTCACCGACCGGACATTGGGGTCCGCCCTGCAACTCTCGCATTGGATCGACGCTGCTGGACCAATCGTGGTTGCCGAAGATCACCAGGATGGTCTGGCAGCCCGTGGCCTGGCGTAGGGCGACCATCGACTCCTTGAATTGCCGTCGCACGAACTCCGGCTGGCCATGGCCCATGCGGGCCGGTTCGAGGGCGGAGTCGTCCGGGAGGAGGTCTCCGCCGAGCACGATGAGGTCCGGCCGCCGATCCTCGGCAACGGTGACCAGGCGAGCATAGTGTCCCTGGTGGCCGTGCAAATCTGAGCAGTAGAGGAGCTTCATGAGGACCAGTGTTCGCCTAGTCAGCCTTATTGCGCGCGGTCCCAGCCACGATCGCAGGAGGCATCTTGAGGGCAAGTCGGGCGGTGGTCAATAGGCTGAAGGGCGCAAGGGGAGCAGGATCAACGCCAGGGGGCGTTCTGGGGCCCTGGTAGGCTGCCGTGGGGAGGCCGGCGGCGGGTTCAATCATCGTTGATTGGGCTGGAGCTTTCGGCGGACAGGCGGAGGACCTCGAGCGGCGGGGACTGGCCGGTCCAGAGTTGTAGTTGGCTGCGGGCCTGGAGGATGAACATCGACAGGCCGTCGATGGTGGGGCATCCGCGTTGGGCGGCGTCGCTGAGCAGTTTGGTCTGCCGGGGGTTGTAGATTGTGTCAAAGACGGTCAGGCCGGGGACCAGGGCGTCGGCGGGCAGAGGCGAGGCGGTGACGTCCGGCCAGAGGCCCACGCTGGTGCAGTTTATTAGCAAGGTCGCGTCGGTTTGCAGGCGGTCCTTCCAGGGCCGGTGTCGGCAGGCGAAGGTCTTGGAGAGGGCTTCGGCCCGGGCTTCGGTCCGGTTGAAGATGGTGATGTCGGCACCTGCGTCGGCCAGTCCGGCGACGACGCCGCGGGCGACGCCGCCTGCCCCGAGTACGGCGACGGGCAACCCCTCCAGGTCGGAGTCTGGGCAGGCCAGGCCGGTGGTGATGGCCTCCAGGGCGGCGGGGCAGTCGGTGTTGTGGCCGGTCAGGTGGCCGTCCGGGGTGAGGGTCAGGGTGTTCAGGGCCCCGATGCGCTGGGCCAGGGGGTCGATGGTGCCTCCGGTCTCGTGGAGGTAGCGGAGGGCGTTTTGCTTGTGGGGGATGGTGACACTGAATCCGCGGAAACCCAACCAGGGCCGGGCGGCGACTTCGACCATGAAGGCCTTGAAGGACTCGTAGGACGGGAGAATCCGCCAGGGAAGATATACGGCGTTTTCCCCGGTTGCGGCGAAGGCGGCGTTGTGTAGTAGGGGGCTGAGGGAGTGGTGGACGGGGTCTCCGAGGAGGCCGTACACGCGGGTTTGGGTGTCGATGGTGTCCCAGCGGTACAGGTTCTTCAGGTCGGCGATGGAGGGCTGCCCGGCGGCGGCCTGGCGACCCGCGGCGACGGCGGCGAAGGTGGCGAAGGCTCCGAACTTACGGGCTAGCACGCGAGAGGCCAGGCCCTCATCGGCGGTGCAGATGATGATTGGGGGACGCGGGCTGTGGCGGATTAGTTCGAGGGCCTCGAAGTTGTCGCGCACGGTTCGGGCTGGCCAGACGAGCTTGGGGATGGCGTCTTGGGCCGGCGACGGGGCTGGGGATTCGTCGAGCATGGCCAGGAAGTCGGTCTGCAATCTTGGAGGGCGCGAGGTGAGGTGGTGTCGGGAGAGGATGAGCCGGGGGGCGGTCGCGGTGGTGGCCTCTTGGTCCGTGCCGGATGGAGAGCCGGCTCCGGTCCGGGTGAGGGCCTGGCAGATTTTTTGGCGGATGTTGGCGGAGCGTTGCCAGGTGGCCAGTTCGATGTCGATGTAGTCGGCGGCGGGGGCTAGTTCGATGATGCGGCTGATGCGCTGGTCGTCCGGGCCGTCCCAGGCGCCGCCCTCGGCCTTGGTGCGGATGGTCAGGATCAGGGGGATGTCCGACGGGCGGTGCTGGCGGAGGGATAGGATCTCGTCGTCGGTGAGGTTGTCCAGGAGGTCGACGCGCAGCTCGATCAGGTCGGCGCCGAGTTTGGCGGCGGCGTCTATCTCGCTACGGACCTGCTCGATGGAGTCGCCGAACACGGAAACGGCCAGCAAGGTCATGGGTGTTTCCATTGGGGTGCTGGTGAGGTCATGGGCACGTCGCGGGGCTCGCTCTCTACGCCTGGGGACAGTCTAGGCTGAAAGGTCTGGTCCTTCCAGAGCTGTTGGAGGCGGTGCGGTGCGGAGGGGAGACACTGGTGCGGGCTGGCGGTTGAGACGGCCGATGGGGTCTTGTGAATCGCTGGGCTATTCTCGAATGTCGTTACCGGATAAGCGCTGCTGACATGAAGAGGCGGGGGGCTATTTGTGGGCGGCGGCGTGGGTGGGGCGGCGCTTGCGGGCTGACTTTCGGGCATGCTTGCGGGATGGGGTCGGGGAGCTTCGGGGGGACTTCTTCCTGTTGGTGGTTGCTTTGCTCGTCGCCGACTTCCGGCCCAGCTTCTTGGCCGGCTTCTTTGTGGTGGCGGGCTTGCTTGGGGGGGCTGGTTTCTTACTCTTGGGTTCCAGGGCGGCCTTGAGGACTTGGTCGACGGTGTTTACGGGGATGAAGGTGATTTGTTTGCGGATTTCCGCGGGGACGTCTACCAGGTGTTTCTTGTTGCGTTGGGGGATGATGATGGTTTCGATTCCGGCGCGGTGGGCGGCTAGGGTTTTTTCTTTGAGGCCGCCGATGGGTAAGACCTGGCCGCGGAGGGTGATTTCGCCGGTCATGGCCAAGTTGCTGCGGCAGGGGCGGTCGGTCAGGAGGGAGACCAGGGCGGTGAACATGGTGATGCCGGCGGAGGGTCCGTCCTTGGGGATGGCCCCGGCGGGCACGTGGACGTGGATGTCGCTCTTGGCCAGGGTTTTGGGATCGATGTGGTACTTCCTGGCGTGGGAGCGGACCACGCTGTGGGCGGCCTGGACGCTCTCGCGCATGACGTCGCCGAGTTGGCCGGTGAGGGTGAGGTTGCCGCGGCCGGGCATGGAGGTGGCTTCGACGAAGAGGACGTCTCCGCCGGCGGGGGTCCAGGCCAGGCCGGTGACGACGCCGGGGATGCTGGTGCGGAGGGCCAGTTCGGGTTCGTAGTTGACCGGTCCGAGGTAGGCGGCGAGGTCGGACTTCTTTATGACCGGGGGGTGTTTTCGGCGGCGGGCGACCTGGGCGGCGACGCCCCGGCAGACGGCCCCGATCTGGCGTTCCAGGTTTCGGACGCCGGCTTCGAGGGTGTAGGACTCGATGATGGCTTGGAGGGCCTGGTCGGCGAGTTTGAGTTGTCGGGCGTTGAGGCCGGTTTGTTGGCGGCGCCGGGGGACGAGGTATCGCTTGGCGATTTGGAGTTTTTCGAGGCGGGTGTAGCCGGGCAGCTCGATGACTTCCATGCGATCGCGGAGCGGGGGGGGCACGGCCTCCATGTAGTTGGCGGTGCAGATGAACATGACCCGCGAGAGGTCGAAGGGCACGGCGAGGTAATGGTCCTGGAAGTTGTTGTTCTGCTCGGGGTCGAGGACTTCGAGGAGGGCGGAGGAGGGGTCGCCGTGGAAGTCGGAGCCGATTTTGTCTACTTCGTCGATCATGAAGACGGGGTTGTGAGCCCCGGCCTTGCGGATTTCCTGGATGATTCTTCCGGGGAGAGCCCCGATGTATGTTCGGCGGTGGCCGCGGATGTCGGCCTCATCGCGCATGCCGCCGACGGACATGCGGATGAATTTGCGTTCCAGGGCCCGGGCGATGGACTGGCCGAGCGAGGTCTTGCCGACACCGGGGGGGCCGGCGAAGCAGAGGATCGGCCCGCGGCCTTCGGGGTTGAGCTTGCGGACGGCGAGGAATTCGAGGATTCGCTTTTTGACTTTCTCCAACCCATAGTGATCGGCGTCCAGGATCTTCTCGGCGTGGGCGATGTCGAGGTTGTCCTCGGTCTTGACCGACCAGGGCATTTCGCAGAGCCAGTGGAGATAGTCGAGTATTCCGCTGTATTCGGGCGAGGCCTGGTGGATGCGGCGCATGCGTTGTAGTTCATGGTCGGCCTCTTTGGCGACCGGGGGGGGCATTTTGGCCTTGGCGATGGCCTGGCGCATCTCCTTGATCTCGACGTCGCGGCCGTCGGTCTCGCCCAGTTCCTTGCGGATGGCTTCGAGCTGCTCTTGCAGATAATACTCTCGCTGGGTCTTGTCGATCTGCTTCTTGACCTGGTCGTGGATCTTTCTGGACAGCTCCAGGACTTCGAGTTGATGGGCCAGGGCCCGGTTGATCTTGCGCAAGCGATCGGGCACGTCGAAGGTTTCGAGCAGCTCCTGCTTCTGGACCGGTTCTTGGGAGAGATTGGCGGCCAGGAAGTCGGCCAGGGCGCTGGGGGTCTCAATGTTGCTGAGTACCCCCAGGGCTTCGTCGGGGACCCCCGGGGTAAGGGTGATAACCCGTTCGGCCTGGGCCTTGGCGGTGGCGATGAGGGCTTCGAGTTCGGTGGTTTCATCGAAGGTGTCGTCGCGGGGATTGGCTCGGGCGATGAGATAGGGTTCGGTCTGGGCGAAGTCTTCGATGCCGAAGCGGGTCAGGCCGTGGACGATGATGGACTGGTTGCCCTCGGCGAGGTTGAGCAACTTGAGGATGGTGACGACGGTACCGACGCGATGGACGTCGTCCAAGCTGGGGTCCGCGGTTTCGGCCCTTCTTTGGGCGACGACGCCGAGGAGCTTGGACCCGGCCATCACGTCGGCGACCAGCTTCTTGGACTTCTCACGGCCGATGGTCAGGGGGACA
>CAZFMS010000134.1:0-11113 GCA_964520125.1 uncultured Planctomycetaceae bacterium
GCCGCGAGCCTGGTCGTAGCCGCGTGTGCGTCGCGAACTCCGCCGGGCCGGCACCAGGGCCTCGATCTCGTCTATGAAGATGATAGCCCGATCCTCGGCCCGGGCCGCGGTGAACAGCTTGCGGATGTTCTGCTCCGCCTCGCCGACCCACTTGCTGAGCACCTGGGCCGGAGAGATGACGAACATGGTCGCGTCGATCTCCCCGGCGATGGCCTTGGCGATCATGGTCTTACCGGTGCCCGGCGGGCCGTAGAGCAGCACGCCGCCGCCGGTGGCGATCTTGTACTTGGCTGCCAGCTTCGGATGGCTGAACGGGTAGATCATCTTCATGCGGATCTCGTGCTTGACCTCTTCCAGCCCGGCGATGTCCGCGAACTTGATGTTCGGCCGCTCCCGGACGATCCAGTCCGAGGCCTTGGTCTCTCCCTCGCCCCCGTCGCTGGCCGCCGTCCGGCGCCGGCCTTTCTTCTGCCCGGCCCGCTGATCGCACTGCTTGGCGAACTCGATCAGCTCGGTAGCCATGGCCTTGCGCCGCTGCCGCCGCCCGGGGTCGGTAGTCTGCCCGGCAATCTTGATAATCGCATCCGCCGCCTGCATCAAATAAGGCTTGGCCGCGCCGTAGTCGCCATTCTTGTAGGCGGCGAGGCCCTTTTCTTTGAGGCGTTCGAAGGTGTTATACGATACGGTCATACCTGTAACGTTACGTTGTTTGACAGTCGAACCACTCTCAGTTCCTTGGCTGCTGTCCCGCCTATGGTCGGACTTGTGGTGGGACGATCTCCACGATCAAACGGAAGAGTTCCTCGGCACCCCTGAGCGCCTCGCCCGCCTTCTCCAGCGTAGGCTCGGCCGCGCTGTCCGGGTAGCGGGTTTCCACCGCATACGCCGTTAACCACTCGCAATCCGCCCGGAGCCCTGCAAGACGCCGATCACAATCGACGCCGACGTCGAGCAGGACACCGATAGAATGAGTGCGCGGCGGCTCGCGCTCATGCAGAATCAGCAGTGCCTTCAGGGCCTTCTCGGCCGCCTGCTGGCAATGGAAGCACGCAGTATCGAGAATAGGCGCTTGTCGGTCGAGCAGGCACCTCGCCGACTCCAGGTCGTTCGAGGCTTTGGCCAGCCAACCCCGGACGACCTGCTCCTTGGGCGTCAATTCAGGCGGCATAGAGCAAACGTCCTTTCCGCTGGATTTCCCGCTGCAGGGTCCCCACGACTTGGCCCCAGGCATTGAAGCGGGCCGTATCGCAGAAATGAAGCTCCACGGGCAAACCGAGCCCCCGAAGACATGCGTAGCCTTTCTGGTGAAGCTCTATGCCCACGGGCTCGTCGTCAACAAGCACCATGATGTCGATGTCGCTGTCCCGCGTCGGCGCCCCGTAGAGCTGCGAGCCGAACAGGTACACCGCCCGCGGCGCCACTGCCTCCACCAGCCGCCGCACAACCTCGCCGAGTTGATCTTCGCTAAGACCTGTCGATGTTCCACCTGGCGCGTTCATCGAGCCAACTCCTGTCTAGGCGGCATACAGCACCTTTCCTCGTTTCTTGACCTCGCGGTGAAAGCTGCCGACCACGGTGCTGAACCGCTCGAACTTGCTCTCCGTAGCGAAGTGCAGCTCGACCGGCAGGCCCAGACCGTGCAGGCATGCGTAGCCTCGACGGGCCAACTCGACTCCTGATGGTGCTCCGTCGGCCACGATCACCAGCATGTCGATATCGCTGTCGGCAGTCGGCGCCCCGTACAGCCGCGAGCCGAAAAGGTACACCGCCCGCGGCGCCACTGCCTGCACCAGCCGCCTCACAACTTCGGCGAGTTGATCTTCGCCAAGACCCGTCGATGTTCCATCTGGCGAATTCATCGAGCAAACCCCCGTTGTGTTCCCGTTGAACCGACAGCTAGGCGATATGTCCTCCGACGCACCCGTACCAAACATTTCTGTTCTTTCCTGTATCCTGCACTCTGATTCCCTTGAATCGTAAGGTCAGCAAGGGTAGTGCCGATGTCCTTCCAACGTCCCGGATAATGCTCATCGATCCACTCTTTGACCTCGCCGACGGTCAGTGTAGCGTGGGCTTGGAAGCACTCGATTATCGCATCTCTGGCTGTTGTTGCATTCGACATATGTATACCTCTTGCGTAGAGTGTCGGGTCAGGCACCACAGAAGGAGCATCCACAGCGCTAACGACCGATGCCACCTGGCAGACGACGCCGTGAGTGAAGCCTCATGCCGCACAAGCTCCAGAGAGTAATCAGCGAACCTGGAACAAGGCATACGCCACAGATTTCATCGAGAGGCGGCGGAGGAAACAGGCACGGAGGTTCACCGCAATCGGCATCGTCGCTGTCGGCGAGCCCGTCACAGTCGTTGTCAGTTCCGTCGTCGCAGATCTCTGTAGCGCCCGGATTCACTGCTGGGTCGTTGTCGTCACAATCTGTGTTATCTGCGACGTACCCCGTCGGTTGCTCGGGGGCTTGCGTACTGTCATTGGGATTGCCATATCCATCACCGTCGACATCCCGATACCACGTTTGCGCATCGGGCTCAGAGATCGTGTAGAGCCGATCGACCGCTGCGTCTGTAATCAGGCCATTGGGCAGGCCCATGAACTGTGAGAACGCGGGGCGATATGCTGTGTCCAGATCGGCAAGTGAGTGGCTAAACGTGTGGCCAATCAACTCGACCGCCCCCGTATCGTCATACACCGAAGCGCGGAGTAGTGAGCCGGATGAGACGATCCGGAAGCGGTACCACGTGTTGTTCTGGTAGTCGAACGGCACATTGATGCTACCATCGAACGAAGAGCCGAAGCCCACAATGCGACTTTCGCTGAAGTCACCGCCGAAGAAATGGATGACCACTTCCGTGCCGGGGTTGCTGACCCCGCGCAGCGAGAGTCGGAAGAGACCGTCGACCCGGGTCGTGTCCTGCGTGAGCGTGTTGAATCGTGCCTCCAAAACGCCGTCAATACCATCCAACGCCTGGACGCCAATGTACCCCACCTGTTCGCCTGCATCGAGTGTGTTGGTCATCCTGAAGACCTGCGCGCCGTCGAGCGTTTCAAATGTACCGTTCGGTGCGCCATCGAAGCCAGCAACCCATGGTTCTTCGAATGAGCCACTGAAGTTTTCGTTGAGCTCCCAGTCCGCGTTTGCTGTTGCCGTGGTCGCGGTCACGGCGAGTGCAGCCACGATTCGCCACATCACCTTCATTCGCCAGCTAATCATCATGTCAACTCCTCCCTAGATGCGGAGCGAATGTTTCGTACCCGCCGACGAATCCGGCGATCACTTCGGCGGCGCGATCGAATCAAGGCCCCACGTTGAAACAACGCGGGCCACCCGTCGGGCGTTTACCGCTTCCTTACGGTCGCGGCTCTGAATCGCTCGCGCGCGGCTAAACGACGATGCTCGAGCCGCACGCGACGCGGCCAGAGGTCGCTGTCTTGGGCCCTCGACATTTCGACATTTCGACGTTTTGACGTTTTGACGTTTCGACGTTTTCCGTCTACTTACTCTCCTTCTCACTCTTGTCCTTCAGAGCGTTGAGTTCCGACCGCAGGGCGTCCAGCTCGTCCATGTCTTTGGCGTGTTCGCTCTCCGCCTCGGCTTCGATCATGGCGTCGATTTCCTGGTCGGTAACCACCTCAGCCGGGGTTTCCGCGGTGTCGCTGGCGGCGATGTCCTCGACCGTCTCCAGGAACATGCTCATCCGCTCCTCCATGCTCTGCGACTGGGCCATGGCCTTTTCCCAGTCGGTCTGGGTCTTGACCAGGTCGGTCTCGCCGAACATCCGGCTGATCTCGCCGGCCATGATGCCCATCGCCTCGGCGAAGTCGGTCGAGGCCTCGGCTTGCCGCTTGATGATCAGGGCGTTCTTCACCGCCAGGTGTTGCCGCTCCAGCATCTTCTTGACGGTCGCGGTCTTCTTGAGCGAGTTGCGGATGAAGACATACTGCGAGTTGTCGCCGATCTCCTTGGCCCGCCGGGCGTTCCTGACGAACTCGTCGGTGAACTTGTTCTGCTCGGCGATGGCCTTCCCGATCCGCCGGATGCCCTGGCGGATCTTGATGTCCCGCTCGATACGCCGCTCTTCGGCCGACTTAAAAAGACTCATGGGAAATACCTCAAAGGTGAATAGCAAATAGCAATTAGCGAACGGCGAAAAGGCCGTGAGCTTCTCGACCCTGGTATTGGCAAGGCATGCCTCGCTTTCGTCCATTCGCTATTCATAATTCGCCATTCGCTATTCCTCCGCGACTTGCCTAAGGGCACAGATCTGCCGAACAGGGGCCGGGGCGGTCGGCGTGGACAACAGCTCGATACCGCATCGTCCGCAGAATCGGGCCTTGATCCGGGTCACCGGTGCACCACACTTCTGGCACAACGGCGGGCACAGGCACTGATAGGAGCTGTCGTGGGACAGATAAACGCGCAGCTCATAGGCCAACTCGGTGCAGCCCGGATGCGAGCGGAATCCAATCTGCACGATGGTCTTGCCCTGTTTTCGATCCAGGGCCAGGTCGATCCGCGGGTCGGGTGCCACACCCGAGTCACGATGTTCGATCCGTGGACCATCGCAGTGCCAGGGATGCGACAGGTGGTATCCGCGCCGCGCCGCAAACTGCAGAACGGCCTCCAGCACCTCGCCCTTGCCGCGGTTTACCTTGGTCTCGAGTTCCACCGCCTGAACCCCACGTCAATCAACCGGTAGCGAATCCCGAATGGTGTGAGGCGCGGCCCGTAGGCTCATTCCCCTTCCTCGATTCGCTATTCGCCATTCGCTGCTCTCAATTCTCGACTCTACGCCCGTTCCGCCGCCTGGTGCCGCTCGCGCACCCGGCGGTCGGCTTCGTCGAAGGCCTCGTTGGCATCCTTGATCAGGCCGGTATCCATCTGGTCCCAGATCTCCAGCACCTGCTGGCTGCCCGGCGACAGGGCGCTTTCCCCTTCCTCCAAGCCGACCTTCAACATCGAATCCAGCCGATCCTGATACATCTCCGCCGTGATGGTGTCGTTCTCGATCATCTTCTCCAGGGCCAGCAGGTCTTTCTCGCTGATCATGCCCAGCTTGCTGCCCATGGCCTTGGCCTTGTCGGCGTTCTCCCGCAGCATGCGCATCCGGGTGACGGTCAAAGACTCCTTGCTGCGGATGTTGAGCTGCCGGGAGACCATTAACTGCTCGGTGGTCTTCAGGTCGAACTCCTGGGCCATCACCCGCCGCACTTCGGGCGACTTCTCCTGGCGGCCCCGCTCGAAGATCTCCTGCTTACCACCCGCCAGCTTGGTGATGCGCTTGAGGAGCTGATCGCGATCGCGCTGGAGCAGTAACTCCTGCCGACGAAGCTCCCGCCGCGTCATCTGCGACAGGGCCTTGTTCTTCTTGGTTAGCCAGTCGAATAGGGACATTGGGGAAAAAGTCAAAACGTCGAAAAGTCAAAAAGTCAAAACGTCGGAACGTCAAAAAGTCAAAACGTCGACAACGCGGGGCCGTGTTCGTGGTCTCGGGTGGGCATCCCTTCCGTCGCTAATCGCCATTACTCATTACTCGGCTTGGGCCTGGCCGGGCTCGCGTTGCTCGGGGGCTTTGGAATTCTCCGGGGATTCCGGCGTCTTCTCCCGGGCCTGCGGCGGTGCGGCCTGGGGTTCGGCGGCCTCGAACTCCGCCAGGATGGCCTCCTCCTCCTCCGACATGGCCGACTCGGCCAGGCCGACGTCCAGGCCGGTCACCAGGTCGTCGCCGACGGTGAGTTGTTCGAGAATCTCCTCGGCGTTCACGGCGGCCTCGGTCAGTTCCTCGCTGCTGGGCAACTGGGCCACGCTGCCGGTGCGGGCCAGCTCCAGGTTGTGAATGTGCGTGCCGATGATGTTGATCTGCTTGCTGACCATCGCGGCGCTGGTGTTGCAACGGGAGATGTCCTTACGCAGGCGCATGACCTGGCCCGCGATCCTTCGCTTGGATACCTTGGATGTAGTGGCCTTGCCCTCTTGGTGGAGTTGTTGCTCTTTCTTCTCGAGCTGGGCAATGTCTTCGTACATCCGGTCCAGACGGCCGGAGAGCGCCGCCCGACGTTCGGACAAGACGTTGATCTTCTTGGCCTCCTCGCCCTCTTTCGAGAACAGGCTCTTTATCCACTCAGCCAATGACATCGAATGGTCCTCCCTGGCGGACGACACCGGGGCCCCGCGGAACAACATCGCCTCGCCGGATCGCTTCGACACCTGCAACTCCGGGTCCGCCTTGGCGGCCAACTCGAAGGCGTGTTGCACCATCGGAACCGGGACTTCCAACTCCCGGGCCATGGTACTCGCGGTCAGCCCGCCGGTCAGCAGGTCCGAGCTGTGCTCCTCGATCTCCCGCCGGACCCGATCGAGCTTGTGGAGCACTTGCTCGGGGTCGAACAGCTTGCTCAGCCGCGGATCCAGGTTGCCCGCCGTGCTGGTCACCTGCCAGCCGCCGTCGTCGCGCGGCTCGATGAGCACCAGCATGACGTTGCCCATGTCCGGCGGCGCCTTGCGGGCCTCTTCCTCGAAGCCGCTGGGGCTGCACACCCCGATCAGGTGCGGCACCTTGGGGTCCGTTACCAGATCGCGCACGTGCTCGATCAGCTCCGACAGCGTCACCGGCGAGGCCGGATCGTCCGACTCCAACAGTGGTTCCGGCGGCGCCAACACGCTGGCGGTGGTCACGCTCCGGAGACGCTTGCCGAAGATCCACCGCCGGTCATAGCCGCGGATGACGAAGCCCTCGCCGTGGGGCAGCTCCGCGTAACGCTCTTGCTCGAACAACCGCCGATCGATCATGGTCGCACGAACGCCCTCGGCGTTGTCGCGGTCCTTGATCTTGAACGACTTGCCGGGGATCAAGCGGCCTTGGGCAGCCTCGAGTTTCTGCCGCACGCCGGCCAGGAACCCCGACTCGATTTCCTTGGCATGGGTGGCTGCCGTCTTCATTGGCCTACAATCCAAACCAGGTCGCCTTGCTGGCGAGGCCCCTGTCGATCCGCGGTCTCGTTGAAAGGGTACCCGCGATGCCGCCGACCTGCACGGGGCGGGCGGGCCCTGCGGCCGATCATGCCTTTGCCCGGCCGCACATCCGGCAGAATCGGGCGTGCGGCGGATTCGGAGCCCGGCAGTCCGGCCCGGAACACTCCCAGGCGGCGGCCGAGTAATAGTCCCTCACCACCGCGTCGCCCGGCGCGTCGCCCGCCTGAGCGCCGCGAAATGACTCGGCTACGTCTTGCTGCCGGGGTCCGTCCTGCCACCCTCGATCGTCTCGCCGCCAGCGCCGCGTGCCGGCCGCGTAGCGCAGGATGAGGATGAACAACACCCCCAGAAAGATGAGCAGCAATAGGGGAAATCCTCTGTTCAAAAAGAACATGAAGCTCACCCCACGCCGGCCGGCAGGGCCGTGCCGCAGAAAACACAATACTTGTCATCGGTCGCCGGATAGCCGCTACATTTCGGGCAGCGGCGCGGCTCGGCCACCACCTGGGCCCCGCACATGATGCAGAAGTTGTCGCCGATCTCCACGGCCGCGCCGCAGGATTGGCAGTTTCCATGTCGCTTACCGTCGGGCAGCAGCCCCGGCACGGACGGCACGGCCTGGCCTCCGGGGGTGACCACCGGCGGCACGCTCGTCGATTCGATGGTCTGCAGGGCATCGGTGGCGCTGGCGAACCGCCGCTCGCGCCGCGTATAGAGCCGTGAATAGACCGGATCGACCCAGGTGGGCAGGCCCTCACGCACGTGGGAGGGCAGGTCGCTGCCGCTGGGGCGCTGGCCGCTGAGGGTCTCGAACAGGACGATTCCCACGGCGTAGAGATCGCTGCGCTGGTCCGACTGCCCGCCGTCCCGCTGCTCGGGGGCCATGTAGGCCAGGGTCCCGGAGATGCTCCGCCCTTCCTCAGACAACAGGCTGCCGGACTGGAGGATGCTGGTGGTGGTGATCTGGCCCGCCCGGCCCAGGCCGAAGTCGGTCACCTTCACGTCGGCTGATTCGATCTCCTCGGGTGGCTTGACCCCCCCGCCGGCGATGAGGATGTTGGCCGGCTTGATGTCCCGGTGGATCACTCCGTGTCCGTGGGCGTGCTCCAAGGCCCGCAGAATCCCGCAGGTGATCCGCTGGGCCGTTCGCATGGGCAGCCCGGAAGGGTGCTCGTCGATCAGTTGGCGCAGGGCACAGCCGTCCACCAATTCCATGACCAGATAGGGGATATCCGCATATGGGTCCAGGCCGATGGCCCGGACGATGTTCGGGTGATTCAGCCCGTGGATGGTCAGGCCTTCCTTCTGCAGGTTGCGGACGAACTGGGAGTCGGTCGGGATCTTGATGGCCACCACCTCCTCCTTCCACATGTGGTGGTGGGCCTTCCACACCTGACCGAAGCTGCCGGCCCCGAGCTGCCCGTCCAGCACGTATTCACTGACTCGGTCGCCGGCTTGCGGCGTGATCATGGCATGGTCCTCGTGACGCCTTGGGAGAGAGCCCTGGCGTCCTGTATGAAACCTCGTAACGGTGCCGAGGCCGGCGGCGATCATCCACCGGGCCGCGGCGTTGCCGGTTATGAATCCACGTGTCTTGCCAAGGACTCGCAGATTACGAAATTATACGCCCCCGCCGCAGCCAAACCAAGCAGCAGCACGATCCAGGTCATCGTGCCTTCAACACCCCAATCCGCCAGGTAGAAGGCCAGCATGACGTCGACCGTGCAGTAGGCGGCGATGACCGCCACGCTGACCGCCGAGGCGGCGCCGGCCGATGCCTGGCCGGCCTGGAAGCGAAGCAGCGGCCTGACGAACAGGTAACTCGACCACGGCAGGGCCGCGGCGACCAGGATCCAGATCAGGGCCACTTTCAGGGCGTGGCCGAACGCCTTGACCGTCTCCGGATTCTGGTAGCACCAGATCCCCCCGGCCACGACTGCCAGGAAAATGAGCGCCGTGGCCACCTTGGCCCCCAGGAATTTGCCGATCTCGGTCAGGATCATCGCAGCGTCCTCATAACTCCTATACAACTAGTATACAGGCGGGCCCACCCCGGGGAACTACAAACCTCGAGCCCTTTTGGAATCCAGACCGCTTGACCGGGCGGCCCACATGGGCGAATATAGAGGGCTCGAAACTGTAGGAGGCTATTGTGCCGGCCACGGGGGGCCGCCAGTTGCGGCAGACCGCCCGGCCGACGCCTTGCACCCAGGAACCAGCCATGCCCAAAGCATTTGACATCCGAAAGGGCCAGGTCGTCTCCCGCGACGGCCAGTTGTGGATCGTGCACGAGGCCACCCACGTGGCCAAAGGCAACAAACGCAGCTACATGTCCATCAAGCTCAAGAACTTCAAACATGGCAACATCGTCGACCAGCGCTTCCGCGTCGATGAGCAACTGGTCACCCCGTACGTCGAGGACAAGCCTTACGAGTTCCTCTATCGCGAGGGCGACGCCTACATCCTCATGCACACCGAGACCTACGATCAGGTCGGGGCCTCCAAGGACCTGATGCCCGACGCGGAGAAGTTCCTCAAGGGCAACGAGCGGGTATCGTGTAAGTTGCTGGACGGCCAGATCATCTCCGTCGATCTGCCCAACACCGTCGAGCTGGAAGTCGCCGATGCCCCGCCGGTCGTCAAAGGAGCCACCGCCACCAACCAGAGCAAGGAGGTCATCCTGGAGACCGGCTACAAGGTCCGCGTCCCGCCGTTTATCAGCACCGGCGAGATAATCCGCATCGACACCCGCACCGGCGACTACATCGAACGCGCCTGACCGATCCCCGCCGGGGTGGCATGGGCAAACTTGTTTGCCCGTGTCTTTACCAGCGCCCAACCCATCCACCGGAGTGCCACGGGCAAACTCGTTTGCCCGTGTCTTTGCACAGGCGCTACCGATCCGCACCATCCACACTCGAGCGCACTTACCGCCCACTCGGATCGCAGATCCAGCTAGGGATGTATTAGCCACCGGGCCCCGGATATTCCCCCCGACTCGCCGCCCTATCCCTTCTTGGCGATCTTGGCCCAGCTATCCCGCAGGGATACCGTCCGGTTAAACACCAGCCGATCCCCGGACGAATCCGGGTCCACACAGAAATAGCCGTTCCGCTCGAACTGGTAGCGGCTGCCCGGCGCCGCCCCCGCCAGCGTAGGCTCGACCCGGGCCGCGCTGATGATCTCCAGCGAGTCGGGATTCAAGTTGTCCTTCCAGTCGCCGCCTTCCTCCACCTCGGCCGGGTTCGGCTTGGAAAACAGGTGGTCGTACAGCCGGACTTCCGCCTCCAGGGCGTGGGCCGCCGAGACCCAGTGGATGGTGCCCTTGACCTTGCGGCCGTCCGGGGCCGAGCCGCCACGGGTGGCCGGGTCATACGTGCAGTGCACCTCGACGACTTCGCCGGTCTGCTCATCCTTCACCACGCCCACACAGGTTACCAGATACGCGTAGCGCAGCCGCACCTCCCGACCGGGGGCCAGGCGGAAGAACTTCTTAGGCGGGTCCTCGCGGAAATCGTGGCCCTCGATATACAGCACCCGGGAGAAGGGCACCTTACGCGTCCCCATGCCGGGGTCTTCCGGATTGTTGATCGCCTCCATCTCTTCGACCTGGTCCTCCGGGTAGTTGTCGATGACCACGCGCAGGGGCCGCAGCACCCCCATGACCCGCGGGGCCCGCCGATTCAAGTCCTCCCGGACCGCGTTCTCCAGCCGCACGATCTCGATCACGCTGTTGAACTTGGCCACTCCGATATCCTCACAGAAGTTGCGGATCGACTCCGGCGTGTAGCCCCGCCGCCGCAGCCCGGAGATGGTCGGCAGGCGCGGGTCGTCCCACCCGCTGACCCGGCCCTCCTGCACCAACTCCCGCAGCTTCCGCTTGCTCATCACCGTGTGGGTCAGCTCCAATCGGGCAAACTCGATCTGCTGGGGGTGATGGATGTCCAACTGGTCGAGGAACCAGTCGTACAACGGCCGATGGTTCTCGAATTCCAGCGTGCAGATCGAGTGGGTGATCCGCTCGAGGGAGTCCTCCAGCCCGTGGGCCCAGTCGTACATCGGATAGATGCACCACGCCTGGCCGGTCCGCGGATGGGCGGCATGCAGCACCCGATACATCACCGGGT
>CAZFMS010000135.1:0-11102 GCA_964520125.1 uncultured Planctomycetaceae bacterium
GACACCCTCGTCCGGGCAGGTGTCGGGTTCCTCCGGATCGTCGATCGGGACTACGTAGAACTAAACAACCTGCAGCGCCAGGTGCTCTTCACCGAGGAGGACGTCACCGCGGGCACGCCCAAGGCGGTGGCCGCTGCCCAGCGGCTGGCGGCGATCAACTCGGAGGTGATCGTCGAGCCGGTAGTGGCGGACGCCAACAGCGGTAACGTCGAGTCGTTTCTGGAGTCCGCCGACCTGCTGCTGGACGGCACGGACAACTTCGAGACCCGCTTTCTGATGAACGACGCGGCCGTCCGCCAGCGCATTCCCTGGATCTACGGAGCCTGCGTCGGGGCCGAGGGCATGTATCTGCCGATCATCCCGGGCAGCACCCCTTGCCTGCGCTGCGTATGGGATCGGCCACCGCCGCCGGGCATGAATCTGACCTGCGACACGGCCGGCGTGCTGGCCCCGGTGGTCCATATGGTCACCAGCTTCCAGGTGATCGCCGCCATGCAGATCCTGACCGGCCAGGCCGAGTCCTTGAATCGCAAGTTGGTGCAGATCGACGCCTGGACCGGGCAAATCGCCGAATTCGACATGCAGAGCGCTTACCAGGAGGGCGACTGTCCCTGCTGCAAGGGAGGTCGGTACGACTACCTGTCCGGGCGGCAGGTCGGGCACACGGCGGTTCTGTGCGGTCGGGAAGCGGTGCAAATCAGTGCTGGGAGCGAGGCGACGGTTGATTTAAGCGAAATCGCCGCCAAGGTCGCCCCGGTGGCAAAGTCCGCCCCGCAAATCAACCGATATTTAATGCGCTTCGAGGTGGATCGCTACCAGATCACCGTCTTCAGGGACGGGCGGGCGATCATCAAGGGCACCGTCGAGCCGGACCAGGCCCGAACGGTCTACGCGAAGTACGTGGGGAGCTAGGGAAACGTCGAAACGTCGAAACGTCGAAACGTCGAAACGTCAAAAAGTCAAGAAGTCAAAACGTCGCAAGGCGAGAGCCGAGACCTAGAGAGCAGGCTATGAGATTGGCATACATACGTGCGGTGGCGGGACGCAGGCGGAGCTTGGCGATGGTGCTGGCCGGCATCGTGCTGATCGTCCCTTTGGGGGCCTGCCAGGAGCTGGTCCACATGGGACAGCTCAGCGATCGGGAATCGGCCTTCGCCATCAGCAACGCGATAATCCGCCAACAGCAGGAAGATGGGAGCTGGAAGTCGCTGGGCAAGACGGACGGTAACGGCCGATGGTGGATTATGAAGGATGAGATCGCCGCCGGCGGCATGATCTGGATCTCCAAGCCGGGCTACCATCCCTTGAGCATGTATGAGAGCGACTTCCTGCAGGAGAACAGCCTCTTGATGATCACCACGGGGCGGATGAGTCCGGGCGAGGTCGTCGGCCCAGGGTCCTGACCGGGATCGAGGATATGCAGAACGCAGAGTGGATCTTGGTAGCCGGTTTCCTGGCCGTCGGGGGATTTACCTTTCTGCGGCTGGTGGCCAGCGCCCGGGGGGCGCTCGTTCAGCGCGCCGAGGCAGAACGTTCGCAGCGGGAGCAGGAGCGAGCCGAACAGGCCAAGAGATCGCACGCGGGACTCATTCACGAGGTTAGGGAAGTTTCCGGCGGATGATGAGGGAGATTCGCTCGTTTCCCGAGGAGCCTGCCGGGTGGAGCCGCCGGCGGGTTTGGCCTGGATGTGAGCGAGTTCTTTTCGCGTATTTGCACCGTGCACCGATTGACCGACCATTGCGGGAGAACTACAGTTGAGTAGGAGGAACAGCGCCGAGGGGGAGGTGGTTGTCCATTCTGCCTGTGAGAAACGATAGTGCCTGAACTACCCCAACGATTCGACCACCTCCGGCGGTGGTCGCGCCTCGGCCGGCTGCTGGCGCTTGCCGGCCTGACCACCATCGCCGTATTGGCCGTTTACCTGCTGGTCGTGGAGAGCGAGCTGTTGACCACGGCAGCCGGGGCCGGCTTGGTCCAGATCTTGATCGCCATGAGCCTGCTCGCTGCGGGGTTCTTGCTGGCCTCCGGGCTGATCTTCCTCTGGAGCCTGGTCGATCTGGCCCTCAAGGTCGAGGCCCATTCATTTCGCATGTATGACGTGCTGCGGGACATCGAGGCTTCCCTGGAAACGCAACGCGAGCCGTTGCGGATCATGGCGGAGAATTCCCAGCTTTCGGACGCCGCCCGGGCCGTTGCCCACCGGGACAAGGATCGTTCCGTCCTGGGGCAGGCGATCAACGAGGAGGTGGTTCGCGGCGATTGGTCGGCGGCCTATGCCCTGATCGAGATGCTCGAATCACGCGACGAGTATAAGAGCGAGTCCGCCCGGCTTCGCCAAGAGGTCGATAGCGCCCGTCAGCGGGCCCAAGAGGGCCAGGTCCATTCCGCGGTGCAACGAGTTCGCGCTCAGATGGGCAGGAAAGACTGGGAGCCGGCCCGCCGGGAGATGGACCAATTATTGGCGGAACATCCCGACAACAGTGAGGTCGCCGAGTTGCCCGAGTTCTTCGGCAAGATCCGCGGCGAGTTCAAGCGCCGTCTGTTGAAACAATGGGACGAGGCGGTGCAGCGAAATGAGGTCGATCGGGGTATCGCCATCCTCGAGGACTTGGACCAGTATCTGACTCCCAACGAGGCCGCCGCCCTGGAAGAATCCGCCCGCGGCGTCTTTCGCACCAAGCTGCACAACCTGGGTGTCCGTTTCTCGCTGGCGGTCACGGATTCCGAATGGCGGGAGGCCCTCGAAGCCGGCGGGCAGATCATCGACGAGTTTCCCAATTCACGGATGGCCCAGGAGGTCAAGCAGTGGACGCCGGTCTTGACCGAACGGGCCGAGGCCGCCGCCATGCAGTCCGGGATGGGAAGCAAGACCCAGGATTGACCACTTCATCGCCCGATGTGGAATCGGGTCTTCGAGAATCAACCAAGAGTGAGTCGCGGGGGATGTCCCGACTTGACGCCGGCGCCCGCCTGAGCGGCGGCCCGGCCGGCCGAGGCGGAGCATTCCCTGCCTCCGGCGCCGCTGCCGGATACGTGCAGCTACCGCAGCAGGATTACCTTCCCGGGGGAGGCAGTCTGCATCATCCGGCAGTCGCCAGTACCAAAATACCTGGCATCTCTGTTATGCCGGCATGCTCGGCCGCGTACTACCGGCTCATCCACCGATGCTCAACAACTCGATCTCGAAGATGAGCACCGAGTTAGGCGGGATCTGGCGGCTGCCGCGCTTGCCGTAGGCCAGCTCCGGCGGGATGATCACCAGGGTCTTGCCGCCCGCCTTGATCTTGGTCAGGCCTTCGCGGAAGCCGGGGACAAACCTGGTCACCGAGCGATTGAGTGCCTTGCCGTCGTCACGGGAAGACCAGAACTTCTTGCCGTCCGCCAGCCAACCGGTGGCATGCAACTCCACCTGGTCCGTCTCCGTGGGCGTCGCCCCGGTTCCTTCGGTGACCGCGACATACCACACCCCGGTAGGACTGTCCGTTCCCTTGGTGATGTCGATGCCGCGCTGCTTGACGAACTCCTTGGCCTGCTCGAACTGCTCACTCACGCTGGCGGCCGATTTCTTGTCTTCCTCCGCTTTTTGCTCGGCCTGCTTCTTCGCCTCCAGCGCAACCTGTTGCACCTGTTGGGCCTCTTTGGCCCGGGCCGCGGCCACCGCTTCCTTGATCTCCGCCGGGTCCAACCGGGTAACCTTGTTGATCAGCACCGGGGTAAGGGGGGCGGCGGGCTTCTGCCGATCGGCCCGCGGGTCCATCTTGACCGGCGTATTCCTGATCTTCTCCAGCGTATCGATCCCGTCGATGACCGTGCCAAATACGCAATACCCCCAACCGCCCGGATTGGGCGCCCGGTGGTTCAGGAAGGCGTTGCTCTTGACATTGATGAAGAACTGGCTGGACGCCGAATCCGGATGTGCAGTGCGGGCCATGGCCAGGGTGCCATAGATGTTCTTCATGCCGTTGTCGGCTTCGTTCTTGATCTGCTCCTTGGTCGGTTTCTTGCTGTAGTCGGGCAGCATGCCGCCGCCCTGGATCATGAAGTCCTTGATGACCCGATGAAACATCGTGCCTTCGTAGAAGCCGTCGTCGACGTAGGAGAGAAAGTTCTTGACCGTAATCGGGGCCTTGTCTTGGTAGAGTTCGACCACCATGTCGCCCAGCGTCGTGGAGACCTTGACATACACGCGGTCCGGGATCTTGGGCTTGTCCGCCGGCTTGGGAGGGGGTTTGTCGGCAGCGGCACTAAGAGACAACGGGAGGGCGGCATACACCAAGGCCGCGCCGGCGATGACGATCAAGCGATACATCGGGATTCCTCACTCTGCTGGTCCAGGTTATACATGCAGGGCTACCTCCACCCTGATGCGTCAAACACCACACGGTAGAGAAATGTCCTTGGTTTGTCAAACCAGGATCATTCCGCCGCACCCCCACCGAGCCCGCACTCCCGCAACCGGCCGGAGGCCCCTCAGCGGATCGGCACGACCCGGCCCAGGTCGGCGGCGAAGTCCTTGCAGGCCTGCTCGATGCACTTCTCCCACTGCGAGGAGAACGCCTCTTGATAACGCGGCTGATCGTATGCATAAATGACCGATCGGCCCGCCACGACGACGGCCCCTTTCCCGCCGGGGGCGAAGTAGGGGGCGAAGTGCTCGGCCCCGCCGCCCTGGGCCCCATAGCCCGGCACCAGCAAGATCGAGCGGGGCATGGCCGACCGGAGTCGGGCGGCATCCTGCGGATCGCGGGTCGCCACCACCGCACCGACCGCCGAATAGCCCTGCTCTCCCATGGTCTCCGATTCCTCGGCCCACTGGGCGACCTGGGCGGCGATAACCTCGTGCACCTTGCGGCCGTCCAGGGTGGGGATGTCCTGAATCAGGGGGGCGGACTCGTTGGAGGTCCGCACCAGGACGAAGACCCCCTTGCCGGCCTCGCGGGCGACGTCTATGAATGGCTTTACCCCATCAAGACCGAAGTAGCCGTTGACCGTCACCGCGTCCGGGGCGACTTGGTCATCGAGGTTGACGAAGTCGGGGTCGGCCAGATGGGCCCGGGCGTACATCTCCGCCGTGTGCCCCACGTCACCGCGTTTGACATCGCCGATCACCAGCAGACCACGTTCGCCGGCCTCCTGAACCAGCTCGTAGTAGCCCTCGATGCCCTCGGCGTAATACCGCTCGAAGTATGCCGAATTGATCTTAACCGCGGGAACCAGGGGAGCGACAATACGGATCACCCGGCGGCAGAATTCCAGGATGGCGTCCAAGGCGGCTTCGGCATCCGCCTCGTCGTTCAACTCACGATGCTCGGCGATCTCGGGGGGCAGACGGGAATAGACCGGGTCGATCGCGACCACACCCGCCGAACTCTTGGCCGCTACGGCCTCCAGGAGACGATCTGCGAAGTTAGATGGCACCGGCTTTGATCCTTTTGCTACGCCTCCGTGCGGTTGTGGAACATCGATCGACAGGTGCGGCATGGGTCACCGATTCCCCGCTCATGCCGGGGCTACCGGATGAGAACCCTTGCCGTTCTGACTTCCATGGCCGCGCCCGGGGCACGTAGACTATGCAATCTCCGCCGCACGGCCTTCCAAGAGGCTAGCAGCAAATGCGGTGAACTGGCAAGGAGATTCATCAGAATTCTTGCTCGTCCGTGGTGCGGCCGGCGATCCGTTACGGCGGACCGGCCGCCCGTGGGTGGAATCGGCGGTGATCGGGCCGCGTTCCAAGGACGGTGCGGACGAGACTTTCAGAGATATATCAGCCGAATAACGCAAGTAGCCACTCCGCATGGAATCCCGGGACCGGCCGACAGGTCGAGGGACCTCGGGTGGAGGTCGAATCGCCTGCCGGGGCTACTTCCAGCGCCTCCCAACCGGCGGTCAATCCTGCCCTAAATGCCGGGAAGGCCGGCGGGCTCGGCCCCGGGCGTCTGATCATCCCCCGAAAAAGAAGGCCCCCAGCGGAGATCGCCGGGGGCCTGGGGTAGGTCTTAGCAGCGTCGAGTGTTCAAGCCGGCCACTTAAGGAGCCAGCAGCGTCGAGACCATCCCGTCGATGTCACCGAGATCCAGCACCGTGTTGCCGTTGAAGTCGCCATGGCAGGCCACGTCTTGCGGCGGGTTGCCCAGGATGCCGTCGACGAAATCACGGATGTCATCACCGTTGGTGTTGCCGTCACCGTCCATGTCGCCGTCGGCCGGGTCCGGACAGGGCACCACTCCACAATCGAAGAAGCTGACCTCGAAGGCGTCCACGCCGGCCTCGACGATGGAACTGGAGCCGAGGTCCGAGGCCTCGAAACGAACTATCACCTCGCTGGTAGGCGTGACGAAATCGCCGACCGTGAAGGTGTGTTCCGTCCAACCGGAGGCAGTGACCGGGCCGAACGTCTCGGCCAGGACCCAATCCCCGCCGTTGTTGTTCGACACGTGCACATTGAAGAAGTCGGTGTTGGGGTTTGCTCCGATGTTGTTGCGGTACCACAAGGCGTAGTGGATAGCGGCGTCGCCGGAGGACAAGTCGATCGTCGGCGAGAGGAGCCAGGTGTGGCCGCCGTCCACGTCGCTGTTGCACTGGTTGGCCTCGGAGTTGTCCGTCAGGTAGCACTGGCCCGAGCCGTCGAAGTCGCTGGCCGGAGCACCGCGATAGCTGCAGTTGACCGGAACGCCGCGATCCCACTGGCCGTCGATCAGGCCGGCTTCGTTCTGCACCGTCCAGCCCAGGTCGGCCTCGAAGTCGTCCTCGAAGATGACCACCGTGTCGACCGCCGATACGGAACTGTAGGTCGAGGTGGGGGCGTCCGCAGGATCGGTCATGGTGCCGACTCCCTCGGCCTCGGCGCTGACGTACCAGGAGTAGATGCTTCCGCAGGCCGCAGCCGGCAAGGTGGCCAGGTACTCGTTGGCCACCGGCTCATCCATGGCTACGTCCACGTAGGGGCCCCCGCCCACTGAGTAGTGGAGCTGTCCGCTGCCGGCGACCGGAATCCCGGCGACCGGCTCCACGTGCACCGCGAATACGGCGGGCTCGTTGGGGGTGATCATCTCCGGAAGGCCCCCGGGATAGACGAACTGGATGCTCTGCAATTCCGGGCCGGGCATGCCATGGGCCCCGAAGCCGGCGTTGATCTCGGGGTAGTGGGGGGTGCCGTTCAGGAGGTTGCCGTCGTCGTCGTCCAGCGTCAGGTAGTCAATGGTGATGCTCGGGTCGATCGACGAGCCGGTGTGCACCAGTATCGAGTTGACCGCCAGATTGGCCAGGACGTCGATGTAGTTGTCCGGCTCGGTGATGACCAGCTCGTTGCGCGTGCTCCAGACGCAGCCGGCGAGTAGCCGGCCGCAATCATGAGACTCGCTGCCACAGGTCGAGCAGCCACTCTCCAGGTACTGACAATCGTTGTCGGCCGTGCGCAGGGAACCTGTGCAACTGCCGAAGAAACCGAGCCCGATCCTCGGATCGTCGAGGACCAGTACGCTCATTACATCGCCCATCCCCTCACCGTAGGCCCCCTGCCCGCTGCCGGCCATGCCGACCAGGTGATGGCCGTACTCGTGGTAGACGACCGACGAGAAGGCCATGTTGGGGTAGCCGCTGCCAGCCTGGCAGAAGGTGGTCGAAACACCGTCCCACCAGGCGTTGCCCGGGCAGTAGCCCACCCCGGGTTGCTCATTGACGTACACCGGGAACTCGTTCTGTTGGAGGTTCGGGTAATCCGGGTTGTAGAGCAACGTAAAGCTGCGCACCACGTTGGTTCCGAGGTAGCCGTTGACCTCGGCCCGGGTGTATTCGCCGCTCGAGATTTCGTTCGGGTCATTGTGGATGAAATTGGCCGGGCCCGGCGGGATGACGGTCTTGGAGCGCACCGCTTCCGCGCCTTCCTGGTTCCAGACCCGGACCCACTGGCCCCGCAGCTCCGATTGAACCGTGACCTGGGAGGTGCCTCCATTGGGGATCACGAAGTCACCGTTCTCATCCGTATAGGCCACCGTGGCGCCAATGTTCACCCGGGCATGGGGCAAGCTCATCAAGGAGTCAATCTCGCAGATGTCCGCCCCGACCCCTTCGGTGGCGAAGCCCTGCACCCTGCCGCCCACGTCGAGCACGTGGATCTGGTTTTCCTCGTACAAGATCTTGCCGGTGGCCGCCTCGGTGACAAACAACCACCTCTGGGGCATGGAGGCAAGCGCGGGTCCGTAGTTGTCGGCGATGAAGGTCAGGGCCACCGCTGGAACGACCTCCATCTCCTTGACGCCGGCCCAGATCACCACCTCGGGATCGGTGAAGTTGATCAGGCTGGGGATGCGGTCGATGGCCGCCCGCCGGCCCGCCTGGGCGTTGTACTCGGCCGTACTCACGCTGAACTCGCCCAGGTCACGCAGGTTCGCGGCCGCCAAGACTAGTGGATAGCCCCCTTCATTGCGGACCAACAGCCGGAGTTCGGCCCGGAACACCGGAAGCCCCTGCTTGTACTGAGAGTAATAGACCAGGGTAAACTTGGGTTCACCCGTCCGGCGATCGTACATCACCGGCTGAGTGTGCCGGCTATCGTACAAGTGGCTGACCGGTTCCAAGTCCTCCGCGGCGACCCCCAGAACCCCGGCGTAGCGGCTGCGAAACTGCTCCGCCGTGTCCAGGGCATCGGCCCCGAAACCGAACGCCGAGCCATAGAGCCGAGTGATCCGGGAACCACGCTTGTAGAAGCCCACCTCCGGATGATCCTGCACGAATCGATCAGCGGCCGCTTGAAAGCCCTGGCCAACGCTCCTACTGCCGTCTTCGGCCCCTGCCGAAAAGGCCAGGGACGCCCACAGGGCGGCTCCCAGAACTAGGGTGAGACGCTTCATCACATACACTCCTTTTCTCTGTCCCAAGGACCGTCGACTCGCCACCTGGAACCACGATCTTGGCCGCATGGCGGCCGAATGGAGAATCTCGAGGGGAGAAGAAGCTACCTTAGGGGAATACCTGGCTGGAGGCACTCTAATACCAAGCCCATCCGGGCGAGAGTGCTCGGCGCGGGCTGACCCAGCCCTCGAGGTCCCATCCCTCCAACTGTGACGTCCCGCCGGGGTGCACACCTACTCCCTTTGCCCCCCTTCGGCCCACTTCCTTGTGCCACGATTCCGATATCTCCCTGTAGCTTAACGAACGGGCCCCTGTATGTCGACCTCCTCGGCTGCTGGTGGCCGGTGGCCGGCCGGCTGGTGGCCTACCCCAGCCGCTTCGGGCACCGAAACCCCGTTTCTCGCACCGAGCCCGCTCAGCCAGATGCCCCATGAAACGAACGTCAATCATCGCGACCCGGTGAGTCGCTTGCGGCGTGGACCGGGTGCCGCGTGGTCCGCCGGTAGATGCAGGTCCGGGGTCGTTGGTCAGTCGGGGCAAGAGCCGCGTCCACCGGCGGCCCGCGTCGGTCGGCCGAGATCTGCACCTCGTCGGTGTTCCCTCACTACCCTGGAGACGACAACTGATAGACCGATATGTGGCTCACCCCTAACTGGGGTAAACCGACAGCCATCACCCCGGCATTTGTGCGACCAGGCCCGGTGCCGCCCTCGTCCAGCCAACCCCCGGAGTACTCGTCCGTCCGGGAGGCCGCCGATAATCGCTCGGGAAACCTGACCACCGCCCCCGGGGGCCGGGGCACAGGGGCCGAGACAAGCCTGCTTGGCCGGGGCCTTCTCGGGTTCTCCATCCCCATCCCCGACGATCTCCCGATCGTCGCCCACCTGGGATCTGGCCCCTCGAGTTGCCGCAACCGACATAGATGCTGGGGGTACAAGAGAGGCGAACCGGAGCGATTGGGCGGCGGAATTGCGCGCCGCCGTTCCAGGGTCCTGGCGGGCGGTTGGAAGAAACCCGGTCGGCCCGTAGAATCGCCGGCTGTGGTCCGGCGTCGGCTTGCCGGTCGCCCGGCCTCGGAGGCCCGGGAGGCTGATTCTCCGGGCCGCCCCGGGCGAGAATGGACGGACGTTGATTGGCAGGTAGTCGGAGTAAAGTCGTGAATCTCGGCGACATCCTCCTGGAGAAAGAGACCGTCACCGCCGAGCAATTGGCGGAGGCCAATAATCAGTGCGGCCCCACTGATCGACTGGACCATGTCCTGGTCAGGTTGGGGTTCTGCAGTGAAACCGCCGTCCTGCAAGCCCTGGGAGAACTCTATCACTTCGAGGTCGTCGATCTTTCCGATCCCAACGCCCCGGTCGACGTGGGGCTCCTCCGAAAGATGCCCTCCAAGCTGGTTCATCGATCCAAGCTCATCCCCCTGGACCAGGATAACGGCTCGCTTCGGGTGGCCACCCCCGATCCGTTCCAGATCTACGCCTTTGACGAACTGCGGATGATCTGCGGTTTGGAAGTCAAGCCGGTCCTGGCCAAAGAGAGCGAGATCAACGAGATCATCAAGAAGCACTTCGGCGTCGGCGGCGACACGGTCAGCCAGTTGATCGACGACGACGACGACGTGCAAGTGGTCAGCGACGTGCGCGAATCCGCGGGCGACCTCGCCGAGATGGCCCAGGACGCCAGCGTCATCAAACTGGTCAACGAGATCCTCCTCGAGGCCATCAACGAACGGGCCAGCGACGTACACATCGAACCCTACGAAGACGACCTCAGTATTCGCTATCGCGTCGACGGCCTCCTCCGCAACACCAACGTGCCCCCGCAGATCCGCCAGCTCCAGGCGGCCATCATCAGCCGCATCAAGATCCTCTCCAACCTCAACATCGCCGAACGACGGGTGCCCCAGGACGGCAGCTTCAAGATCGCCGTCCACGGGCGGCAGATCGACCTGCGGGTCAGCATCATCCCCATGATCCACGGCGAAGGCGTGGTCATGCGTATCCTCGACAAACAGTCGATTCTGCTCTCCCTGGAGCAGCTCGGCTTCGACGTCGATATGCTCCAGATCTTCGAGAAGGTGATCAGCCAACCCCACGGCATCCTCCTGGTCACCGGCCCGACCGGCTCCGGCAAGACCACCACGCTCTACGCCGCCCTGCGCGGCATCGTCTCCGAGGAGATCAAGGTCCTCACCGTCGAGGACCCGGTCGAGTACCACCTCGAGGGCATCAACCAGGTCAACGTCAACGTCA
>CAZFMS010000136.1:0-11032 GCA_964520125.1 uncultured Planctomycetaceae bacterium
ACACGGATCACTCGGGGGCCACCACCTGGCCTGACAAGTACACCCCGGGGGTCATTCCATTCTGATGCGGGTTAGTTTCCTCGAGCTGCCGTTCTTCGTCGGCCGGCGGGACACTGGCCTCGATCTCGAATCTCCGCCTGGAGCAGCCCGACCATCGTCGAATCAGGCGTGACCATCCGGCAGACACACATAGTCGTTGATCGCGCGGTTCGGACCGCCTGGGGTCCGGAGTTTCGCCCCCTCCGTGAGGCGGGCAACTTCCCTATTGGCGTGCATCGCGGCGTGCAGGTGGTTATGATGTAGGTGTATCGTGAGGTCCTGGTGGGAGTCGTAATATGACCATCGCGCAGAGTCATAGTCGTGCCGCCGCCGGCCCGGTCGGTCGCGGCTTCACGCTGATCGAGTTGCTGGTGGTGATCGCCATCATTGCTACGTTGGTCTCGATGCTGCTGCCGGCGCTCAGCGCGGCCAAGGAGAACGCCAGTGTCTCCAAATGCCTGTCCAATCTGAAGACCATCTCGGCGACCGCCGACATGTACATAAACGACGAGGGCCGGTCATCACTGCCCTGGCACTTGGGCTGGTCCTATGGTTCGTGGAACACCAACGTCGTGTCGGAGTTCGTCTACGGCGGGTTCCAGGCTTCGCGCACCGGTTCGGGGTATTCCAATGCCGATTGGAACACCTATCCCACGGAGGTGCGTCCGTTCTCCAAGTACATCGCCCCGGGCATTGCCGGCCGGACGATCGTCAAGTCCTACGTCTGCCCCTCCGACAAGTCCAACACCACGCCGGGGGTCGGCTCGCTGACCATCCCGGTCACCGAAGATCGGTTTTCATCCTGGATGCTGTACGGCAACAGCTATCCGATCAACTGGTACTGGTATGAGGACGCCAGATGGGACGGCATGAGGGACTATGGCAACATTTCCGTCTATAGCCTACACGGCGGCGAGATGCTGCGGCTGAAGGTCGGGGGGGCGGCGGCTCAGTTCATCGTCTTCATGGAAAACACGATGAACTCTTATACCATGGACGCCAAGCCGCGAGACGGTTCTCAGGGAGAGAGCCCGCTGCAGGTCTTGGGCGTGGGCTGGCACCGCAAGTTCTCCAAGTATTCCATGGGCTTCATGGACGGCCACTCCGAGTACCGCTACATCGATACCCGCTACACCGACCACAGCGGGGCCACCACCTGGCCCGAGCGTTACACTCCCGTCATCCGACCGTGAAGGGGAACAGGATTACGATCCTACTTTCCTGCTCGCGGTGCGCCGGGGGCCCCTGACAAAGTTGCATCCACCCTCTTCTCCGCCAGGTCGGTATCGAGACCGGGCTTGGGCAGCAGATACTGGTGCTTGAATTGCTCGGAGGTTCGAGATCGTTGCCGGCGAAGTCCGCGATCCCGCTCGGCTAGGAATCCCACCGGCAACTCGGCTAACTCCACCGCCTCCAGCCGCAAGGTCTGGCGCTTCGAGGCATACTCCACACTGATCTCGCTCAACGCGGCATCCAGCCGGCCGGCGGCGTCGGGGATGGTCCGGACCGCCGGGGCCTCGACGTACAGGCGATACCGCGGCACCCGGGACCAGTGGGGGGACAGGATGAAATCGACCACCGCTTCCCGGCCCCCGCAGACCCGCCGCATGGCCATGACCACTTGGTCTTCGGTCAGCTTCTCCCCGGCCAGGGAAGAAGTGTGGGCGTCACGGCTCATGAATTCGATGACCGGGGCCTGACCGACCCGGCCGGTGACCCGGACCCGATCCCCGATGTCATAGCGGTACAGCCCGCCGTGGTTGGTCAGCAGCAGGAAATACTCCTCGCCGCTTTGCACCTCATGGCTGCGGAGGACGGTGGGCTTCGGCGTGCCATACTCGGCGGCGGGAACAAACTCGAAGAACTGGCTGGTTACCGCGAGAACCCCGCCGGCGGTCCCGTCGGCCAAGGGAATGGACATCCGGCCCTCGCTAGCCACCAGGCCGATGTCCCGCGAAGGCACGTCGCCGTAATACTCGGGAAACTGGGGTAGGTAGAGGCCCATGGTGCCTCCCGTCCAGTGAGCCAGAAAGCCGAGCCGCCAGTAGTGTCGGGGATACAGGGCTCCGTGGTCGCCCACGATCGCTTCCAACCGTTGGGCACAAGACGGATCGGGCTTCAACAACGGGGCCAGTGCCGCGCGGATGTCATCCTCAACCGACATTCCCGCCCAAAGCGTCCCGTCGTGGATGTCGCGGATGATCTGCTCGCGGTGCCGGTCGGCGGTCCTGGCCAGCAGCAACAACGTCGAGGGATTGGCGGTGACCGCCCAGGCCACGTCCTTCGGGATCGCCAACCGCATGATGGTGTAGTACTTGGCCGTCGAGTCCCTGATCCCGGCGACGGCCAGCGGAGATGTGTAGTACTGCCGGACGAGTCTCTTTTGGGTCGCCGCCAACAGCCCGGTGATGGCTCCGCAGGCCACCCCCGAAGGTGCCGGGTGGTCGTTCATGGGACTGGTGACCTGAACTATGTGGCGCAGGAGGCAACCGGGATGGTCCAGCACCGCGGCCAGGCCCCAGACGTTCCAGCCGCTACGGCAATCGGCCAGGACTCGCGGGGTGATGGGGATGTACTTCGGCTCGGCCGTGGTCCCGCTGGTCAGGGCGAACATGAGGATTCGCTCCCCCGGATGGAACAAGGCCCCGACCTCTCCGTGGCGGACGCGGTCGATGTACGGGGCCAAGTCGGCGTAAGTGCGGATCGGCACGTTGGCTGCGAAACCAGGGTAGTCTCGAACCCGGCCGAAGTGATGCTCCCGGCCGAATGCGCTCGGGGCATGAGTCCGCAAGATCTCCGCCCGCAGCCGGTCCTGGGTAACGGTGGCTTGCTCGACGGCCTTGAAGAATCGCCGGGTGATCCTGCCGGAGTGCAGCGTGGCCGCCTTGGCCTTGAGGAAATCGAGCAGTGATCTTCGGGACATTGGCCAGGTTGTCTCCGTTCACCCCACGGCTCATTCGGCTGGACGGTTCTAATTGTCGGATGGACGGTCCGCCGCGGATTCGAGGCCAACCCCGGACCGGAGGCGCTCGCTGCCGCGGTCCCGTTCAGCGGTATGGGGGACGGTTTCGAAGTCGGCCTCTAGCGGGCCCTGGGCGATTTCCGCGAAGCGGTCGTCCTTGTACATGTTGTGCGGATCGTCGCGCCCGGCCAGGTAGCGATCGAAGAACTCGACCGTGCAGCGGGCGTAGCGGGCGGGACGAATATCGACCGAGGAGTTGTGTTTCGCCGCGGGGACGATCCACAAGTACTTCGGCTGGGCGCTGAGGGCATAGAGCAGCCGGGATTGCTCGACGGCAATGTAGCTGTCGCGCTCGCCGTGAATGAACAGCATCGGCCGGGGGACCATCCGGGTCAGGGCCTTCCTCACCGACGGATAGCTGCACTTCAGCTTCACTCGACAGGTCAGGAACACGCACCACCGCAGGAATCGCCAAAACTCCGGCGGATGGTTTTCGTAAACGAAGCGAACCCTGGCGAAGATCTTGGCCCACTTCTTCATCAGATGTTCCAGCGTGCAGTCGGGCGAGAAGGCACTGTCGGTCACGATGGCCTTGACCGATGCGGATTCGGTGCTGGCCAGTATCGCCGCTCCGGCCCCCCGCGAGATGCCGAATAGACCCAGCTCGATCGGGCGACCCTGTTCTGCCAGCCAGTGCTCGGAGAAGGAGATGGCCCCCAGCATGTCGGCTAATTCGCGATCGCTGGCCCATTGCCTGGGGGTGTAGCCCTCTTCCTCGGCCGACTCCCCGTGACCGCGGAAGTCGATGGAAAACACGTCGTATCCCCCGGCAATCAGCGGCCGGCAATACCGGGCACAACTCAGCCGATCGCTCTTGAACTCCGGAGCGAAGATGATCAAGCCGCGGGGTTCGTGGGCCGTCGTTCGCAGCAACGTCCCCCGCAGGCGCACGCCGTCGGTGGCGTAGAAATTATGCTCCATGCCGAGGATCGGCTCGAACCCGGTCCGCGTCCTGAAAAGCGGCGGCACCAGATCCCGGATGATGTTCAGACAGATGCGAACGTACTTGGCCAGGATCAGCGCCGGAATAACCACCAGCAGCAGGACGGTCAGCACGATGGAGAACAGGGCCCAGTTGTGCGAGACAACCTGCCAGATGCTACCCACCAGCTGCGTTGAAAACGTACCCGCTTCGACCACCGCGTCAATCTCCGTCTTGCCAAGTCAGCCCAATGATAGCGCCCCGCCCCCCGCTCCGCCAGGTCAACGCCCCCGGCAGGTCCATGGCCCCCGCAGGCCCGCGACAAGCCCCCCGGCAGGCTTCCTAACGCGGGACCCGCTTCCGCCTGCTTAGCGCCAAGATGGCGGCAACAAAGACCAGCATGCCCGTTGTCGGCTCGGGGGTGAATAGCAGGCCCTCCGGAACCCATAGCCCCCCGCCGCTGGCGAAGACGCCCACGAAGGCCCCGGTGTCTCCGTCGTAGCGCAGGACTTCATCGCTGGCGGCGCTGGCCACCAGCAGGTCGGGCAGTCCAATCGGCGACGCCCGCACCGGCCCGGCCGCCAGTGCCACTGGCAGAATGATTGCATAAATCAGATTCGATGAGTGCTTCACCGCGCCTTCCCTCCAAGTCCGATGCCCCCCCCAAACGGCTATCGGACCATTCCCATTATACCACACGCCAAGTCAGAGAGCAAGGACAATCCGCAACGAAAAGCGGGTGTCACCCAGCCCCCACCATGCCCGCCGGCTCCCCGATGCGTTCAATCCACGGCACCGCCTACGTTCTCTCTGGGCGCTGCCTGGTCCCGGCGGTCTCGGACACGGGCGTAAGAGGGGTCATTGATCCATTTGTTGAACTCTTGCACAATGTGGCAGTGCCGACCTTTCCGAGCGCGTCGAACCTGGGGAAGTCGCCCGCGCCACGACACGATTCTCGGGTGCAGCGCATGAGTCCTGCCAAGCCGCCGTTAGAACCCAAGTGGGCCGTCATCCTGAGCCTGGGGGCCTTTCCCGGCGGCCTGCTGCCCGTCGCCGCGGCCCACCTGGTCTTCTTGGTCCCGCTGGCGACGGCCCTGCTTTGGTACGCCCTGGTGGTCTATTTCGTGGCCGCCTTTTCTTGGTCGTCCCTGGAGAGGCGGACCCGCCACGCGGCGATCCGGGGGAACAATGCCTTCGTGATCTTCACCGTCTGCTTGCTGATCTTGCTGATAATCGTGCAGGACGAGCACGAGGCCTTTCCCACTTGGGCCACGGTGCTCCTGGTGGTGGCGGGGGTGGCCGGATACTCGGTGATGGGAATACACGGAGTGCGCAACTTCCTCAGGTGGCGACGTGGCGACATTGGAGCCGGGGGTTAGTTTCACCATCTGGGGTCAATGATGCCCCCCACCCGACCGGTCAGGGATCAACCATGGATTCCGAGTTTGCCGGCCGCTGGGTCAACGAGCAGGGCAACCTGCTGATCATCTGGACGACGCGGCGCGGCCGATATCGGGCCCGGTTCGTGCGGAGAGACGGCCAGGTGTCGGTGCTGCGGCGTTTCCTGGCGAGATTCTGGATGCCTGCTTTCGGGCTGCACGGCGCCGTTCGAGAAGGGGCTTTGGAGATCGAGATCGGCGGCGGGCACTTTGGCCGGGCCCTGCGTCTGAGGTTCGCCCGGGACGAAGGAGGCGACTCGCTCCTCCCGGAAATCGCCCCCAGCATCCCGGATTTGGACGACTGGCATCTTGGCGAGGCCCCGAGAGTCCCCTGGCTCGAACCACTCTCCCGGTTCCGCCGAGAGCCGGGCCGCGGCCCGATGCGCCAGGCCGGAGCATCAGCCACGGACCAAGGCTTTGAGCAGCCTCCAACGCGATGACTGAAGCCCGCGGCTCTTCGGTGCTAAACGCAAGGGTGAGATTCTCTAATCCCTGGTTCCCTCGCCGGGCACGGTGGGGCCGGCGGGGGCCGGCAGGACGTCGGCGTCCTCCGATTGGACCGGCGGCTCGGCCGGCGGGGGGGCGGGAAGCTGGGGATACAGCCGCCGCAACTCGGCCCACATCGGGCTTGCCGGATACTGGGCCTGCAAGTTACCCAAGTACTTCAGGCCGGCCTGCCGATCCGGCAGCAGCTCCAGGAATCGCCTGGCGGACTCCAGGGCTTGGTCGTGAAACCGCCCGGCAGCCGTGGCGTCTTGATCAAGCGCCGCCCGGTGCAGCAAGAGGCGGACGAGTACACCGTGGGCATGCGGCTGATCCGGGGCCAGTCGAATTGCCTGCTGCGCCCAGTTGATGGCCCGGTTGAGGTGTTGGGGGCGGTTGGCGAAGAGCGCCGCCAGGCCTGCGTAGGATTCGGCCAGCTGTTCCGCCGACACAACACCTTGCGGATCGAGCTTGGCGAGCTGCTCCTGGGCTTCCTCCTCGCGTCCGGCACCCAGGAGAAGTTGAAGCCGGGTTTGACCCAGGGCCCCCGGCAGGGCTTGGTCCGCTTCGGCCGGGGACGAGAGAATGGTCTGGGCCTCGGCCAGGAGAATCAGGTTGTCCTCGGTGCGGGCCGTAGGGCTTGACCTGAAGTCATACCCCACCATCTCGTTCAGGGCCGCGGCGTGAGCGGCGAAGAGACGGGGGCCGGCTTCCTGGTACATGGTGACCGCGGTGCGGGCCAGACTCGTGGCCTCCTCCAGTTCGCCGGTCAGAGCCTTGGACAGGGCCGCGATCCGGAACGTCTCTGGGGAGAGGGGGTCCATCCACTTGTCGGGAGGTTGCTCCTGATCCTCGATGGCCACGTTGAACAGGTCGTTCACCACCATCACGAAATCCGCCCGGTCCAGCAGCTCGCGGAACATGCGCATGAAACGCTGGTCCGCTCCCCCGCCGCGCAAGAGGCAGCGCAGCCACTCCAACCGCTCCACGCTGTGACCATCGCGTTTGGCCAGCCAGAGCAGCTCCACCACGTCTATCCGAAACGGTTCGTCGGCTTGATGTTGCTGCAAGGCCTGCAGGGCGTCCCGTAAGGCCTCGCGCTCCAGGCCGGACTCGCCGCGTCGCCGGTGGGCGGAGGCGAGATTCCGCGAGAGTTCCGCCCGCAGGCGGGCCGACCCCAGAAAGCGCGGGGCCGCGTCGTCCAATTGGGTCAGGCGGCCCAGGGCATTCTGGGCAAAGGCCAGGTCCTCGTTGGTGGGCGGCAGTTTGGAGTCGGCCAACCGCCGGGCGAACTCGCCGGAGCGCGCCAAGACTGCTTGGCGTTGGGCGATGATGTTCCTGAATGGATCGAGCAGGTTGCCCGCGGCGAAGTCGCCCAGCGTCATGGCCTGCGTATAGTCCCCCGCCCTCAGGCTCAGGTCGGTTTCATAGATGGCCCGGGCCGCCCGCCAGTCCTGTACGCCGAAGTACCCGAGGATCACCGCACACACGCCTACCCCCACGCCACCCAGACGCAGGGTGAGGTTGCCCAGGCGCCGGTCCTCGGACTTGGGCTCCGGGGCCCGCTGTTGACCGCGTACCAGGACCCAGAGTGCCGCCCAGACCGTCAGGAAGATGGGGGGTAAGCCCGGTTCTCGAAAGGCCATCGAGCTGCCTTCCTCGAAGGCCAAGGCGATCAGGGCTCCGGCCAGACCGATGACCAGCCACCGGTTGGAGAAGGCCTCGCGATCATCGCGCGTGCGGTCACAGAATTGCAGGGCCCGGTAGATGGTCAGCACCAAGGCCGCTACGAAGGCCAAGGCCCCCACGACCCCCAGGTCGGCCAGGAGTTGGAGATACTCGTTGTGGGCGTGGCCGATCCAACTCCGCTCGTCAAAGGCCATCACCGCGGGATCGTCGAGTTGATCCTCGCGCCCGAACTGTCCGGCGCGCAGGGCATAGGCCCCATCGCCGTTGCCGGCCACCGGTTTGCTGAAGAATAGGGTCAAAGCATAGGGCCATTCGTGGTTCAAACGGGCCCGGATGGAATGTGCCCGCCGACCCATCACGCCTTCGCTGCGGAGGTCCTGAATCCACACCGCGGCGCCGAGGGCCAGGAGCAGGGCGACCAGCACCACTATCCGTCGCACCGTCTTGGTCAAGGAGAGGGCGATAAAGGCAAATGCCCCTGCGGCCAGACCCACCAGGGCCGAACGCGATCGTGCAAAGTAGAGTGCCGCGATAATCGTGCAAACCGCCACCGCCAAGGCGGCCAACCGAACCATAGGCCAAGCCCCGACCGAGGCGCCGCCCTGCCCGCCGCCTTCAGCGTTGCCCGCTGATGGGCTCCGCAGGCGCCCGATCAGCAGGCCGAAGGCCACGAAAAGGCCGGGCAGCAAACAGGCCGCCAGCCATAGTTCGTTCCCGATCGGATGCCGCAGCCTGGTCCCCGGGGCATTGCGCGCCAAGTAGTACCAAACACCCAACGCCGCCGTCAGGCCCAGTACGGTCAACAGCAGCGTCGCCAGCCTGCGGCCATGCTGCGGAACAACCAGGGCCGCCAGCGGCCACCACCAGGCCAAGTGCAGGAACCGAATCACGGTTTGCCCCTTGCACACCTCCGGGGCGTGCGAGAAATAAGAACTCAGCACACTGACCAACAGCAACAGGCACCACCAGAAATAGGGACTGGCCGCCCGGCGACGCAGATCCAGAAGGTCGTTACCCGAGAGCCGGGGGCGATAAGTGGATGATGCCAGGCGGATGGCGGCTATCAGTGCCAACACCGCGGCACCGGTGTAGAAGATCAGACTGTGAAGCTCGACCCCCCGGGCAGTGGGGAACGCCCCCCCCAGGGCCAAGGCGGTAACTACCGGCTTGAGCAGCGAGGTGTCAGTCTCGTGCGCCGCCGAGAAAGCCGACGGCGAGTTCAGCAGACAGTTTCCCAGAAGGGCCAGAGCGGCGACCAGGATCAGGGCCGTGCTGGTGCGACTCGCGCCCGGCGAGTCGTCAACTAGGAGATCGGTCGAACTATCCGGTTGCATCATTCAGACTCTCACAGGCCGGAGCCTGGCAGAATACCCTCTGCGGCACAGGTGTCTGGGCCCCGGGCACCTGTGGCTCAGGCATCCGTGGCACAGGCGTCTCGCCTGTGTTCCCACCATATAGAGGACGCCGGCCCCGGCCCTTCGCCCGGAATACACCAGAACGGGCCAGGTCGCTCGCCCATGCCTCTGTGCCTTGCTCCGTTTGGTTCCCTCGAAATAATAAGTGAGGATTTCCGGCTGCCGGGCGACCGCCCCGCGAGCCTGAATCCTCCCAAGGCGTTATCATATCGGTGGTCGGCACCATGAGGAAGACCCCATGTCCGTCAATCAGTCACCCGAATACACCAAGGCCGAGGGTCGCTATCGCGCCGCCACCACCCCCGAGGAGAAGCTCCAAGGGCTGGAAGAGATGCTCCGCCTGGTCCCCAAGCACAAGGCCAGCGAGAAGCTCCAGTCTCAACTCAAGCAGAAGATCAAGGTCGCCCGCCAGGAAGCCCAGCAGCCCCGTCGTAGCGGCCACGGACATCGCGATCTGTTCACCGTGCCCAGACAAGGCGCCGGGCAGGTCGTTCTCTTGGGCGCTCCCAACGTGGGCAAGAGCGCCATCGTCCGGGCCCTGACCGGGGCCAAGGTCGAGGTCGCCAGCTTCCCTTTCTCCACCCATGCCGCCACCCCCGGCATGGCCTACCACGAGGATGCCCCCATCCAACTGGTCGATATGCCCCCCATCCTCGACGGCCAGGCCCAACCGGGGATGATCGGAACCTATCGCTCGGCCGACATCATCCTCCTGGTGGTCGATCTTTCGGCCATCGATCTGCTGGACCAGTTCGAGCAGCCCGTCGCTCTGATGGGTGAGCGCGGCATGCGGCTGGTCTCCCGGCCCCGCCCAGCAGTTGAGCAACACCAAGAGACGCCCAAGACACCCGAGACAACCGAGACAACCAAGAAACCCGAGACACCCAAGACACCCGAGCTGCCCACGCCCGGCCTGCTCGCCGCCAACAAGTGCGACACCCCGGGTGCGGCCGACAACTTCGAAGGCCTCCAGGAATTGTGCGGCGGCGATCTCGATATGCTGCCCGTCTCCGCCGAGACCGGGGCCGGCCTCCCGGACCTCCTGGCCGCCCTATACAATTTGTTGCACGTCATCCGGGTCTATCCCAAGAAGCCCGGCAAGCCGGCGGACCGCGCCGAACCGTTCATCCTCCCCAAAGGGGGCACCGTGCACGACATGGCCTCCCTGGTCCACCGCGAATTAGCCGGCAAGCTGGCCAGCGCCCGCGTCTGGGGCAGCAACGTCCACGACGGCCAACAAGTGCACCACACCCATGTCCTGGCCGACAAAGATGTGGTAGAGTTGCACTTCTGAACATCCAAGAGCCGAGAGGATCGGTTGATTGAGGGTCGCGACTTGATAGTCTGGGTGTTCCAGGGCTCGACCAGGCCGGGCCGCGGTGGTGCCCGATGACCCGCCTGCCACCCAACGGCTCGCCAGGATTGATAGGCCCTTCATCCTCAACCCAGGAGGTAACACAATGAAGAAAATAGCGGTATGTCTAAGCGGCTGCGGCTTCCTCGACGGGGCCGAGATTCACGAAGCGGTATGCACCCTATTGGCCCTGGATCAGGCCGGGGCCCAGGCCGTCTGCTGCGCCCCGGACATCCCCCAGGCCGGCGTGATGGATCACCTGAAGCAGGCCCCCGGCGACCAGCCCCGCAACGTCCTGGTCGAGTCCGCCCGCATCGCCCGCTGCGAGATTCGCAACATCGCCGACCTCCAGGCCGACGACATCGACGGCCTGATCTTCCCCGGCGGATTCGGGGCCGCCAAGAACCTGTGCACCTTCGCCGCCGACGGACCGGACTGCAAGGTGGACCCGCACGTCGAACGACTAACCGGCGACGTGCTCGCCGCCCGCAAGCCGATCGGGGCCATCTGCATCGCCCCGGCCTTGCTGGCCCGCATCGTTGGCCGCAAGGACGTCCACCCCCAGATGACCATCGGCAACGACGCCGGGACCGCCGGGGCCATCAACACCATGGGCGCCCGGCACTGCGAATGCCTAGTCACCGAGATAGTCACCGACGAGGCCCACAA
>CAZFMS010000137.1:0-11014 GCA_964520125.1 uncultured Planctomycetaceae bacterium
GGGCTGATCACCCTGCCGGCGGCCTTCATCTTCCTGGGCGGGGCGATCGGGTCGTTCAGCACGTTCGGCCTGGGGTTTAACACCCTGCCCAATGTCTTCGCGGCCATGCCCGCCGGGCGCTTCTTCGGCTTCCTTTGGTTCTTCATGCTCTTTCTAGCGGCGGTCACCAGCAACCTGTCGATGCTGCAACCGGTAATCGCCTTCCTGGAGGAGGGCTTCAATCTCAAGCGCCACGCCTCGGTGGCCTTCCTCGGGGTGGTGGCGGTGACGGGTTGCGGCTTCGTGCTGTGGTTCTCCAAGGGTGTGCTGGCCATGGACACCATGGACTTCTGGGTGGGCAACGTCCTGATCTTCGTGCTGGCCATGGTGCAGACGTTCGTCTACGGCTGGGTCTTCGGCATTCACCGAGGCCACCTCGAAGCCCACCTTGGGGCCCACATGCGCATTCCCTGGTTCGTCCAGCTCATGCTGAAATACGTGTCGCCCATCTACCTGGCGGTCATCTTCATTCTCTTCTGCATCTACGACGTGCCGGGCTATGCCAAGTCGGTGATCGCCAAGCCGGTGGCCCTCTACTCGGTGCTGCTCATCGGCGCGGTCATGGCATCTCTGGGGCTGCTGATTCACTTCGCCGGCAAGCGCTGGACGGCCCAGGGTCGGTACAACAACGTGGATGACGACATCCCCGCGCATCCCGTCCAACCGTTGGAGGATCGACGATGACCCCGGCAGGATGGACGGTGATGATCCTCTCCGTGGGGGCCGTGGTGACCTTGGCCTGCTACTGCCTCTACCGCGTGTTCACCCTGTCGCCGGTCGAGGTTGAGGACCACCTCGAGGTCTTTCCAGATGTTGCCCCCCGGGATCGGACCAACGCCGACTAACCCGCCCGTGCTTCCCAGACTACATCGTGCCGGCGGGCGGAGAGTGCCTGACGGATCTGCGGATCTGGCGTAGAATGCCCGAGTCGGGCCCAGCGGAGGAAGCGTGCAATGAAACAGGCGTTTTTCTGGTGCTATCCATGGGACTTGGAGGCCGAAGGTACCGAGGCGGCGCTGGCCCGGATGGCGGGTGACATCGGCACCGACGCCGTATCGGTGGCCACGACCTTCCACGGTGTCCAGCAGTTTCGACCGCGGGCCCCCGCGGGGCAGCAGAGGTTTGTCCACGACGCGGCGGCGCATTTCCAGCCCGACGGCAAGCTCTATACCAACACGCGGATTCGGCCCCCGGCGGCGGGGTGGATGAAGTCTCGAAACCCCTTGGACAAGATTGCCCGGGCGGCCCAGAAGGAGAAGATCGGGCTCCGGGCGTGGACGGTCTGCTGCCACAACAGCGTGCTGGCGGCCAAGCATCCACTGGCTGCGTGTGTGGATGTGTTCGGAAATCCGATGGGCGTTTGGCTATGCCCGGCGAATCCGGAGGTTCGCCAGTACCTGGCCGCCCTGGTTGAGGACTTGTCGAGCAACTATCCGCTGGAGGCGATCGAGTTGCAGGCCGCCAATTTCGGGGATGGGCCCTATCATCGCCGACCTTACAAGGCTGGGTTCGCCCCGGGCCCGGTCGAGCGGGTCTTGCTGTGGTGGTGCTTCTGCCCGTCATGTCGACAGCGGGCCGAAGGAGCGGGGATCGAAGTGGAATCGGTGGTCGCCTCGGTCAGGGCGTGTATGGACTGGATGTTCCGCCTGGAGCCGCCGGCGTACTCGTCCATCGAGGAAGCCCTGGAGACCGACGAGCACTTGGCTTCCTACTTCAAGATGCGCTGTGCGGCGGTCACCTCGCTGCTGGCCAGCCTGCGGCGGCAGACCAAGGTTCGCCTGCTGGTTCATGGGGATTCAACGGCCTGCTTCAGCGGTGCCGACATCGCGAGTTTGGCAGAGCACTGTGACGGGTTCGTGGCCACCGCCGCGGATTACGGCTCGCCGGCCTGGTCCCAACGGGTCGACCGCCTGGTGCAGGCGACGGGCACGCCCGGCCGGATTGACTTGGGCCTGGCCTGTTGCCCGCCGCGGCTTGCGGACGGCCCGGCCCTGGTGGCGGCCACCCATCGGGCCGCCCAGGACGGCTACGCGGGGGTGGGCTTCTGCAACTACGGCCTGGCCCCGGCACCCTGCCTGGACTGGGTCCGACAGGCAATCAGGTTCGCCCGTCGGGAATCGGCCTCCTGAATCACCGTCGGGGCAATAGGCCCTTCAATCCCGAGAGAACGCAGAAGGGTAATGCCTTCGTCGCCCGGCCGAGTAATCCCCCACTATGCACTCCGTCTTTGGGTCGGTTCCCCATCCCTGGAAGGGGCGGGGCACCCGCAACATTCAGCGGCGCCGGGGACAAGCCCCGACGCTACATCTATTCGTGAAATGCTCCAGGGTGTTCAGAGTTGCACTTGCTCCCAGCCCGCCAGTAATACCCGGCCGGCACAGTAGGACAGGAGCACAATGAATGCCACGCGGATGACACCGACGGGCCAGCGGTGGACCCGGGCGGCGGTGAACCAGGAGCCGATCATCGCCGTGGGGATCAGGCAGGCCGCCAGCAGCAGTGATTGGGAGATGTTGAACCCGTGTTGGGGCAAGTGATAGTTCTTCAGCGCCGCCCCGATGATGCTGGACCAGAGGATGGTGGCCGCCGAGTTGGCGATGGCGTTGCGTAAGGGAATGCGCAAGACGAGCTGCTGGGCTGGCACGGCGACCAGGCCGCCACCGATGCCCAACAGTCCGCCCAACAGCCCCGTCGGCAGGCCGACCAGGGACACGGTCAGCAGCTTGGGCAGCCGGGCGGCGGGGAGGCGATCTTCCCGGGAGCCCGGCTTGCCGGCCCTGAGCTTCCACAGGTTGTATCCGATCACATAGAGCAGGAATACCGAGAAGCCGATCTGGAGGAAGCCCTGGCCGGCGGCCCTGAAGACCGGAAGCTCGCTGACCAGCACGCCCAGCAAGGCCCCGACGATGGCGCTGGGTATGGTCCAGCGAACGATCGGCCGGAGCGTTGCCCGGGCCTGCCAATGGCGGATGACGGCCGGGGCGACGACAAAGAAATTGACTATCATGGCCGTGGCCTGGAAGAGGTGCTGGGGATCCTGGTTGGGCCCTTGAAGTTGGTCCTGGAACAGCAGGATCATCCCGGGGATCATCACCAGGGAGCCGCCGATGCCCAACAGGCCGCCGCTGCCCCCGGCCAGAAGACCGAGGGGGATAAGCAGCAAGTAATGTGTTACCTCCAGGTGCAAGAGCTATCCCTTTGTTGTGCGGGCGGGATATCATACCCTCAAGGTGAGGCGTACGCCCGATGACCAGGGGATGCAATTTGCCAAACACGTGCCGGCCGATCCCGGCTTGCCGCAGCAGCCCGTCCATCAGCAGCCTGCTGGGCTCAGAACGCCCGGTCGGCGGCCGGGGAATCGGTCGATCGACATTGTTGCCGGCCGGTCGTAGAATCACCATCGCTGGTCCGGCAACATGAATCTTCAAGTCCTTCTCGACAGCCTTCCCCACCTACTGACCATCTGCCTCCTGGTCATGCTCAGCGGCCTGATCTCCGCCAGCGAGACCGCCTTGTTCGCCTTGACCCGCCAGCAGTTGAGCCGCTTTCGCCAATCGCCCCGCCGGGTGGCCCAGTTGGTCCTGGACCTGCGGGAAAAGCCCGACGCCCTCTTGTCCACCGTCCTGCTGGTCAACATCGCGGTCAACATCCTGCTCTACTCGATGCTGGCCGTTACCGTAGGCCGCCTGGGTGGGGGGAAGCCGCTGTGGACCGTGCTTTGGGGCGTCCTCGGCTTCTTGGCCGTCCTCTTCGGGGCCGAGATTGTGCCCAAGCTCGTCGCCTATGCGATGAGCGAGCGTCTGGCCCCGTTGGTCGCGGCCCCGATTCGGTTCTTGCAGAAAGTGACCTGGCCGGTGCGGTGGGTATTAGGCACAACTCTCGTCGAACCGCTGACCCGAATCCTGGGCGGTGGGCCGGGGGTTGAATCGACCGTCCGGGCCGACGAATTGCAGCAGTTGGTAAACCTCTGCAGTACCGAGGGGCTGATCGACGAACGGGAAAACACCCTGCTTCATCAAGTCATGGAGTTGGCCGATACGCGGGTCAGTGAGCTGATGGTCCCACGGGTGGACGTGGTCGCCTTCGACCTGGCCCATGAGCGGGCTGAGCTTCTCGAGTTGATCGGGACCAGCCGGCTGTTGCGGATCCCGGTGTACCAGGGCAACGTCGACAATGTCTGCGGGGTCATACTGGCCAAGGAATGCCTGTTGAATCCCGAGCGCCCGCTTGGCGACCTGGTCCGGCGGGTCCGTTTCATACCCGAGCAGGCCAGCGTCGAGGCCCTCCTGCAGCATTTTCGCCAGACCGGCTCCAAGCTGGCCCTGGTGGTCGACGAGTATGGCGGCCTGGCCGGCATCGTGGCCCTGGAGGACGTGGTCGAGGCCATTGTGGGCGAGTTGCACGCCCCCGACGACACCGAGGTTCTGCCCAGCCTGCGGCGCATCGATGACCTCACCTTCCTGCTCGATGCCGGCCTGGACGCGGACGATTTCTATCGGGCCTTCAGCTTGCCGGCCGAAGAATCGCGCTTCCACACCGTCGGCGGCCTGATTGCCGCGGCACTCGACCGGCTTCCTCGCGAGGGGGATCAGGTGACCATCGGCCACGCGAGTTTGACCGTGGTGGGGATGAAAGGACGCCGAATCCTTCAGGCCCGGCTGACCCTGAGCAAACCGGCCGAGGAGAACCCCGACCTGCGACGCCTCCTCGAGGTCGCGCCGGTCCCTGACGGCGGGCAGATCGGCGGACGGGGAGGCCCATCCGCATGAGCGCCGCCTTCTCCCAATGGCAGATTCCCGCGGGACTGGTCCTTTGCGCCGTCTTCGTGGCCATATCGGGATTCTTCAGCGGCAGCGAGACCGGCCTCTATTGTGTCAACCGACTACGTTTGCGGCTGGCGGCCCACGAGAAGAGCCGAGCTGCCGTTCGATTGCAGAGGCTCCTGCATGACCAGTCCGGCCTGCTGTTCACCACCTTGCTGGGCACCAACATCGCCAACTACCTGGCTCCGGCCTGCTTGACGGCGGTCTTCCTCACCACTCTTTCCGATGAGTCCGCTGTTCGGCGTGAGCACCTGGCCGAGTTGTACACCACCCTGGTATTGACGCCGATCGTGTTCATTTTCGGCGAAATCGTGCCCAAAAACGTCTTCCAGCGCCAGGCCGATCGCTTCATGCTGCGGACTTCTTCATTACTCGGTGTCGCCCATCGGGCCTTTCGCACTACCGGCTTGATCGCCCTGCAAAGATGGACCTCCGACCTGGTGATGCGTCGGCTGCATCGTCAGCCCGCGATGGGATCGGCCCTGCACTCCAGAATGGGGATGTACCAGATGTTGCGGGAAGGCGCCGCCGCGGGGGCCTTGAGCCGGACCCAGGCCTCGATACTTGAGCGGATTCACCTGCTGCAGTCTGTCCGGGTCGGGTCGGTGATGGTGCCCCGATCGCGGACGGTCACGCTTCGCGAAACGGCCACTGCCGCCGATGTAGAGAGGACCATCCGCCAGACCCGGTTTTCCCGCATGCCGGTCTATCGCGGCGACCGCCGGCGGATCGTGGGAGTCATCCATCTGCTTGATCTTCTGATCTCGCCGGGTGACGTTTCGATTCCCCAACAGATGCGTCCGCCGGTCGAGCTGACCCCCGATCAGCCGGTCATCGAAGCGCTGTCCATTCTGCAGCGCGAGCATCGCCGTATGGCCATCGTGGTGGATACGGCCGGACGCTACGTGGGTCTGGTGACGGTCAAGGATCTGGTGGAAGAGATCGTCGGCGAGTTGGCCGCCTGGTAGGGACCGATACGACGGTCCGGACCGACCGGGGTGGCCCGGCTTGGTCCGGCCTGTTTATAGGAGCCCCCAGCGTCGAACCTGCGCCGCCGGCCGGCCAACGGATGGCGGGGTCGGGGAGCTTCAGCGCATCGACCGAGTACCCGATAGTATCGTGCGCCAGTATTGGTGCGGAGATCATTATCGGGACCACCTGGGGGGACGCCAGGCGCATGGCCATCTCCGCAAATGGATTGAATACTGTAGGCGCAGGGCGGTGCGTCAGCCAACGGTAGTGACGTCCGCCGAGCCCGATCAGCAGGTAGCGGCAAAGGCTGTGAGCATGGAGATAACACCCAACACACCGCAGATCGGGCTAATGACTTCCCTCCTCTCCCCGACGACCGGTTCGGCGGCCTACGGGACGGGATCTTCTTCGTTTGGCCCGGCCGGGATACTACTCCTGGGTGGATCGGGCTCGTCGAATGACGACACCTACTCGCAGCTCGCTTCGCAGGGTTTCCTCGCCCAGTTGGCCCTCTCCGGCATGACCATGGGGCAGGCCAACGCGAACCTCTCCCGTCCGTCGCAGCAACTGACCGAGCAAGAGAGGAAAGCTCTTGAGGTGGCGTTCAAGTTCATCGAAGACGGGTCGTTGGGCAAAGCCCGAGGCGTCCTGGACGATATTGTGCAGAAGAACCGTAACAACGGCGCCGCCGTTCATGCCTTGGGTTTGATCGAACTGACCGAGGGTAATCACCAAGAGGCCGAGAAGCTCTACCGCCGGGCGGATTTTCTGGCCCCGGACCGGGGTTACGGGGACGATGCCGACGACGCCCGGATCTTGAGCCGGGATGATGATTTCGTCTTCGAGCAAGCCTCGCAACTGGTCCGCCACGGCACCACCCTGGGGCGAGGCATCAGCCTTCTCCTTCGCCTTGCAGATCGTCGGCCCCAGGATGCCGAGACCAAGATACTGCTCGCCGAAAGCCTGCTGGCCAAGAAGGACATTCTCAACGCCCAGTCTTACTTCGCCCAGGCCATCGGAATCTCCAATCAAGATGAGCTGAGGCGGATCGAGAACACCGCGGAGGAGCTGGTCGAGGCCCTGCCCAACGCCCCCCAGTTCCGCCGCTTGTTGGGGCGCGTGCAAGTGGGGCTGGGTAAGTTTGATGAGGCCCTGGCGACTCTCGAAGTCGCCGCCCAGCTTTCCGGAAGCGATGTCTTTACCCGATCGGCCAAGGCCCTGGCCTTCGTGGGCATCGGTCGAAAACTGCTCGAGCAGGGCGATGCCTCCCGGGCGGTGACCAACTTCAAGCGGGCCAAGGACCTGGACCCCGCCAGCATGGAGGTTCGCGAAGGACTTGCCGAGGGGTACCTGGCCAAGGCGGAGAACGCCCGCCGCTTCGGCGACTTGCGCGGGGCGATCACCAACTACAGCGCCGCGGCCAGGACCTTGGGCGGCGCGGGTTCGGAGAGTCTCCGCAAGGTCATAGCGGGGGGGGCCTTTGACGTCGGCCTGCGTATGGAGCGGCAGAGCATCGCCGCCGGCCGAGACCTCGATGAAGAGGCGTTGGCCTTTCAGGCGGCCTATGATCTCGACCGCGACAACACCGCCTACAAACGCAAACTAGCCGAGACCCGCGAAACCCTGGGCGACCAGTTCCTGGCGGAGGAAAAATACGAGAGCGCTATCGGGGCCTACCAACGGGCCTATGATCTGTACTCCAACAACGAGACCTACAAGAGCGCCCTGATCGACACCTATGGCCTGCGTGGAGACGAGCTGTTGGCCCAACGGCAATTCGACCGGGCCATCGAGACCTATCTCAGAGGCTACCGGGTGGACGTCTCCAACGATGCGATCAAGTCGAAGCTGGCCGAGGGGTACAATACCCGGGGGCTGGATTACATGGACAAGGAGCAACCGATCCAGGCGGTGGTGGATTTCAAAGAGGCCCTTCACTTGTACCCGGACAACAGCGAGTACCAGGCCAACTACGATTCCGTGGCGGCCTACGATTACTGAGCGCGTCTATCCCCCATTCGTCACCCCGCCGGGTTAGCAGAGATCGTCAGTCCCCCGCCCTGGAAGGGGACGGCGGGCCCGCGCGCCGGCCAGAGGCTTGGGCCACCGTACTGACACTGCTCCTCAGAAACCCCCCGGCAAGTGAAAGTCGGCCATGAAGACCTGGCTCATGCCGGAAGAGCCGCGCTGGCTGGTCCACATCATCCACTTGCCGTTGGGGCTGAAGACCGGCAGGCCGTCGAACCGCGGGCTGTGAGTGACCCGCTGGTGCTTACCGGTGTCGATGTTCAGCAGATAGACCTCATAGTTGAAGTGGCCGTGAATGCTGGTCGTATAGACGATCGAACTGCCGTTGGGGTGCCAGAAGGGTGCCCAATTGACGACCGATCCGTGCTGGGTGAGCTGCCGCTCGCCGGTGCCGTCGGTGTTGATGACAAAGAGCTGGAGGTGGTCGTCCAGGTTGCGGTCGGAGCGGAAGATGATCCGCTGGCCGCCGGGTGAGAAGAACGGGCCGCCGTCGTAGCCGGCCTTATCGGTGAGTTGCCGCACTTCCGAGCCGTCGGCGTTGATGATGTAGAGGTCCGGGTCACCGTCGCGGTCGCTGGAGAATACGATGGACTGTCCGGAGGGGCTGTAGGCGCACTCCGCGTCGTAGCCCGGTACGTTGGTCAGTTGGCGGGGATCAGAGCCGTCGATTCCGGCTTCGATGAGGTCCATGCCGCCGGGCATCTTCCAGACATAACGCCCACCTTTGCGGTCGTAGGCGCTGGCGGCGGGATTGGGCATGTCGGGGTTGAGGTAGGTCGAGCCGTACAGGATGCCGCTGCCGTCCGGCTTGAAGAATCCGCAGGTGCAGGCCCCACCGCCCGGGCTGACCAACCGCAGAGCGTCGCGGCGGGCAGTGCCGTCCGGATTGATCTCCAGGGTGTACATCTGGTATTCGCTCTCGCCTGCGGGCCAAGCCTGGAAGATGATCATGCCCAGGTCGGGAGAGAAGTAGGCCTCGCCACCCTTGGTGAGCCCCATCTCCTGATCAGTCAGTTGACGGACGTTGGAGATCATGGCCGCCTCGGCGGCGGGCCAGTCGGCCTCTGTGGTAGTGTCGGTGCTGATCACGTAGCCGGCCGGTTGGCATCCCCAGCAAGCCAGCACCGCCAGGCAGGCGACAGATACGAAGACGAACGATCGAGTCATCATGGACATCCTCCCGGGTTTCCTGGAAACGAAATGTACCCGGGGCGGACGATCTTGGCCAGGGCCCGGGGAACGACTTTGCTTTGACCGATCGGGGGTCTTATACTGCCGACCAAGATCAGGACTCCGCGCTAACGCGGCTAGAAAGCAGGGGCACTTGGACATCACCTTGTTGTGCATCGGTGACGTGGTCGGGCGGCCCGGTCGGTCGGTCTTCTCTCAGGCCGTGCCCCGGTTGGTCAAGGAACACGCCGTAGATTGCGTGATCGCCAATCTGGAGAACGCCGCCGCCGGCTCCGGCCTGACCGAGGGCCTGTACGCCAAGTTCCTCCGCTACGGTGTGAACTTGATAACCATGGGGGACCACATCTATCGTCGAAAGGAATTGGTGCCGGTCCTGGAGCAGTCCGACAACATCGTGCGACCGGCCAACTATCCCTCAACCGCAGCGGGGCGAGAGTTCGCCATATACCAGACCGAGCGGGGGCCGGCGGTGGCCGTCGTTTCGGTGATGGGACGCCTGTTCATGCGCCCGCCCTGTGATTGCCCGTTTCGGGCGATCGACCGCGTCCTGAAGAAGATCCCCCAGGAGATCAAGATCATCGTGGTGGACATGCACGCCGAGGCCACCAGCGAGAAGATCGCCATGGGCTGGCACCTGAACGGGCGGGTCAGCGTGGTCTTCGGGACCCATACCCATGTGCCCACCGCCGATGAGGGGATCCTCAGCGAGGGGACGGCCTACATCACCGATCTGGGGATGACCGGTCCCTACGACGGCGTCTTGGGGCGGCTGAAGGATCGGGTCTTGAAGTCGCTGATCACCGGCATGCCGAGCCCTTTTGACGTGGCCACCGACGACGTGAGACTGTGCGGTATCTTGGTGAAGCTCGATAGCGAGACCGGACGGGCCTGCCACATCGAGCGCGTCTGTATGCCCGAACCACCACCAGGGGACCAGGAGGCGCCGGGGGAAGACTCATTGCCGGAACATCGCCATGAGGCTGGCCCATGAGACAGGTCCATGAGATCGGTCCATGAGACTGACCCATGAGGCCGGCGATTGAGGCCGGCCCCAGTGACCGGGAAATAAAGGCTCCGGCAGCGCGGCGCTGACCGAACGGCGGGGCGATTCCAATGTGTCGGATCGTGCCTTACGAATCCCAGTACAAGGACCAGATCATCGCCGTGGTGCGGACCGTGTATGACGAGTACGGCTTCACCTGGGAGGCCGACGGTTATCACCGCGACCTGTACGACATCGATCGCTGGTACCTAAAACGCGGGGACATGTTCTGGGCCCTGCTGGAAGCGGATCAGGTGATCGGCTGCATGGGCATCACGGTGCATGAGGTTGACCAGTGCGAGCTGCATCGCATGTACCTGCTGCCGGCCTGTCGCGGACGGGGGCTGGGCCGTCGCCTGCTGGAAAAGACCATGGAGTATGGTCGATCCCGCGGTTGTCGGCGGATGCAGGCCTGGAGCGACGTGAAGCTAACCCGCGCCCACAAGCTGTATCACAAGTGCGGCTTCGTCCAGCAGGGCGAGCGGATCTGCGACGATCCCGACCAAGCCCGGGAATACGGGTTTTGGAAGGAGCCCTTGTGAGCAAAGGCCCCGCTCCGTCGGACCGACCGCCCTTCGATCCCAGCCGCGTCCCGCCCTGGGAAGGCGGAGAGGGTTTATTCTCTTCTTCGTCCGGCGGTGATGGTCCGACAATGTTGACCGTCTCCCAGTTGACCAAGTTGGTCCGCGGGGCGTTGCGCAAGGCGATCTCCGGCGATGTCCACGTGGTCGGAGAGTTGTCGAACTTGTCCGAGCCGGCCGGGGGACACCTGTATTTCACCCTCAAGGACGAAACCAGCGAAGTCCGCTGCGTGATGTGGCGGTCTTCCGCCCGCTTTCGTCAATGCCGATAATATATTCCGTTTGCATAATTTTCATAATCATAGGTTATTATTTCCACATAAACAGCTTTTAAAAAA
>CAZFMS010000138.1:0-10917 GCA_964520125.1 uncultured Planctomycetaceae bacterium
GGCCCGTTGTGGCAGTGCACAACATCCACCGTTTCTCGGCCGATGACAGCCTGGGAGATGTTGTCCAAGACCTGTGGCCCAAAAACCTGTGGCCCCGGCGTCTCGCCGGGGGAACCTCTCGACCGAACGAGCTTCCACCTCCCCACAGGCTCCGGAGATTGCCCGATGAAGTGTGCGACCCCCGCACTCGATGAGTCGTCTGCCGGACATGTAATCCGTGCAGCGCCCGCTCCCCGACCCAAAGTACCGACCGTAAGCGCCTTCGACCTCCTCGTCGTGCTCGGCTTCCTGCTCCTGGCCCTCCAATTCCACTACTCCCGCACCCTGGCCAGGTCCCCGTTCCCTTTCCTCGGCGGCGACGTGGCCCAGTACGCAAGTTATGCCGCCGCCCTGGACCACCCCGAGCTGTTCCAGAACGATCCCCTCCTGGGCGATCGCCGCAACTTCGGTTTCCAGTTGACCATCCACGTACCCCTGGCCCGCTGGATGGCCGGTCGCACCGGGGACTACGCCTCTTTCTTCGCCTGCCTCTACGGTCCCCACCTCTTCTTGCAGGCCCTGGGGTTCTACGTCTTCGGCCGGGTCCTCTTTGGCCGCCGGTACTGGGCGGTCCTGCTGGCCTGCTTGATGCTCGTGCCCGTGCAGATGAATCTGGGGGAATACTGGGGAACGAGCACCCAAGCCCTGCCCCGACAGAGCTTTCAATCGCTCCTCCCCTTCATCCTGGCGGCCGCATATCACTGGCGCCGCCGCCCGGCCGCCTGGCCGATCGTGCTGGCCGCCGTCGGCCTGCTCATCTATGTCCATCCGCCCAGCGCTCCGGGCTGGGCCTTGGCCATCTGGCTGGCCTTCTGGGTATACTTGCCCTGCTCGTGGCGTCGCCCCAAACGCCTTGGCTACATGTTCCTGATCGGCATGACTTTCCTAGCTGTGTGCACGCCATTCCTCTGGAACTACCTAGGCGGCCACGCCCATGGACCCACCGAGGATTACGACCAGGTCTTCCACATCATGGAGTACCGCTACACGTCGGGATACATGGACCTGCCGGCGGCCCTGCTCGAGTACGCCCGCCTGATGACCCGCAACGGCCTGATCCCCTGCGCCCTCGTGGGAGCACTCCTGCTCCTGGCCCTCCGTCGCCCCGACCGCAAATGCGTCGCCTTCGTCGGACTCTGGGCCGCGGGCCTGGCAATCGTGGGAGTCGCCATCCCGCTCACCGAGCATGCCGTCGCCCGAGCCCTGAGAATGCTCCCGGTGGAAGTCGATTTGATCCGCACCATCCGGTTCTTGATTCCCATCATGCTGCTGCTCTGCCTCTGGCCTCTCGTGGAGTTCAGCAAGCGCCTCGATCCCCGGGCGGCAACTGCCTTCGCCGCCATCGCCGGCCTGGCCGTAGGCGTGTGGGCCTACCGACACCAATTCCACACCATGCTCCAGCCCCCGTGGTATTGGCTCGAAGCCAAGGTAGGCCCCGAGTCCCTGGCCCGAGATCCCCACTTCCAGATGCTGGAGGCCATCCGCCGCCAGGTGCCTGCCGGGGCGACCATCCTGCCGGCCCCGGAATTCCCCAGACCGCTCTCTATCCGCTACCACGCCCTGCGCGGCGTGGCCCACACCTGGAAAGACGGCGGTCCCTTGAGCTACAGCGACCATCGCCGCCTGCTGCGTTGGTATGAGCTTGACCAGCGCTTCTCGCGGGCCGTCTCCGCAACCACCGCGGAGGCCAAGTTGTCCGGGCTGTGGGAATTGGCCGGCCAACTAGGTGCCCAGTACCTCCTGATCCCGACTCCTGGGCGCCTCGCCGATCCTGCCCGGCGGGGCCAGCCCTCCCCGCCAGAGCCCGAGGTCATCTATGCCAACGGTTCATACACCTTGCTGCGCGGCCGACCCCTCGAGCTGGCCAACTCCATCCCGCTAATCCTCCCGTCCATCGCGGCGCCGTCTCAGCCCTCGATGCCGCCCCGCGTCCGGCTTGATCTGGACTGCCCGCCCGATAGGATGAGATCGCGGTAGAGCAAGTGGGTGCGCCGGTGCCACCGACGGCTTGTCCGTACGGGTGCCACTAGCGGCTTGTCCGCCAGTGCTCGTAGAGGTGATCGACACAAGGCCGGGCCGGCTGCCGGAAACAAGCGTGGCAGGCGGCTATGCAGAAGACGCCCAGTCCCGCTTAGGGTGAGAACATCATGCGCGTGCTGGTGACCGGCGCTGCCGGGTTCATTGGATCACATCTGGCGGAACGATTGGCCGCCCTCGGCCACCAGGTGATCGGCCTGGATTGCCTGACCGACTACTATGATCCCGCCCTTAAGGAGCTGAACGCTCAGGACCTGGCCGCCGCCGGCGTAGCGCTCCACCGGCTGGACCTGGCCGTGGACGACTTGGCCGAGGTCCTTGACGCCACCGAGATCATCTACCACCTGGCCGCCCAGCCGGGCATCTCCGAGGCCACCGCTTTCCCCACCTATGTCCGCAACAACATCACCGCCACCCACCGCCTCCTCGAAGCCGCCCGCTCCTCGCAGAGTCTGAAATGCCTGATCAACGGCAGCACCTCCTCGATCTACGGCGACCACGCCACCGAACCCGAGGATGCCCCGCCAAGACCAACCTCCTATTACGGCGTAACCAAACTCGCCGCCGAGCAGTTGGTGATGGCCTACCATCGGCAGAGTCGGCTCCCATGCTGCTCCCTTCGGCTATTCTCCGTCTACGGCCCCCGGGAACGCCCCGAAAAGCTCTACCCCCTGCTCATCCGCAGCATCTTCGAAGACCGCGAGTTTCCCATGTTCGAGGGGAGCGAGGAACACTCGCGCTCCTTCAGCTTCGTGGGAGACATAGTGGACGGCCTGGTCTCGGTATTGGACCACCTCGATCGCGTCCCCGGGGAGATCATCAACCTGGGCTCGGACTTGGAGATGAAAACGGTTCGAGGCATCGAAATAGTCGAGCAGATCCTCGGGCGAAAGGCCCGCATCGCCCGCCGGCCCGCGAGAAGGGGGGATCAGATCCGCACCCGGGCCAACATCGACCGGGCCCGCCGTCTCTTGGGGTATGATCCCCAGACCACGCCGCGCCGAGGCCTCCAGGCCGAAGTCGATTGGTTTCGCAGCAAGTTCTTCAGCGGGGTCTCCTCCTGAAAACGACTCCTTGTCTCGCCAGAACCGGGGCCCGGCCGATCGCGCGGCCCATCCAGGATAGCTCATCACCCGCCCGGACCGATCTCCCCAGGGCCCGCTCGGCCTGTTTACGAACTGGGCCGATGCCCTGCCCGAGAGGGCGCCGGTCGACACGCGGCCACCGGTAGAATACTATCCATTCATGCTCAGTCTGCCCTATGCCGGCGCTGGTTATCGCCGCGGCGGAAAAATGGTCGGTCTGGGTAGTGTTGTTACTCTCAATCACTCGACCGTCTTGCACCAGAGGGAGCCAAAACGTGGCCATAGAACGTGTCGCCGTCATCGGGCTGGATTGTGCCGAGCCCTCCCTGGCCTTCGACAAATGGGCCGACGACCTGCCTAACCTTACCGCCCTGCGCGGGCGCGGTTGTTACGGAAACCTAACCAGCTCCTTGCCCCCCATCACCGTCCCGGCCTGGAGCTGCATGGCCTCCTCCAAAGATCCCGGCACCCTCGGCATCTACGGCTTTCGCAACCGCAAGGACCACACCTACGACGGACTCAGCATCGCCATGTCCTTCGCCGTGAAGGAGCCGCGCATCTGGGACATCCTCGGCGACGCCGGCCATCACTCCATCATCGTGGGCTTTCCCGGCACCTTCCCCATCATGAAGCCCATGCTCGGCAAAATGGTCACCTGCTTCCTGACTCCCGACCCCCAGGACGCCATGACCTCCGAGGACCCCCTCAAGCAGTTCACCTGCCCCCCCGACCTCAAACACACCATCAAGGAACTGGTCGGCGAATACATGGTCGATGTCAAGGGTTTCCGCACCGACGACAAGAAATGGCTGCTCGAACAGATCTACCAAATGACCGATCGTCGGGTCAAGGTGGTCAAACACCTGGTCACCAACGAGCCCTGGAAGCTGCTCTGGACCGTCGAGATGGGGCACGACCGAATCCACCACGGATTCTGGCAGTTCTTCGACACCCAGCACCATCGCTACCAAGCCGGCAATCCTTTCGAGTCGGCCATCAAGGACTACTATATCTACACCGATCGACAAATCGGCGAACTCATCCAGACCTGCGATCCCTCCCGGACCGCCTTCCTGGTGGTCTCCGATCACGGCGCCAAACGGATGGACGGAGGCATCTGCTTCAACGACTGGCTGATCCAGGAAGGCTACCTGGTACTCAAGGAGCCGGTCACCGGGCAGACCAAATTCGACTATCAGATGGTCGATTGGTCCAAGACCCGAGTCTGGGGCGAAGGCGGCTACTACGGCCGATGCTTCATCAACGTCGCTGGCCGCGAGCCCCAGGGTGTGGTGCCCCAGGCCGAGTATCAAAACCTCCGTGCCGAACTGATCGAGAAGCTCGAGGCCCTGCCCGACCATAAGGGCCGGCCCATCGGCACCCGCGTCTACAAGCCGGAGGACATCTACCAGAAGGTCAATCGAGTGCCCCCGGATCTGGTGGTCATCTTCGGAGATCTCCACTGGCGATCCGTCGGCACCGTGGGCAACGACAGCATCTACACCTTCAGCAACGACACCGGGCCGGACGACGCCAACCATGCCCAGCAAGGCATGTACATCCTGGCCACCCCCGACGGCACCGGCCCCACCGGCCGAATCGACACCCCTACGCTCTACGACATAGCCCCCACGATTCTAAAGATGCTGCAGATGCCCATCCCCGCAGACATGATCGGGTCACCCATGCTCTAGGGCCCTGTCATCAGCGACTTGAGGGCTTGGGTGAGCCGGGCCGTCCTCGGCCCGGTCTCTGCCGAACACGTCGGACGCCCGCCATTTGGAGAATCAATGCATGCGTGACCGTGCGCTAAAGCAGTTCACGGTTTATTGTGCCGGTTCCGAGATGGCGCCTGCTCCATTCTGCTGTGGCCCCGTCGTCTCGGCGGTGGTTCACAGGCGAGACGCCTGTGCCACATTCAATCAGTGAAACGCCCCAACTCCCCACACCTGAAATCTCCGCGCTCTCCGCGTGCTCTGTGGTGCAGAATCCCCCCTTCACCCCGCCCGATCCCAGCGGATCACGATCTGGGCATCAAACCGATCCGGCCTCGTCGCATAGCGCCAGACCGTCACCGTCTCGGCCCGGCGGGCGAGGATGATCATTTGCCGCAGCGCCCGCACCGGGTTGAATTCTCCCAAGTCGAAGGTCGTTGCCGGAAGCACGGGGATCTTCACGGTCATCGGTTTCCCCTGACGCAGGATCTCAAACTCGAATTCCCGCGCCTCTCCCCGCGTGCGGTACCGGGCCGCCACCTCTTCGGCCGGACGCCTGCTGGTCAGGCTGCGACCCGCCGCCCCGACCACCACATCGCCGGCCAGTAGCCGTCCCGCCGCCGGGGTATTTTGCTCAACTTCCCGCACTACCGCTCGTCGGCCGTGGGTCTTGTCTTGTTCCAATCCGACGCCCAAACGTGCCTGCCGCTCCAGACGCTCGAGCGCCCACCTCTGCCACCACTGCTGCTTCAATGTCTGGGGATGCTCGCGCCGCAGAAAGTGCAACCAGCTCGCACCCATGCGGGATACGGCCCCGCCCCTGACAAAGAGCCACTCGGCGACCGCCTCGTCCCCGGTCGTCTGCGGAAGCAGTCCCCCGGTGCCCGAACCGCCACCCAGCCGAGGGATCTTATCCCGGGTCGCCCGGACGATTTCTTCAACATGGACGCTCGAGGTCGAAACCACCAGGCGACCGTCCAGCACCGTCCAGCATGGTCGAATCCCATTCAGCATTTCCAGACCGGTCCGCCGGGCCAGCAGGGGCCCAATCTCCAGTTGGTGCAATTCCACCTCCTCGCACTTAGTCCGGATGATCGGCATCTCCTGGGCCTGCTCGCCCTGCGGTGCGGCCACGAACGCGAACGCCTGGGCCAGGAAACGGAGCAGAACGTCGAGCCGCTCGACGTGTTCCTCCGCCTGCCGGGCCTCGATGATCGCCGTCACCGCCGGAATCTTGAAGCCGGCTGCGGAGGCCGATGGAGCCGTCCCCACCACAACCGCATACCCCGGTCCCAGCCGACTCAGCAGCCCCGCCGAACCGTCACCCGGGCCGGAAAAACCTCCCAGCAGCAACTGCACAAGTAGATCTTGCCCCTTGCTCCACGCCGCCCCCTCATCCCCGCCCAATGAAGAAAAGTCGAAGCTGTCCGCCCATACCGCCGCGCTGTTCAGCGGCAGCGCCCCGACCGCGGAGAGATTGACCGGCGGGGCGTCAGCTGCTGTGTTCTCCCGGAAGCCGCGAAGCTCGCAGGCGATTCCCCACGGTTCCACCGAGAACCCCAAGAGAAGCCGGCGGCACCCCCGAAACGCCGTCGGATCGCCTTCCTGCCACACTGCATAGGTCAATCCAGGGTATTCCCGAGTAAGTCGGGAACGCAGGCCGGCGAATTCGGAACGGCCCGCCAGCGTTGGGCCCCGCCGACCGGACAACAGCAACACCGTTCGTCCCCACAAGCCATCCAGATCACCTGCCGGCCCCAAGACCAGCGTCCGATCCAGCACCGCCAGCGTAATCCCGCCGCTCAGCGAGTACCGCTTTACCGGTCCCTCATTCGGCCACGGCTTCGCCCCCCAACGCCGTAGCAGCGGGCTCAGATCGGCCGGCCGCGACAACTGGGCCAGCAACACACCGTCCTGCCACCGGGCCGAACTGGCCGCAATCAACGCCGTCCTTCGGCCCAGCAGGAGGCTGATCGCGGCCTCCACATTCAGTCCCAGCAGCTCTTCCGTTCTCCGCTGCCACGGACGAGTCGTCGAGCCGCCCGCGTCCTTCTCGCTCAGCTCGCGGACCGTCCGCCAGATTCCCAAATCGCCGAACTGACGCCGGATTCCTGCCAGGTCGCGCAGCTCAACGTAAAAACCCGCATCTGCCGGAACGATCTTCAGCCAGTCGTTCTCCGTCTCCCGGTCTGGTCCGCTCAACTGCCCAAACGCGATCGACGCGCAGCACAAAACCATTGCCAGCACCCTGGCAACAACCTCATAGCCGATATTCATGAACTTGGTCCTGGTTTGGGGATACTCTACCAGACTTGAAACCACGCCGATCCAACCCGGCGAGTCTCTTCTTGGCCCGGGACGGTCGGCCGAGAGAGGGCCCTAGAATCGAACAACGTCCTGATCGTCGTCGCTCGGGGCACCATCCGATGGCGGCTGCTCCAGCAATCCCTTGAACGGCTCCAGCAGAATCTGCCAGCCCGTGGCCGGAAGCTGCTGAGCCCTCTCCAGCCCTTCCGCGACCTCCTGGCCGGCCTCGCCCACCGATATCATCAAGACTCGGTTGAGATGCTCGGCCGCCTGCCTGGTGTCGGCCACCGCATCCAACGTGGGATTCACCGCCTCGCTTACCCCCGAGGTCACCGTTTCGCCCAGCACCAGCTTCGGCGACACCGCAGTCTCGGCCGACGGCCAGATCAAGACGCCGAAGAAAAGCATCGCCGCCGCCGCCGGCAGCCCGGCGCTCACCGAAACCCCCCACAACCTCCGACGCCGCGCCCGACGCGTCTCTAACTTGGCCTCCCCCCGCGGTCCCGCCTCTTGAAGCTTGGCCACCACTCGGCTGGCGAAACCGGAATCCAGCACCGGCTCCGAAACGTCCTTGGCGATCACCGCGCCGCAGGCCCGAATCATCTCGACCTCTCGCTGGCACTCGGGGCACTGCAACAGGTGGGCATGAACCTCAGCCATCATGCTGGACGATAACTCTCCATCCACATAGGCATCGTGAAACTGCCGAACGTGACGACAAGTCATCAACATGACACTTTACTCCTGGTCCGCCTGCCGGCCTCCGGCGGAATCTCTCGGCGGCTCCATTCGAACCGCAATGCAGAGGAGACGGGCTAGGCCGCCCCGCCCACCACCCCAAAACGAACTGCCGACCAGTCATCCACCAACTGCGAACTCAGCGTCTCACGCAGCCGGTTTCGTGCTCGATGAAGATGGCTCTTCACCGTCGCCGCCGGTATGCCCAGCATGTCGCCGATCTCCTGACAACTCAGCGACTCGCGATAAAACAGCAGCACCGTCGCCCGCTGCTGGGGGGTCAGTCGATCAACCGAATCCCAGATGACCTCTTTCAGTCGTCGGGCTTCATCACTATTGGCCACTTCGTCGGCCACACTCGGGCCTGGGACCCTGCCGGCCTTGCCCGGTAGGTTGTTGAAATCGACATCACCTGAATACTCCCTACGGCGCCGCAGTAGGTTCAGGCACAGGCGATACCCGATCGTGAACAGCCAAGTGCTGAAACGGTAGCGAAAGTCAAAACTACCCAGCGCCTGAAACGCCCGCATAAACGCGTCCTGGCAGACCTCCTCGGCGTCGTGGGGGTCTCGGACCATACGCCAGACGAACGCATGCAATCGCTCCTGGTGGGCCGACACCAGGGCGTGCGCACTCTCCCCGCACCCACCCTGGGCCATCTCGATAAGTTGACGCTCCCGAAGCCGCGTCAACCGTCCGTTGCTGGCTTCCTGACCGTCCATCTGTACCCCTTAATTATACCGTATGATCCAGCCGCCGGCCGCACTTATTCGGCCATTTGCCGGCAACCGAGGTGCACTGTAACATCCTGGCGTGGCCAAAGATACGTCCAAACAGCCCAAGTCCCCCAGGCTGGCCAATAAAAAGGCACGCTTCAACTACGAAATCCTCGAAAAAGTCGAGGCCGGAATCGAACTCCGGGGCACCGAAGTAAAGAGCTTGCGACTAGGCAATGCCAGCATCACTGAAGCCTACGCCCGAATAGAAGCCGGCCAGGCAACCCTCCATAACTTCCAAATCCAGCCCTACGAGCAGGGCAACCGCTTCAACCACGATCCCAAGCGGCCCAGGAGGCTCCTATTACATCGGCGGGAAATACGTAAGCTTGCGTCCAAGGTTCAGATTCGTGGCCAGACCTTGGTCCCCCTGGGCGCCTATTTCAACAGCCGTGGCCTGGTCAAGGTCCAGCTCGCCCTGGCTCGTGGAAAGACGCACGGCGACAAGCGGCATGACGAGAGAAAGAAGCAGGACCAGCAAGATATCAAGCGGGCCATGCGCCGCTAATGGCCCTAAGGTACTATTATAAAGCCAGTTAGAGCAATTTACGTTCCGCTGTAGCCTCGCCCCTGGTGGGCGGCGCCGGGGGCTTGAGTGAGCCGGGCCGTCCTCGGCCCGGTCTCGGCCGAAAACTGCAGACGCTCACCCGTCCGGGGGAGGCCGATCCGTCAAATCAAGCATGACCGCCCACCAAGTCCCTCCTGGGACCGCTCTCCTGTGTATTCTCCGGCCCTGGACAGCGCCATCCAGGCCAGAACCCGACCCTCCTCGCGGTCCGAGGCCGTTTTGGCTGGCCGGCTACTCATCAGCCCTTGATGCCGATATTCTACTGCCCTCATGGGTGCTTCGAGGATAATTCCTGCACTCCGGCGTATCGGGTTGGCCGGACTGGTCGCCCTGGCCACCGTCATGGTCGGGGCCGTCGTCCTGGTGATGCTGGCCGAGGACCGGGCCCTGGATCCCGACGAGGTGTTCCCGGAACCGGTCGTCCTTGATCCCGCCAAGAGGCCGGAGTTCGACTTTCCCGAGTCAGTGCGGACCTACGACCTCTCGCTCAATCGATTTCTCGATCGGTTCGCTCGGGTCTGCACCCAGGGCAAGTACGCAGATTTTCGGCTCATGCTCAGCAGCCGGGCAGGGGACCCCATCGTCGCCCGACGATTCGAGTCGATGTTTCACGCCCTCAAACAAGTCCGCATACTCGCGATCGAGGAGTTGCCGCTCTCCCTGGGCCTCGAAGAACAGGTATACATCATGCTCGTTGAATACGACCTGGAGGACTACGCCGCCAACCAGGGTCGCCAAAGCGAGCAGCGCCGCCTGGCCATAACCAAGGAGGGGGGGGGCTGGCGTATCGGGCCAATACCTCATGAGGCTTTGGCCAAACTCCAGGCCCGCCGGCGCGCCGCCAGCCGGCCCGCCCCAACCCCGGACGATGAATCACTCTCCCCGGGCCAGGCTGTGTCGGCACCAGCACTTCCCGCCGCGGCCGCTAATCAGCCCGCCAAATTGGATCCCTAAAACGGACGCTGCTTTGCCAATACTGGTGAAGCGGCCAAGCCTGACCCCACATACTCTAGGACCGACAGTAGTAACTTCTTGCCCACCAATACTTTGGAGCGGCATGCGTTGGCCCGAGGGCCGTTTGTCGGACCGCAAGTTATATCTTAGGTTTCCCCTGTAGTTTGGCGAATCAAGGATGCCAATGCTGAAAAACAGCATCGGTCTCCTAAGGACCGCTGTCTTAGGTGTAGTAGCTCGACATGAAAATCGTCGCCAAATAGCAGGAAGGGAAAGAACGTCATGGGGCTTACAGTAACCAGCACAAACACATTGACACTTCTGAACATCCTTAGCCGGACGCAGGAGGCCCAGACCTCTGCGTTGCTCAAGCTGTCTACCGGCCACAAGATCAACAAGGGGGCTGATAACCCGGCCGGCCTCATCGCCGTCCAGAGCCTGAATGCCGAACTGGTTGGCGTCGACGCCGCGATCACCAACGGGCTGCGGGCCAACTCGATTCTGGGCGTGGCCGACTCCGCCTTGGTCGAGGTCGAGAGCCTGCTCAAGGAGATCGAGACCTTGGCCGCCCAGAGCACCAGCTCCGGCGGGCTGAGCGACTCGGAGATCTCCGCCAACCAGTCCCAGATCGACAACGCGGTCAACGCGATCAATCGGATCATCACTACCACCACGTTCAACGGCAAGAAGCTGCTCGA
>CAZFMS010000139.1:0-10778 GCA_964520125.1 uncultured Planctomycetaceae bacterium
GACATCTTCGACGCAGACTGTCTTTCCCGACTCCAGGGCCTCCTGATCGATCGGACTCTGGGAGAGCAGGATCGGGTCGGTGTCGCAGTAGTCCATCGGCAGGTGGGCCACCGAGGCCATCTTCAGCTCTCCAGTGTCCTCGTCCAGCAGCCGCAAGCCTGCCGCCCGCAGGCCCATCGTGGCCACCAGCGACTTGGTTGCCGTATCGAGGATCTCCTGCAGCTCCGTCCGGCCGGCCAGCATCGACGAGACCTGGTGCAGGGCGGCCAACTCGTCCACCCGACACCGCAGCTCATACGCCTGGTAGCACAGCCGGGCGATGGTGCTGGCTAGCTGCTGGGCAAACTGCGTGGCGGAGGAGATCGCCTCTTCCGACCAGGGCTCCAAGGCCCGCGCCGCGGCCTGCAGGTCATCGACGGCCAGGCCGTGTTTCTGCCCCAGGACCTCGAGGTGGGCGCGCTGGAGGGTCCCCGCCGGATGCCCGCCGAGAATGATCGTCCCCAGGTGTCGGCCCTCCAACAGGATCGGGGCCACGAATTGGTTCAGGGCCGCATGGCATTCATAACGGCATGGCTCCATAATGGCACCGGCCAGCCGTCCCGCCTCGGCGTGGGCTGCTGCACAGGCCGCCTCCCCGGAAGCGCTGGATTGCATCAACGTGCAGAACTCCGGCTGGGCGGCCGACCCGGTTATCGCCCCGCCCTGCGGATCCCTGATGCTGGTGGCGATGCCCGTGAGCCGGGCAAAACCATCCTGCAAGGACTGCAAGGTAGCCAGATCAACGAAGTCGGTCAGGCCGAGTTGGGTTGTATCTGCAACGTCCATTTCACTTGCCGTCTGAGGCCGCCGGATCCGCGGGCCGTCCAAGACCCGGTCGGTGGCCTGGTCCCCGACCCCGGGCAGCTTTCCGGTTCGCTCATCCGCGGGAACCCGCCTACTATAGCCCGTATGGGTCTTATTCGCTATGCAAAGTACACCGGCCACCACCCGCGCGAGGTGGTCCTGCTCAAGGGCTTACCCTGCGTATGGAGCCGGTGTTCTTTCTGCGACTACATCGACGACAACACCACCGACCAGGGACGAATCCGCCAAGTCGCCGACCAGACCCTGGCCCAGGTCACCGGGGAATTTGGCCGCCTGCAGGTCATCAACAGCGGCTCGGTGCAGGAGTTGCCTGCGGTGGTGCAGAGACAGATCCGTGATCTGATGAAGGCCAAGAATATCCGCGAGTTCTGGACCGAGTCCTACTGGGCTTATCGAAAGGACTTCGACAAGACCCGCGACTTCTTCGAGGTCCCCACCCACCTGTTCCTGGGAGTCGAGACCTTCGACGACCGGCTACGCAACGGCCTGCTCAACAAGTCCATGCACTGGGCCGACCCCGACGAAGTCGCCGCGGCCACCGACTCGATCTGCCTGATGATCGGCATCAAAGGCCAAACCCCTGATATCATCCGCCGCGACATCGACTTGCTGCGGAGCAAGTTCAAATACGGCATCATCAACCTATTCACCGAAAACCGCCTGAGCGAGGGCTTGATGGACGAGCAGATCAAGGCCTGGTTCCGCGAGGAGTATGCCTGGCTCGAAGCCGAGCCCAACCTCAACATCCTCGGGAAAAATACGGACTTCGGAGTCGGCTAACGCCCAGAACTGCCGGCCCCCACCGGACCGGCCATTGGTGTCCGGGCCGCGGCACGCTATCATGCCCCCCCGGCTGATAAATCACCGCAGGAAGCTGAAGAGGGACCGATCATGCCTCGGAATGACAAGCTGCTGATCTTCTCCGGCTCCGGCAGCCAGGAGTTCACTGCCGCGATCTGCAAGTGGCTGGGGGTCAAGCCCGGCCAGTGCGAAGCCCGGCATTTCTCCGAAGGCAACACCTTCGTGCGCGTCGGCGAGAACGTCCGGGGCAAGGACATATTCTTCGTCCAGTCGCTGAGCTACCCGGTCAACGACCACTTCATGGAGATCCTGTTCTACATCGACGCCTTCAAGCGGGCCTCGGCCAACAGCGTCACCGCGGTCATCCCCTTCTTCAGCTACGGCAAGGGCGACAAGAAAGACGAGCCCCGGGTCTCGATCCGGGCCCGAGTCTGTGCCGATTGCCTGGAGGCCGCCGGCGTCGACCGCATCGTCACCATGGACCTCCACACCCCCCAGATTCAGGGGTTCTTCCGCGTGCCGGTGGACCACCTCTACGCCCTGCCGGCCATCGCCGGACACTTCAGGAAGAGAGTCACCGGCAATTGGGTCATCGTCGCCCCGGACGTCGGCGCCGCCCCGATGGCCAAGGGATACGCCCGGGCCCTCGAGGCCAAGACCGTAATCGCCGAAAAAACACGCCGCGATCATCGAGAAGAGGCGGTGGTCACCCGGATCATCGGCCACGTCGCCGGCAAGAATGCCCTGATCGTGGACGACTTTACCATCACCGGCGGCACCCTCATCGCCGCCGCGGATAGGCTGAAAAAGGAAAACGCCAAGGACATCTACGCCGCCGTGGCTCACGGGGTCTTCACCAAAGGCTCGGGCAAGCGGATCGACGCCAGCGCCATCAAGGAACTGGTCATCACCGACAGCCTGGAGTATCGCTTCGAGCCCTTGTCCGAGAAGGTCAAAGTGGTCTCCGCCGCCCCCCTGTTCGCCAAGGCCATCCGCAACATTCACGAGCAGACCAGCGTGTCGGAGCTGTTCGAGTTCTGACTCGGCTCATTCACCACCGAGCACGCCCTCGCAGTCGATATTCAGCCCCGTCGCGTGCGACGGGGAGTTGTCCAGCCCCGCAGCGCACGACAGAAAGCTGTTTAGCCCCGTAGCGTGCGACGGGGAGTTGTCCAACCCCGCAGCGTGCGACGGAAAGCTGTTTAGCCCCGTAGCGTGCGACGGGGAGTTGTCCAACCCCGCAGCGTGCGACGGAAAGCTGTTTAGCCCCGTCGCGTGCGACGGGGAGCCCAGCCACTTGCCTACCCACCCCCCACCACCCACCGGCAGAGATGGACGCAGACAATGCCACAGTAGGTGCCCAGCACGTACCCGGCGATGGCCAGCAGCACTCCCACCGGAGCCAAGACCGGATTGAACGCCCCGGCGACCACCGGGGCCGACGCCGCCCCGCCGATGTTGGCCTGCGAGCCGACGGCTACGAAGAAGAACGGGGCCTTGATCAGCTTACCCACGCTCAGCAGGATGACGATGTGAATCAGCATCCAGGTCGCCCCGATGGCCACGTAGTAGCCGGCCTCGCCATCAAATAAGCGACGGAAGTCGGCCCCGGCACCGATGCAGGCCACCAACAGATAGATCATCACGCTGCCGATCTTCGAGGCCCCGGCGCCCTCCAGGGACCTGGCCCGGGTGAAGGACAGCAGCACGCCCACCGCGGTCACCAGGGCGATCTTCCAACCGAAGGCATTCAGAAAGCCCTCCTCCTGAAGCCGGGCGATGAACGAATTCTGCATCATCTTGCCGGCCACCAGGTGGCTCAACCACGCGGCGCCGAAGCCCAAGGCCAGGATGGTCAGGAGGTCCCCCAACGAGGCAATCCTGACCACCCGCTGGTGGAAGCTCTCCATCCTGCGCTCTAGAGCCTTGATGGCCGATGTATCGCCACCGAACCAGCGGTCCACTCCTGCCTTGCGGCCGGCCAGGTAGAGCAACACTCCCATCCACACGTTGGCCACCGCTACATCGACTACGATGATCGGGCCGATCGCCGCGTCACTGGCCCCAAATGTCTTCTGCAGTGCCACGGCATTGGCACCGCCTCCGATCCAGCTCCCCGCCAGATAGGACATCAGCCGCCATGCGTCCTCCTCCACCCGGCCCTGCCAGATGGCCAGGGCGATCGGCCCGCCGATCACCACCCCCGCCGTCCCCGCCAGCAGCATGATCACCGCCTTGGGCCCCAGCCGCAGGATGCCCTTGACGTCGAGCGAGAGGGTCAGCAGCAAGAGACAGGCCGGCAACACGAACTGCTTGATCCACTCATACAGTTCCGACTTAACCGGGATGATTTCGGCGGTCGACAGGGCCGTGGGGACGAAATAGCAGAATACCAAGGCTGGAATGACCTTGAATAACCGCCCGGCAACCGGGTGGGAGGCCAGGTAGAAAATCCCGGCCAGAACGGCCAAGAGGATGGCCAGCACCCCGGCCGGATCCGGCACTAGTACCCCAGCGGCCAGAACCGAGGTCGAAGGGCCAACGGCGGGTATGGCTGATGCCGGCATGTGGCGAATGCTAACCAGGTCAAACCGCAGCGCCTATGCCGCTTGGACGGCAGTCCGGCTCCCAGTGGCGCAACGCACCTGAGAGGGCGCGTCCATGCCAAATCGGTTCCGCCAATAACGACAATTGGTGGCGAACCTTGACCTTCGGGTCGTCTTGGGCAATAATATAAGAACGTTTTCCCTTGCGTCCCTTGGAGTGGGAGCTATCGGAATAGCCGTAGCGGTGAGTCCGTCTGCGCGTGGCGAGAGGATCGCGGTCCATGCCTGGTCACCACCGGGCACGGCAGGACAACAGGTCCCGGTCGCCACGACCTCATGAATCGAACTCGGTCTCGCCAGATGGCGTGACCCGAATGCCTGATGTTCGATCCGCCCTTAGTTTGTCCTTCTTCCCCTAGACTGGAGTGGCAGCGATGAAGCTTCGTTTTCTCCTTGCAGGAGTGTTGGTCTGTACGTTTCTGGCCACGGCCGCGTTGCCGGATGGGGCCGACCACGACCGGCCGTCGAATGATCAGCCGGCCCTGGCCCCGACCCCGGAGGCAGCCGCTCCCGCCCAACAAGTCCCCGCCGGAGAAGACGCCGCCGCCGCCGCCGAGAGGTTCGCGGTGGAGCATCCCGCTGCCGGATTCTACCGACAGGGCTCCCGAATCACCCGGGTCTACGGCCCGACCTTCGGGCTGGGTTCCGATCCCCGAGACACCGCGGAGCAGTTTCGTCTGAACTACGCCGGCGTGTTCGGGGTGAAGCCCGACGACCTGCAGCCGGTAAGCCTCCTCTACGACGGTCGGCACACCCAGCCGGTCATGTATAACCCCGAGACCGGCGACTACAAATTCACCCTGGTCTATTACTCGCAGTTTCAGGACGAAATACCGGTATTCCGGGCGGATCTCCGCTTGTTGATGCGGAACGAGCCGGGCTCTCCGCTGGTACTGGCCTGCTCCGCTCTGCGGGACCTCGGGGGATTTCGAGTGAGCCCGACCTTGCGGAACGACCTGACCAGGCCGGGATTCGTGCAGGACAAGACCACCGCGGCCCGCCAGGCCGCCGGTGCCGGCTGGCCCGGTCTGTCCACCTTCACCCCGCCACAGGTGGTCATCTGGGCCGGCGCGGAGGATGAGCAGGTCCAGCCGCGCCCGGCACTTTCCTTCATCGGCTACAGCGGTAACTCGTCCTCCGAGGCCATCGAAAAGCGTCTCTTCATCGCCGATCTCCAGACCGGCGAGATCCTGCACGACGAGAGCCTGATCATCCTGGAAGACGTGTTCGGCAATGTGAGCGGCATGGCCACCGAAGGCATGGCCACCGACCAATGCTCGGAGGAGCTATCCACCCCCATGGCCTACGCCCGCGTCAATATCGACGGCACCATCGCCCATGCCGATGAGAACGGCGACTTCCTCATTCCCAACGCCGGCTCTTCCACGGTCACCGTGGAATCGCGCGTCTGGGGCGAGTGGTTCAAAGTGATCAACTACAACGGCTCGGACGGCTATCTGTTCGAAACCCTCTCCCCGCCCGGGCCCGCCGATTTCGTCCACAACGAGAACAACCTGATTGAAGAGAAAAGAGCGGAGGTCAACGGCTATATCCAGGCCAATGTCGTTCGCGATTACGTCCTGGTGTACAACCCGGAGTATCCCGCCATGGAAGCGAACTCCTTCCCGGTGTTCGTCAATCGACAGGACGGATACTGCCCGGGCAACGCCTGGTACAACGGCAACTCCATCAACTTCTGCCTCTCCGGCGGCAATGATCCGAACACCGCCTTCTCCAGCGTGGTGTACCATGAATACGGCCACCACCTGGTCAACGTGGCCGGCAGCGGACAGGATCAGTACGGCGAGGGCATGAGTGACGTCATGAGCGTGCTAATCGCCGACGATTCCAGGGTGGCCCTGGGGTTCTTCGGCCCTTGCGCCCTCCCCCTGCGCAACGCCGACAACAACATGCAGTATCCTTGCGTCGGACCAATCCACAATTGCGGGACTCTGATCTCCGGCTGCGTGTGGAGCACGCGGAACGAGCTGGTGGCCACCAACCCGGCTACTTATATCGATATTCTCTCGGGTCTGGCCATTAACGCCATGCTGCTGCACACCGGAGGTTTGATTACCCCCCAGATCACCATCGACTTTCTCACCCTCGACGATGACGACGCCGACATCTACAACGGCACCCCCCACGCCCAGGAAATCTGTGCCGGATTCGGCGACCACAACATGGATTGCCCGGCCATCACCTTCAACGCCGTCAGATTCGAGTATCCCGGAGGCCGCCCGATCGTGGTATCCACCGATCAGCCGACCATCTTCAATGTCGATGTCCTCCCCACTACTGCCGACCCCGTCCCCGGCACCGGCCAGCTGCACTACAAGCTGGATCACGGTTCCTGGCAGACCGTCTCCATGACCGAGTCTGCGCCCAATCTGTACGAGGCCGAGCTGCCCCCCGCGACCTGCGTCAGCTGGTACGTCAGTGCCGAAGCGGATGACGCCACCACCCCGACGGACCCGTACAACGCCCCCACCGCCTCCTTCACCTCGGTGATCGGAACAGTCTCCACCCTCATCGAGCATGATTTTGAAACCAATAACGGCTGGACCGTCGGGGACCCGGGCGACGACGCCACCTCTGGTCTATGGGAGCGGGCTGATCCCACCGGCACTGCGGCTCAGCCGGAGGACGACCACACCGCCGACCCGGGCACCGACTGCTGGGTCACCGACGGATCGGTCGGCGCCGACCCCGACACCAACGACGTCGACGAAGGCAAGACCACCCTGCTGTCGCCGACCATCGACCTCAATGGAGTCACCGGGGCCACGGTGGGCTACTACAGATGGTTCTCCAACGATACCGGCTCGGCCCCCAACGGAGATCGCTTCGTGGTAGAGATCTCCAACAACAACGGCGCCAGTTGGGTGCGCGTCGAAACCGTCGGTCCCTCCGGCCCGGGCACTTCCGGCGGCTGGGTCTACCACGACTTCGAGGTCACCGATTTCGTCACCCCCACCAGCCAGATCATGTTGCGATTCATCGCCTCGGACGAGGGCTCACCCTCAACCATCGAAGCGGCGATCGACGACTTCAAGGTTACCGACATCCAGCACGACCCGTTGGACACCACATCGCCGCAGCCCGCCCCGATGACCTGGCAGACTCCGCCGACGCCCTCCAGCGCCTCGGCGCTGACCATGACCGCCACCCAGGGCATCGATGCTTCGCTGCCGCTCGAGTATTTCTTCTTCTACTGGGACGATGGCAGTCCCGGCGGCGCCAGCAGCGGTTGGCAGGAGTCCAACACCTACCTTGACGACGGCTTGGAGGCCAACACCGCCCATACTTACTCCGTCAACGTGCGCGACAGTGCCTGCCCGGCACGCAATCTAGGCACCTACTCGGAATCCGGCGCGGCGACCACCCACATCCAGACCCCCACCGGCCTCGCTGCCGGGACCATCACCACCGGTAGCATCGAGGCCACCGCCACCGGGACCTTCACCAACCTCGATGTCGGTCAGTCGGGCCTTTACTTCGAATGGGAGGAGACCGCCACCGGCACTCCGGTCGGCAACAGCGGATGGGTGCAGGTCGCCACCGTGACCGCCGCCGGCCTGTCGACCGATACCGAGTACACCTTCCGGGTCAAGGCCCGCAACCAGGAGTTAGTGGAGACCCCCACCGTCGAGACCAACTTCAGCACCCTGCCCGATGCCGCCCAGTGCACCATCCCGGGTGATGTAAACGACGACGGTATCGTCAATGGGCCGGACGCGGCCGCCTTCGTACGGGTCAAGCTCGGCGCCCCCCTGCCCACCGACAACCCCGCCTGCGCCAACTACGGCGGCACCCTGGAGGACGACACCGCCCAGTTCATCGGCGACCTGCTCGGCAGCTAGCGCTCTGTAATTGCCGACTCGAACATTCAAGCGAGCCGGGCCGTCCTCGGCCCGGTCCATGATCAGAGCCGCGACCGCCAGGGAGGGGCGAGCGCCTGCCACGTCCAAAGCCGCAACCGCCAGGGAGCGGTGTCGGTATCAGCGGACGTTCAGCGCCGCGAGCCTCGGGGAGCGGCCCCTCACCAGATCCCATGTCGATCTCGCACCGGCCATCGCGAATCGCTCCAAGCCAACGCCGGCCCCCGACCAGACCAATCTCCGCCGAAGCCCCCTCTCAATCGATCGGCGGATGCTCCTGCACCTCGTCGGGCGGATGTGGATCAAACCCCATATCGGGTAATCCACCACTTTCCGGAGGCCCCGTCGGGCCTCCCACCGTCCCCCGGGCCTTCTTCTTGCGCCGCGGGGCTCGCCGGCCGGTCTTGAGGTCCTCGTCGAACTGCCGCCGGGTCCGCAAGATGTGGTGATAGTGCTGGGCGAACCGGTGGGCCTCGTCGCGGACCTGCTGCAGCAGCCGTAGGGCCGGGTCATTCCGCGGCAACCTCATCGGCCGCTGCCGGGCCTGGGTATAGAGTTCCTCCTCGCGCTTGGCCAGCGACACGACCATCGGCGGCCTGACCAAGGCCTCGCTGCACGCCTCCAGAGCGGCGTGCAACTGACCCAGCCCCCCGTCGATCAGGATCACATCCGGGTACAGCTCCTGGCCTTCCGCCGCATGCCGATAACGCCGAGCCACCACCTCCCGGATCATCGCGTAATCATCCTGGCCCTCGACGGTCTTGATGCGAAAACGCTTGTAGCCGCTCTTGAGCGGCTTGCCGTCGATAAAGCAGACCAGGGCCCCCACCGACTCCTCGCCCTGCAGGTTGGCGATGTCGATCCCCTCGATGATCCGCGGGACCTGCTCCAACTCCAGCACCGCCGTCAGCCGCTCCAGACCCTTCCGCGGATCAACGTAAAACGCCTCCGGCTGAACATCCCCCGTGGCATCGCCGGACAGGGCCAGCTTGCGGATCGCCTTGACCCGGTCGCGAATCCGGGCGGCCTCCTCGAACTGCAAGGCCTCCGCGGCGGCCTTCATCTCCTTCTCCATCTCCCGCAACACCACGCTCCGCTTCGAGGCCATGAACCGCTTCAGCCGCTCGATGTCCCGCCGGTAGTCCGCCCGGCCGATCTTGTCCGCGCAAGGCGCCGTACACTGCCGGATCGCATACAGCAGGCAGGGTCGGAAGAAGCGCCGCTTGTCGTCGTCTTCCCGAATCTCCAACTCGCAGGTGCGATACTTGAACACCTTCTGCAGGGCGTTGACCGCGTCGCGCAGGGCGGTGACCGAAATGAACGGCCCATAGAGCTTGCTGCCCGTGGGCCGCGGCGTGCGGGTCACATAGACCCCCGGAAAATCGTCCCCGGTGGTGATCTCCAGATAGGGATAGGTCTTGCCGTCCTTGAACTGGACGTTGTGCGGCGGCTGGATGTCCTTGATCAGTCGGTTCTCTTGCAAGAGGGCGTCGACTTCCGTCTCGCACTCCAGAAAGTCGATATCCCCCACCTGGGCGACCATCCGGGCGATGTCCGGCCCCCGGGTCTTCAGCAGGTCCGCCGAATCCCGAAAATACGACAACACCCTGGCCCGCAAGTCCTTGGCCTTACCGACATACAGCACCCGCCCCTTGGTGTCCTTCATCAAATAGACCCCGGGCACCTTGGGAAACCGAGCGATCCGTTCCCTGATCCTCTCCACCCGAGCAGCATCGTCGGCTAACGCATCCATATCGTCGTATTGTATATCATCCGCCAACCTGTTCCGAGACGTGGGCGTGACGCTGAACCCGGCTTGCAGGTGCGCCGAGCGGTCCCCACCAAGCCCGTGAGCCGGGCCGTCCTCGACCCCCTGTGAGCCGGGCCGTCCTCGGCCCGGTTTCTCATCGCCTATGAGCACCGTCTCGAATCGAACCTGACCAAGACCGAGCGCCGCGGTAGAATCCGAATCATGCAACACCTCGATCCCCACCTGACGACTTGGCACATCACCTTCGGGACCTACGGGACCCGCTTACACGGCGCTGATCGCCCCACCGTTGACCGGCGACACAACCGATTCGGAGAGCCGTTCATCGGCCGTGACGCAGCCCGCCACAACTCGGGTCAGCAACAGCTGAGACTCAGGCCAGTGGTCTTGTCTCGCGATCAGCGAATCCTCATCGAAGAATCACTGCCCGAGGTTTGTATCCGTGGTGGATGGACGCATAGGACGTGCGCAGCGGGCCCGGACCACGTCCACGTCTTGTGTGACGCGGCGCCTGAGGTACACGGCAAACAGATACGCCAACTGGTCAAACGCTGGCTGACGCAGGTCCTCAACGGGAGATGGCCGCGCGGACCTGGCCAGTCCTGGTGGGCGGAGGGAGGGTCGAGTAAGGCGGTCAAAGACGGAACATACCTCAACAAGGCGTTTGACTACATAGTCAAGCAGCGAAAGACTTGTGGTGATTCCGCTCTTCCATGACCGAGATGACCGGGCGGAGGCCCGCCCGGCTCACTAAACGCAATGGCTGAATGCTGAACGCCGACCGCTACCCCCGATGCTGGGCCCGGATGATCTCGCTGGCCTTGTTGCTGGGCAGGTCCAGGGCCCCCAGGGCCT
>CAZFMS010000140.1:0-10742 GCA_964520125.1 uncultured Planctomycetaceae bacterium
AGGGTGGTTTACCTCATGTGGGTATGCGCCATGTCATGCTTAAAGTGCTCTAAACTGGAGGGCGATTCATACCAACCCGTGAACCAGAATCGCTTCACAGATATTAGAACGTATTCGCGAAACAGCAACTTCATCGAGATGACTTTTGCAAATCATAACCTATTCGACCGCATTAACGTTGAGAATTCGCCACCAGACTTCAATCCCACTTATGGTTTCTCGCTAATCGTCATGGACAGCTGCAAACTCAACGTGATACGGGGTTGCCTCTTCGATCTAAAGGCCTACGGGTTCGCGATTATCCGCATATACGGCCAGAACGCCGGCACACATTTGGCATATGGCAATGTGATAGAGGCGAACATCTTTACCGACTCTGCAAATTACGGCATTTACATTGGCGATCACACAAAGAAGAACATCATCAGACACAACAGTTTCCAGTATTGCGCTGCAAATGATATTTACGTCAAGCCCGGTGGGCTCGCCCTTTACAACGAAATCTACGACAATCGGTTTCGGAACGGAGAAGTCGGACACATATCAGACTCCGCCGACGCCAAAACGCTTCACATGTGGTACTCAGAAGAGAACGATCACTTAGTGATGAGGCCGCATGTGTGGGCGGAGAAGCTCACGATAGGCAACCATCTGTACTTGAATGACCGCACGATGTGGTCCGGCACAGAAGCCGATACTGGTGCGAAGCTGCTCTGGGGAACCGGAGACCCCGAGGGAGTAGTATTCGGTAAGATAGGCTCACTTTATATGCGAAGAGATGGAGGCGCAGGCACAACGCTTTATGTGAAGGAGACCGGAGAGGACAGCATGACCGGATGGGTCGGCAAGTAGGATGCTGGCACACTGGCTGGAGTGGTCTGACATTTGTTACTGGAGCAACATGCCTTCCAGAGGGTAATACGGGATGAGCACAAGACGACAAGCGATCTTCCTGGTTTCCATCGTCGGTGTAGGCGCGGCGGGCCTATCCTTCGCGCAGGACTACGCCATCGACTGGCACACCGTCGACGGCGGCGGCGAGATGTTCTCCACCGGCGGCACCTACGAACTCGGCGGGACCATCGGCCAGCCCGACGCCGGCGCGATGACCGGCGGCGACTATTCGCTGACCGGCGGCTTCTGGGCTTTGCCCCCGTGCTGGTGTCTGTCGGACATGAACAACGACGGCGTCCGCAACGGCCAGGATGTCCGGGCCTTCGTGGAGTGCTTCCTGGCGGCGGGCTCCAACTGTGCCTGCGCCGACCTACAGACCGACGGCGTGCTGGACATGGCTGACGTGGCCACGTTCGTAGACGACTTGCTGGCCGGCACCGACTGTCCGTAGGCGGGACCTGCCGAAGCCATGTTCTTGGGTGGCGAGGTACGGGGAGTCTGCGTCCACATGCGGGCGAGGCTCCGCGCTCGCCTGACTTCGCTTTCGCGGTAGGCGGTCGGAGGCCATCTCCAGCCGAACAGGCAAACCCCGCCGGATTCAACCGAGCAACCACACCGGTAGGGCTTCCACGACAGGGGGATGTGGTCGACGGGACGCTTACGAATGCCCTTGATACGTCCTCCCTCTACAATCTCCGCGGTGAATTCCCCCGAATTACCCGATGGACGGCTCGTCCGGCGGGCTCTTGTCCGGACCGAACATGGGACGATCATCGTCCTCCCCGCCATCCTCTCGGTCCGCCTCCCCGCCCCGCCCGGCGGCAGACTCCCCGGGCAGCCGGTGCATGCTCCATACATCTGTGCAAGGCGTGCGGCGGCCCCGACCAACCGACAGGTAAGCCCTGAACCGACGCGAAAAGACGATGATCGCGACCGCCGAGACAAACAGGACCAGCAGCAACACCGATAGCCACAACAATGTCTCCGACCATCTCCTGACCCCCCGTCGCCCCCCCGCTTCATCGTCCATTGGCTGCTCGCCGGACCCCGAGGCCGGGGCGGACGCCGTCGTTGTTCGAGTCCGCGCCTCCGGCGCTTGCGTGTATCCCCTCTGCGAGCCCCAGCCGAGCACGATGACCACCACCACCAGGACCGCGACCACCTTCCCCGCCGGCGACCATCGCACCATCTTGCTGACCGTATCGGGAAACATCATCCAGCCAACGACCTTCATCCCCACAGGCCGTCCCGGGGCGAGTCCACCTCGGTTCCGGCCAACGCTTCCAGTAAACCTCTCTGCTCATCCGTCGGATCGGTCGGCGGAACAATCTTGATCACCGCGTAGTGGTCCCCGCGCTTCCCGTCCTTGGGGCTCGGCACGCCCAGACCGGCCAGACGCAGCTTCGCCCGGCTCGCCGTCCCCGGCGGAACGGTCACCGTCCGAACCCCGTCGATGGTCGGCAGGTCGAGCTTCGCCCCCAGCCCCGCCTCGCTGATAGTGATCGGCACATCCACGTAGATGTCGTTGCCCCGACGCTCGAAGTAGGCGTGCGGCTGGACCGAGCAGGCCACGTACAGATCACCCGCGGGACGCCGCCGAGTCCCCGGCTGCCCCTTCCCCCGAACTCGGATCCGCTGGCCGTCCCCCACCCCGGGCGGGATACTCACCGAGATCCGTTGCCGGCGGCCCCGCCCCGTATCCAGTTGCAGGTCCAGGGTAGTTCCCCGGATAGCCTGCTCGAAGGTCAATGTTACCTTATGCTCGATGTCCCGGCGGGCCACCGTCTCCGCAGCCCGCGGCCCCGCCCCCTCACCACGGAAGAACTGCTCGAAGCCCGACGAACGACCCCTCCCGCCGCCCGGGCCGGACGAGAAGCTGAAATCGAATATGTCCCCCAGGTCGCCCAAGTCGATCGACGGACCGCCCGACCCCGACCGCGACCAGGCCCCACCCTCCCGGCCGAATCGCGGATCCACCCCGGCAGGACCGAACTGGTCGTACCGCGACCGCTTGTCCGCGTCGGACAGAACCGCGTACGCCTCCTGAATCTCCTTGAACTTGGCCTCGGCGTCCTGCCGACCCTTGTTCTGGTCCGGGTGATGTTGCTTGGCCAGCCGTCGGTAGGCCCGCTTGATCTCCGTCTCGCCGGCCCCCCGGGACACCCCCAAGACCTCGTAATAGTCACGTTCGGACATCTCGGATCATCCCCGGCAATGCACGTTTAGGTCCCCAACGCAGCGCGCCTCGACCGAGGCGCAACGCTGTCTAAATGGTGGGCAACCAGACGATTATACGAATCGGGCCCCCCACAGCAATGAGACACGTGGACCCCAAGTTGGCCTGGGGCCCCGAGAACGCCGGATGCCCAATTCAGAGCCGCGACCGTGAGGGAGAGGTGGAACATTGCCTACCACCCGCGCTCTGTCATCGTAGATTCGAGGCTTCGAGTGAGCCGGGCCGTCCTCGGCCCGGTCTCTGCCCAAAAACCCACGCGCTCACCCGTTCGGGGGGGGCACCCGTCGAATCAAGCATGCCCCAGCACTAATCCCGACCTACCTTAGAACTGCCCCCGCGCCGACCCGGCAAGACACCGGCGAACCCCGCCCCAGGCCGGTCGTGCAAGGTCCCCCACAGTGGTTTAACATCCCCGCTCTGTATGCTCTCGGCGATACGCCGACAGCCCGGCCCCGAGGAGCCCTGATGATCATCGCGTGCGGACAGATGGAAGCAACCACCATGGACCATGCCGCCGACGCCTGGATGGTCGTCGAGCGATTGGCCGCCCAGGCCGCCGACGCCCACGCCGACCTGTTCGTGCTGCCCGAACTCACCTACCCCGCCTACTACCTCGAATCCACCGAGCGATACATGCAGTCCGACATCCAGCGGTCGGCCGCCGTGCTGGAGCGCTACTCCAAGCTGGCCGCCCGGCACGCCTTTTGGATCGTCGTCGGCTTCGTCGAGGAAGACCAGGGACGCCTCTACAACAGCGCCGCGGTCTTCGATCGCCAGGGCCGGACCACCGGCATCGCCCGCAAGAACTTCCTCTGGGACTTCGATCATCTGTGGTTCACCCCGGGCGATTCGCTCTCCGTCTTCGACACCGAGTTCGGCAAGATGGGAGTCCTGATCTGCGCCGACGCCCGCGTGCCCGAGATTTCCGCAACCCTGATCAGCGACGGGGCCCGGTTCATCGTCCAGCCCACCGCCTGGGTCAACGCCAGCAAGGTGCGCCGAACCTACCGCAACATCCAGCCCGACTTCCTCATCCAAGCCCGGGCCGTCGAGTTCGGCGTGCCCTTCATCTCCTGCAGCAAGAGCGGCCGAGAGGGATCGACGCTTGAATACGTCGGGCAAAGTCAAATCGTATCCGCCCAGGCCCAGGTCCTGGCCCAAGCCCCGCTCGGCGGCGATCACCTGATCTTCGCCGAGATCCAGCCCGGCCCGCCCCATCCGCTCGAATTCGATGAGGCCTCACGCTCCCGCCTCCTCAGCACCGATCCACCCTGCCGTCCTCAGCAGCCCGCCGGAAAATGCACCGTCCGACTCAGAGAGGACATCGAACGGATCGCCGCGACCCTGGAACAAGCCCAGACCCGCCCGGCCCGGTTGAAGGTCGCCGACCTGAAGTCCTTCGCCCCCTCCCGCTGCCCCGCCCTCGACGGAGCCGCCGTGTTGCTCATCCAGGGCCGCATCCTCGACGACGTGCTGGTCCGCACCCGAGCCGCCGAAAACCGCGTCTTCGCCATCGTCGCCTCCGACGCCGCCCACCTGGTCGTGGACCCCGACGGCAACATCGCCTGGCGACGCTCCGACTGGAACGACACCCTCGAACTCGACCTGAGCCTGGCCAACCTCAAGCAATTCAACCCCCGAACCGACATGTGGACTCAACGGCGAGTGGATTGCTATCGATTGGACCCCCCCTCCCCCCCCTAATGCCCTGTTTCACAAGTAATACGACCATCCAATTGCCAAGATGAGCCGCGGGCTTCAGCCCGCGCGGCCGTCCGAAGTCCAGAGGCGCCTCCTCCCGAAAGAAGAGCCGCCGGCCGCCGCCGCCGGATCGCCCGCCGGTGACCGCACCGCACCTGTCCCGGACCCCCCACAGTCCGGCCGCGCATCACTAACAGCACGGCCACCCGGCCATGTTTCCCCAGGAATCTCCCCTCCGCCCGGTTGACGATCAGGGCCGAAGATTCTACCCTCTGAAGCGCGTGGTTCTTGCACCGACGACAGTTCAACAGTGAAGGATGGTGGCACCTTGGCGACCACAAACCTGGACCCGCAACAGATCGACGAGAAATACCACTTTCTCCTGCGGAAGCTGCACTCCCTGACCGGGATCGTTCCCATCGGCGTCTTCCTCTGCGAGCACATGCTCACCAACTCCATGGCCTACGGCGCCAACGGCACCCAGAAGTTCAACGACTCCGTCCACTTCCTGCACCAGCTCCCCTACCTCTGGGCCATGGAACTATTCGGCATCTTCCTGCCCATCGCCTTCCACGCCATCTACGGCATCAAGATCGCCATGAGCGGCCAGACCAACATCGGCGCCTATCCCCACTGGGACAACCGCCGCTATTTCCTGCAAAGGCTGAGCGGCTACGTAGCCTTCGTGTTTATAATCATCCATCTGCTCAAGTTTCGCTTTGCCCACTGGATAGGCTGGGGACCGGAGTTCGTCGGCTCCGCCGATCCCTTCGAGATCACCCGAGCCGGCTTGACCCAATGGAACATCTGGGGACTGGTCGTGCCCCAGGCCGTCACCCTGACTTTCTACGTGATCGGCCTGCTGGCCGCCTGCTTCCATTTCGCCAACGGCATCTGGGGCTTCTGCGTCAGTTGGGGCATCGCCCTCGGAGCCAAGGCCCAGCAACGCGTCGGGGCCCTGGCCGCCCTGGTGGGTATCGGCCTCTTCGTCTGGGGCAGCCTGGGACTCTACGCCTTCGCCAAGGCCCCCGCGCCGGGCCAACCGGTGCCCGAGAGTGTCTACGTCGGCCATCCCCCGACCGCCAACGTCGAACCAGCGCCCGGCACCCCCGGCTGACCGGGCATCCGTCCGGCGGCACCAGTGAAAGGAATCTCGCAGGAAGTGATGGCTCGATAGTCAAGTGCCGGGTGCCACCGGCGGCTCGTCCGCCGGTGTCCCACAAAGAACCGACCAACGGGCAGTCCCGACGCACGACGGGCCCCAACGAGCACCATGAGGAGACCTTCGCCAGATGGCCACTAAACCCAAGCTCATCGTCATAGGAGGCGGGCTCGGCGGACTGTGGGCCGCCATGCGCATCGCCGAGCAGGGCCTCTCGGTCGATGTCTTCTCCTTGTTCCCCGTCAAACGCTCCCACTCCTGCTGCGCCCAAGGCGGAATCAACGCCGTCCTCGATGTCAAAGGCCAGGACGACAGCATCTGGCAACACGTCGTCGACACCATCAAGGGCGGAGACTATCTCGCCGATCAGCCGCCCATCAAGAACCTCTGTGAAGCCGCCCCCGGCATCATCCGCACCTACGACCGCATGGGCGTCACCTTCAGCCGAACCCCCGAGGGACGCATGGACCAACGCCTCTTCGGCGGCGTTAAGCACCTCCGCACCGCCTTCGCCGGGGCCACTACCGGACAGCAACTGCTCTACACCGCCGACGAACAGGTCCGCCGCTTCGAGGCCGAGGGCCTGGTCAAAAAGTTTGAAGACTGGGAGTTCCTCTCCCTGGTGCTCGACGAGGAAGGAATCTGCCGCGGCATCACCGCCCTCAACCTGCTGGACATGAAGGTCCACGCCTTCCGCGCCGACGCCGTAATCCTGGCCACCGGCGGGCTCGGCCTGATCTACGGCAAGTCCACCATGTCAACCAACTCGACCGGCGCCGCCGCCTCCCGCGTCTACCAACAAGGGGCCAAATTCTCCAACGCCGAGTTCATCCAGTTCCACCCCACGGCCATGAAAGGACACGACAAGAACCGCTTGATGTCCGAGGCCTGCCGCGGAGAAGGCGGTCGAATATGGGTGCCCCGAACCGCCGGCGACACCCGCGCCCCCGGGGACATTCCCGAGAAAGATCGATTCCACTTCCTGGAAGAGTGGTATCCCGCCTACGGCAACACCGTCCCCCGGGACGTGGCCTCCCGCTCCATCTACCGAGTCACCCGCCACCTCGGCCTGGGAGTGGGCGGCGAGGACGTCGTCTATCTCGACCTCTCCCACCACTCCCGCCAGTTCCTGGAAAGCCGCCTGGGCGGAATCCTGGACATGTACCAAACCTTCTCCGGAGACGATCCCTACACCGGCCCCATGAAGATCTTCCCGGCCACCCATTACTCCATGGGCGGTGTCATGGTCAGCTTCGAGAAAGACGGGAACACCGGAGGCATGATGCGGGTTCACCCCAAGAACCACGCCACCACCATCCCCGGACTCTACGCCTGCGGCGAATGCGACGGCGCCTACCACGGGGCCAATCGGCTGGGGGCCAACTCCCTGCTCAGCGCCACCTACAGCGGAATGGTCACTGGTGAAGCCAGCGCCGCCTACGTCAAGGCTCTCCGAAAGCGATCCACCGAAACGGCCTCCATCCACTTCGAGGGCGAAAAACGCCGCCAGGAAGAAACCAATGAGCAGTTGATCTCCTCCGACGGCAGCGAGAACGCCTTCGCCCTCCACCGCCAGCTCGGAGAGTTGATGCAGGATTACGTCTTCGTCGAGCGGGACAACAAGGGTTTGGACCAGGCCCTGGAAGGACTCAAACAACTGAACGAACGCTCGCACCGTGTGCGCCTGGACGACCACGGATCTTGGTCCAACCAGTCGCTGGTCTGGGCCCGGCAGATCAGGGACATGATCGTCCTGGCCGAGGTCATCGCCAAGGGGGCCCGGATGCGCGACGAATGCCGAGGATCGCACTACAAGGCCGAGTTCGAACTCAAAATCCCCGAGGGCAAATTCGAAGGCGACCCGGAGTTCGAAGAGTACAAGGCCAAATGGAAGGCCAACAACCAGAAGTGGCTGAAAACCACCGTCGCCACCCACGCCCCGGAAGGCCCGCAAATTACCTTCCAGCCGGTGGACTTCTCCGTGCTGCCACCTGAAAAGCCCCGAGACTACCGCTAGCCCGCGATCGAGGAGAGCAATGTCGGACACCAAGGAGATCCGCTTCCAAATCAGACGGCAGAAGGGACCCGACGCCGGACCCTACTGGGAAGAGTTCAACATGCCCTATGCCCCTTCCCACAACGTCGTCTCGGCCCTGATGTACCTCCGCGAGCACCCCATCAACGCCACCGGCCAGCGGGTCGAGCCGGTCGTCTGGGACTGCAACTGCCTCGAAGAAGTCTGCGGGGCCTGCACCATGATCGTCAACGGCGTGGTGCGCCAGGCCTGTGCCGCGCTGGTCGACGATCTCCAGCAGCCCATTGTGCTGGAACCCATGACCAAATTCCCCGTTATCCGCGACCTGGTGGTCAACCGCGACAAGATGTTCGACGCCTTGCAGCAGGTCAAGGCCTGGATCCGCGTCGACGGCACCTACGACATCCATCGCCACGCCCCCTTGATCTCCCCCGACATCCAAGCCGTACGCTACCTCTTCTCCCGCTGCATGACCTGCGGATGCTGCATGGAGGTCTGCCCCCAATACCACCAGGATTCCACCTTCATCGGCCCCGCCCCGCTCGGGCAGGTCGTCCTCCACAACTCCCATCCCACCGGCAAGTTCGACGCCCCCCAGCGCCTCCAGGCCCTCATGGGTGACGGGGGAATCACCGATTGCGGAAACGCCCAAAATTGCGTCAAGGTCTGCCCCAAGGACATCCCCCTAACCGACGCCATCGCCCAACTCGGCCGCCAGACCACCATCCAATGGATTCGAGACTTATTCGTCAGATGATGTGCCTCCCGCGCCAGGCCCAACGCCAGCGCTGTCCGGAACTCCAAAAGAAAGAGCCGCGGGCTTCAGCCCGCGCCGCCCTGCACAGTGAGTATGATCTTGTTAGGACCGTCTTGTAGAGTGCTCCGGGGCCGACTACCGGAGCGTTGAACGCCACCATTGAGGCGAAAGGCAGGAAGACGATGGAAGCTCGAAGGATCACATTGCTAGCCATAGGTGTCATGATGCTAACCGCGTTCGGCAATTCCGAGAGAGGCTTCATTCCCACAGTCCACGCCCAGGATGATGCCGCCCTGTCACCCGACCAGGAACCCGCCGGAACACCCCAGCGAGCCCCCATCGACCCAAAACACCGTTGGAAGCTGACCGAGCTGTTCCCCACCGACGCCGCCTGGGAATCATCCCTCGAGCAGACCGAAAAGATGATCGACCGCCTCGCCGCCATGAAAGGCACCCTCGGCCAGTCGCCCGAAGCACTCCTCGCCGCCCTCCAACATCGCAGCCTCACCATCGCCGAACTGGGCAAACTCGTCCTCTACGCCGGAACCTCCTACCACCTGAACATGAAGGTCAGCGAGACCGCCGGCCGATTCGACCGCGCCCAATCCCTCGGCACCAAGGCCGACGAGGCCGCCAGCTGGTTCGTCCCCGAAATCCTCGCTCTCCCCCAAGAGAAGATCACCTCCTGGATGGACAACAACGACGAACTGGCCGTCTATCGCCACGAGTTTGACGACACCTACCGCCAGCGCGCCCACATCCTCTCGGCCCGCGAAGAAGAACTCCTGGCCATGACCGGCGACGTCACCTCCGCCTTCAGCACCATCTTCGGCCGCCTCCAAAACACCGACCTCGACTTCCCCATGATCAAGGACGACCAGGGCGTCGAGTTCAAGCTCAGCTCCTCCAAGTACTACCAGTACATCTACTCCCCCGACCGCCGCCTGCGAAGAGATGTCTTCCTCGGCCTCCACGACGTCTACCTCGACAAGAGAAACACCATCTCCGCCATCCTCAGCGGCCAGGTCAAGCAGCACATGTTCTACGCCAAGGCCCGCGGCTTCGGTTCCTCCCTCGAGTCCGCCCTCCACGGACCGGGCATCCCCGTCGAGGTGGTCGACAACCTCATCGCCACCGTAAACGCCCACCTCCCCAAGCTGCACCGCTACGTCGCCCTCCGCCGCAAGGTCATGGGCCTGGACGAAGTCCATCGCTACGACCTCCGCGTGCCCATGGTCTCCGCCCCGGAAGAGCAAATCCCCTATGACGACGCCTGCCGGACCATCGTCACCTCCTTGCAGCCCCTCGGTGAGGACTACGTCAACACCGTCCGCACCGCCTTCGACTCTTGCTGGATAGACGTCTACGAATCCGAAAACAAACGCAGCGGAGCCTACAGTTGGGGCTCCTATCTCGCCCCCCACCCCTTCCTCCTGCTCAACTACCACGGCACCCGTAACGACCGCTCCACCGTCGCCCACGAAATGGGCCACGCCATGCACTCCTACCACTCCATCAAGGCCCAGCCGATCGTCTACGCCGGCTATGCGACCTTTTGCGCCGAGGTCGCCTCCACCGTCAACGAGGTCCTGCTTTCCCACCACCTCCTGGGCCAGGCCACCGGCGACATGGACAAGCTGCTCATCCTCCAGGAGCAGTTGGAAGGCATCCGCACCACCGTCTTCCGCCAGACCATGTTCGCCGAATTCGAGAAGACCATCCACGAACAGGTCGAGGCCGGCCAGGCCCTCACCGGCGACAGCCTCTGCGAAACCTACGGCGCCATAGTCCAAAAGTACTACGGCCCCGACCTGGTCCTCGACGAGTGCGCCAAGGCCGAAGGCCTCCGCATCCCCCACTTCTACCGCAACTTCTACGTCTACAACTACGCCACCAGCCACTGCGCCGCCACCAACATCGGCCGCCGAATCCTCGACGGCCAACCCGGCGCCGTCCA
>CAZFMS010000141.1:0-10726 GCA_964520125.1 uncultured Planctomycetaceae bacterium
GGTGCCGGTTCACTGAGCGACATAACTTCTTTCGGGGCATGTTGTTATATAGAAAAACGTCTTTCGCGGGTAGATTGGTCGTTATAGGCCGGCGGGGCGACGGCCGCCGGCACGTCATGGCGGGATCAGGCCGGTCGTTGGAGGTGCGGTCTTTCGCCGGCCGGCTGGCTCATGGGTCAGGCCCTAGCGACACCGGCTTGGCCCGGTTGGTCCGCCGCAGAGCACGCCGAGATCGCCGCGCAAAGACGAGTAACCTAATCCATAACATCGGCGTCCGTCGGATGAGGTACTCACCGTGGCAACATCGCGTCGTCCAGTCCGGTCAAGACCGCTTGACTGGCTGATGCTCGGTGGACTCGACGATCTGCACGGGGCGACAAGTCCTGGTTAGGGTGAACCCGGTAATTGCAATAGGCCGTCGAAGATCAGGACCTTGAGTCCGGCGAGGGTTAGAGCGACCTGGTAGAGGCGAGTGAACAACTGCGGGGAGACGTCTTTGAGGATTCTCTTGCCGAGCAAGGTACCCAGTACGGCGACCCCGGCCATGGCCAGGAAAAGGGCGGAGAACTTGGCGAACTCGATGCGCCCCAGCAGCCAGAAGGCGGGAATCTTCAGCAGGTGGGTGGACATCTGGCAAGTTGCCTTGGTGGCGATGAGTCTTTCCTTGACCAAGCCCCTCCGGGCGAAGAGGGGGGCGATTATGGGGCCGATGGCTCCGACGGTGAGCCCGGCGGTCCCCGCGGCCAGCCCCAGGAGGGTGAAGCCACGTCGCGTGCCGGCGGTGGCGGCTTGCTTGGGCCGGGGTAGGAAGGTGAGTGCCAGGATGTAGGCCCCGACCAGGATTTTCAGGTAGGGTTCGGACCGACCAGGCTGACCGAGTGACCACAGGATGACGCCGGCCAGGGTGACTCCGGGGACCAGGCCCAGGGCAAACCGGCCTACGATGGGCCAATCCACGCTCTTGAAGAAGACGACCAGTCGGGAGCCGTTGGAGACGAGCTGCACCGCGGCATGGAGGGGTACGGCCTCGCCGTGCGATAGAAAACAGAACATGGCGGCCAGCAGCAGGGTCCCGCCGCCCATGCCGATGATGCCGCTGAGGGTGGCGGTGAGGAACGTAGCAAGGGTGAGAACGACAAACATGCCGGGCTCATTGTACGCGCCGCAGAGAGGTGGGGCGATGTTGGGCCGGTTGGTTATCAATGCCAGGCGATCAGCCTTCAGAACTACAAGAGCAGGACGACCGCCCCGGCGAGAGCGGCCAGGGCGGCGACGACCACCACCGGGGCGGCGATCGGCCAGCGGAAGCGATAGAGCCGCACCAGATGTTGCAGGTACAGGAGTTGCTGGCCGAGGGTCAGCTTGCTTTGGCCGTGCAGTCGGTCGGCGAATTCGATGGGCACTTCGGCGAGCCTGGTGCAGCGGGCCTTGATGAGGATTTCCAGGGCGATCTTGTAGCCTATCGGGTCGAGTCCGGCCTGCTCGGCTCGTGTGAGGACCTTGCGGCGCAGGCAAAAGAAACCGGCCATGGGATCGCTGGCCTTGGTCAGGGGTCTGGCCAGGAGGGTGGCCCCGCGGGAGTTGAGCTTCCGCAGCAGGCCCCAATCATCCCTGGTCACCCCCCCGGCGGTGTAGCGCGATCCGATGCAGAATTCGGCGGTGTCGGCGGCGACGGGGGCGACGACGTCGGGTACAGACCGTGGGGGGTGAGAGAGATCGGCGTCCATGCACAGCAGGATGTCGTGCTGGGCCTCGCTGAAGCCCCGCAGGACGGCGGAGGATAGGCCGCGCTCGCCGGTGCGGGTGATGAGCCGGATGGGATGGTCGGCGGCTAGTTGCCGGACGACAGTGTCGGTGCCGTCGCGGCTGTCGTCGTCCACGATGATGAGTTCGGCGGGGATGTCGGCGTCGCCCAGGGCGGCGAAGAGCTGCTTGGTGAGGATCGGTATGTTCTCAACTTCCTTATAGGTGGGCACGACGATGGAGACGGGCTCGGTGGGTGAGGTGGACATTCTAAAGGCATCGGCAGGAACGGCAGGCCGGTTGAAACGCGAAAGTCAGAACGCGGAAGTTGAAAGCCGCAAGCCCGAGGGCCCCTCCGCCAGGGGACCGGCCACGCAGACGAAACCCGCCGTAAGACCCCACCCTTGCGAATGCTCGGTCGCTGGGTTAGACCATAGCTTGGTGCAACCACGAAGAAGTTGAGCGATCGCCGGGAGCGTTGTGATGCAACTCGTCGTCTTTGAAGACGCCGGCTACGAGAATCTGCTGCCGCTGGTCTATACGCGGGCGACGTTTGACTTGCGTTGCGGCTGCGACAGCCTGCTGGAGAAGATCGAAGACGCCGTGGGGCAAACGGCCGACGCCTTGTTGGTCCGTCGGAGCCTTGGCGCCGCCGTGGCCGAACGGCAGTCCCGGGCGGTCAACCAGGTCCCAGCGGGCGACGACCAAATGTGGATCAACGGCCGGCTGCTGTTGCGGAGCATGCCGGAGCTGGCGAAGAATACGGCCGCCTGGGAGGGCGATACCCTGCTGGCCGCCCGGCTGGAGGCCAAGACTGCCGCGGAGCTGGGGGCCGAGACTATGCAGCAGCCCAGCGCGCTACGGGTCGCTCTTTCCGCGTGCCGGGCCGTCGAACTCCCTGACCAGGCCGCGCTGCTGGTGGAGTATCCCTGGCAGTTGGTCCATGAGAATGACGCCGAACTGGTCCGCCAGCTCCAAAGCGCCGGGCCCAAGATCCTCGGGCGGGTCTATCCCGGCGCTCACCTGGTGAACAAGCCTGCGATCCACCTGGGGCGGGAGTCCAGGATCAAGCCCGGGGCCGTGCTGGACGCAGAGACCGGGCCGATCCATGTCGGCGAGCATGTCACCGTCAATCCCAACGCCACAATCACCGGCCCCTGCCACATCGGCGATGGCTGCGTGATTCAACCGGGGGCCTCGATTCGCGGCGGGACCAGCCTCGGCCCAGAGTGCCGGGTTGGCGGTGAGATCGTCAGCACCATCCTGCAGGGCCACTCCAACAAGCAGCACGACGGCTTCTTGGGCTGTGCCTACGTCGGCGAGTGGGTGAACCTGGGGGCTGACACGGTCAACAGCAACCTGAAGAACACCTACGGCCCGGTCAGCGTGCCGATCAACGGCCGGTCGGTGGACACGGGTCTTACTTTCGTCGGGGCGTTCATCGGGGATCACGTCAAGACCGGTATCCGGGTGGCCCTGCCGACCGGCTGCGTGATCGGCTTTGCCGCGAACGTGGTCATCAGCGGCTACGCCCCGAAGTTCGTACCCAGCTTCGGCTGGCTGACGGACCAAGGCCTGGAAGCCAACGACCCGGCTCGGGCCCTGGCGGTGGCCCGCAAGGTCTTGGCCCGCCGCAAACGGAGCCTGTCGGAGGCGGAAGAAGCGTTGTTCCTATCCGTAGTCGAGGAAGCCCGGCGGCATGAAGTGACAGAGTAGCGGCTAGCTAACTCGAATGGTCCACCCTACCGAATCACGCAGCCACCCCCCGAGCAAGCTCGGGGACTCGTGGGCAGGCCTGTGGGGTATATCCCTATCTTCGAGCTACTTGCGGCGTTTGCGACCCGCCTTGGGGGCCGGGCCGAGGCGGGTGATGTGGAGGAGGCTGCAGATGACGACGTCCCGCACTAGCCGGCCGTTGCGGCGGCCACCGATGCCTACGTGGGCGGCTCGAGATGTAAGGATGACCTGGTCAGGGTGGGTGACCGGGTAAGCCGACCCGTCGGACATGTATATGCCGAAGGGCTCGAAAGGCCTGAAGGCCAGCAGTTTCTCGAGTTCCTGCACGCTCATATGCCATATTCTATACCGGCTCTGGACAATCCGCAAATAAATTTCCCAGATCACAGGTCCGCATTACGGTGCGCCGAGCAATCTGGGAGCCCTGACGTGTTGTGGGGGCCTGGAGCCCGATTGGCCGGGCTCTGGAGCGATTCACGATTGCCCGTGACGCAGCCAATCGTGAGGTTTCTCCAAGGCAAGGCCGCGCGGGCTGAAGCCCGTGGCTCTTCTAGGACACACGCAAGCGTGAAATGCTCTAGCTGGCGTTCGAGCCGGGCATCCGGCAGGGCCCGACTTGTTGCTACCAGTCGTCTGCTTCGTCGATTCCGGCCGGCGGGGCGTCGATGTCTGTGGTGGTCTCCTTGGCGAACAGGTAGTACAGCTTGCCTTCGCTGTAGGTGAAGCCGGCGGTCTTGCCGGCTTCCGGGCCGACGCCCATGTAGATGTCGCAGCGGCCGGGGGCGCGGATGGCTGCTCCGCGGTCCTGGTCCAGGACGAAGCTGCGGTAGGTCCTCATCGACTCGCCCGGCACGTTGGGGATGTGGGTGTCGACGAAGGCCAGGCCGGCGCGGGGGAAGATGTCTTTGTCGGTGGCCACGCTGTGATAGGGGGTGACCGGCTGGCCCAGGCAGCCGAAGGGTCCGCCGTCGGCCTCCCGGAAGAAGATGAAACGCTTGTTCTGATAGAGGTACTCGTCCATCTCCTCGGGATGCTGCTTGAAGTAGCGGATCATCTCGTCGAGGGACAGGGAGCGCCGTTCTATGCGGCCGTCGGCGATCAGCATCTTGGAGATGGGGGTGTAGTCGTGTCCGTTGTGGCCGGCGTAGCCGATCTCGTACAGCGGCCCGCTGGCCAGGCGAATGAATCCCGAGCCTTGCACGCTGACCACGTAGGCCTCGAAGCGGTCGCCCAGCCAGATCAGTTCATCATTGGCCAGGAGGTCTCCGGTTTCGATTTCCTCGCGGGTGTGCCACGGTCCGCCGACCGGATCGCCGGTTGGGGTCTTTTCAAAGTCCGCGGGCAGGCCGTAGAGAGGATAACGGAATTGCTCGTCGGGCTGGTGGCGGCCGTCGAAGATCGGGGAGTAGTAGCCGGTGAACAGGACGGTCCCGGCATCATCGCAGCCTACCGAGATATAGACGTCGAAGTCTTCTCGGATCAGGTTATCGAGGGCCTCGGGACTGTCGGCGTGGTCGAGGAGATCGAGGAACAGCTCCAGGCTGGCCAGGGCCCGTTGGTGGGTGATGTCGCCGACCGGGTAGAAGTTGTGGCTTGATGGTTTGTTCAGGTAGTCGATGCTGTGTAGGACGGCCTTGCGGAGGCCGACGCCCTTGGCCCGGAACCAGGCCTCGCCGAAGTTCGGATACTCCGAGGGATCGGTGAGCTTGCGAAGGGCGAACTGGCCGGGTGGGAGGGGCCGGTCGTAGTTCTTCTGAATGTCGATCAGCGGCAGGGGGTTGGTCGGCTTCTGGCAGCCGACGAGGGCCGCGACAAGCGCCAGAGAGCAAGTGAGGGTGGGGATGGTCCGAGGAATCATGTCCCGACTCCTTTCGGTGATTGGCTTGGCGGCGTCCGTACCTACGAATAAGGCGGCGACAAGCACCGCAGCTTCATCCGGTCAGTATACCGCACCGCTTCCAGGAGGCAAAGGCCGGTCGAGCCGGGGTGCAATCGGCCGCGGCAGCCGGGCCGGGGTTGCGGCTGGCGGCGACCGGGGCGGCGGCCAGCCAGTCGGCCGAAGATCCTGGTTCTTGGGATTCGGCGGCACGGTGGGCGCTGCCGGGGTGTTGCGGACCCGGCGGTTGCGATTGGCTTCATACTGGTCCGGGGGTCCTGGCGGAGGTCGGGCGCGATAGTTCAGCCAGGGATGCTGCACGGCACGGCACACGCCGATTCGTCGTGCCGTGCCGCTACGATCTGGTCGGCTTCCTGATTCCCCGCTCGGAAAGCACCTTCTTCTTGCATTGTCAGCCGTTGCCCGGCGAATCGTGCCCCCCCCCGCATCAGCGGAGGTCGAAGCAGGCCGGCGGCAGAAGCCACCTTGGGATCGACGATCAAGCCTGGTCGACGGTGGCCGGCGCGCTTTCCTGCCCGGGGGCGGAACTCTTGAGCTGTTCCAGCTTGTGGGCGTCGCCCAGGAGTACAACACAGCCGCAGGATGCGCACATATGGGCTTGAATGGCGATGTCGGCCGTTCGGAAAGTCAGAAACTTCGCTTGGAACGGCCGAAAGCGGACTGACCCGGTCGATTGGAGTGCGCCTCGGACCAGGGCTGGCTTCCCGCAACTGGGACAGGCGTCCTGGGACATTACGTTTCTCCTTCCATCTGAACGGGCCGCTAGCTGGGCAGCAGCATCACCCGCGCTGCTGGGACATCGTGGCGAGCCGGCATCGCTCCCCGCCCGTCGTCTCGTGGGGATGACTGCTACCGGCCTGGCGCACAGATCATCGGCCTTTGTGGCCGGCCGGTTGAGCGAGCAACCGTGGACCGGAGGTGATGATGGAATAACGGTCGCAGTCGGCCCGGCGTTCCAGTAATCGGGGTGTTAGGAGATCATCGCCGGGCATCCCATCTGAAGATCAGGCCGCTTCTCGCGATTGTGGCCCGGGGCGTTGTTATTTTTGGCCTCCTACTTGACCCGATAAGGCCTGGAATCAATACTTTGTACAGGCCCGGTTGGTCGACCTCGCGGCCGTCCGGGACGATACGAAGTTACCCGATGCCGATACCTCGTCAGATCACCGCGCAAACCCCGTTTTGGAGAAGCCTCCTTTGAAGGTCAACCCGATTCCAACGCCGCTGTCTGTTTGTAGAGTATTGATCGCCAGCTGTCTGTCGGCGGTGCTTCTGCTGGCGACGACGGGATGCGATTCTTTCTTCGGCCCCTCGCTGCCGAACGTCAAGGTGCCCTCTGAACCGATCGGCAGCGACTTCGAGACGGCCACCCCTCTGGAGTTCGACGCCGATGGCAACGGGGCCATCGCCGGCACCATCGATAGCGATCTGCCGGATGTCTATGATCTGGGTACCTTCAGTCCGGGCGATCGCATCGTGGTCACCATCGAGCCGACCGCGGGCAGCCTGCTCGACCCCACGGCGGCGATCTTCGACGTGGACGGAGAGCTGTTCGCCCTGAACGACGACGAGGACCTGGCCGCGGGCGTGCTCCGCTCGCACATTGACGAAGTCGTGTGGATCGCCAGCAGTCACTACTACTTGGCGGTCTCGAAGTTCTTCCTTGGCAACAACAGCGGTACTTACCGGGGAACGATTCTGGTCGAGCGTGGCGGCAGCGTATCGGTGCCCTTGGCGCAGTACCTGCTGCTGAACTTTGCCGGTGGTATGGTGACTATCCCGAGCGAAGGGCCGCTCGATCTGGCCCCCTTTGACGCCGCCGACGTTGCCGACGCCTACGCCGGGAAGACCGACCAGATCAAGGCCCAGATAGTGGAGACCGTCCGGCAGAGCTTCCAAGACACCGGCCTGCTGATCATCACCAGCGATGATCGTCTTCCGGGGCCGTGCACTTTCAGCACCATCCATTTCGGCGGCTTTAGCGCTACCAAGTTCGGGGTCGCCGAATCCGTTGACCAGAGCAACCGCAATAGCTGCGACGACGGCATCATCTTCACCGATGATTTCGACAAGCCGTTCGCCAGTCAGCCGAGCGTGACCGGGGTGGGGGTGGCCATCGGAAACGTGGCCGCCCATGAGGCCGGCCATCTGCTGGGGCTCAGCCACGTGGCCGACATCATGGCCCTGATGGACGACACCGGCACGGCGAGCACCCTCCTGGCGAATCAGGTGTTCAAGACCGCCCCGCTCAGCCCGACGGTCTTTCCCATCGGCAAGCAGAATGCCCCGGTTCTCCTCGAACGGGTAGTCCCCCAATAGACCCGATGACCGAGACTCGGCATGACCGAACACATCAGCATCCGAACCCCCGGGCAGGGGCTGCATGAGATCACCGGTGAGGTGGAGGCGGTGGTGCAGCAGGCGGGGTGTCGGGAGGGGCTCTGCACGGTCCTGGTGCAGCACACCTCGGCCAGCCTGATTATCCAGGAGAACGCCGACCCGTCGGCGCGGCGGGATCTCGAATCATGGCTGAGCCGGCTGGTGGCGGAGGATGATCCACTCTACACCCATACTGCGGAGGGGCCGGACGACATGCCGTCGCACATCAAGGCGGCCCTGACGGCGCCGACCTTATCGATCCCGGTGGTGGAAGGCCGACTGGGGCTGGGCACCTGGCAGGGCATCTATCTGTGGGAACATCGCCGGAGGGGATCGGTGCGGCACTTGCTCGTCCATGTGGGTGGTTAGGGGCCGTGGCAGGCGGGAAAGGCCCTTGATGGGTTGCGCTCTGCCTCGCCGAGGGCCCGACTTGCCCGTGAGCATCAGGACGGTGGTGGGCGCGCTTCCTTTACAACGTTGGAGAGCTGTTCAGCCAGTTGCTCAGGTGGGAGTTGCACGCTACCAGGACTATGCCGGTCATGGCCAGGACCACGGCCAGCAACTTCCGCAGGCTGAACTGCTCCTTCAGGATGAGGGTGGCCAGGATGATGGCGAAAACGGTGGAGGTCTGGTTGAGGATGCTGGCCAGGGAGGCGTCAATGTACTTGAAGCCGGCCACCCAGAGGATCATCGAGACATAGGCCCCCAGGATCGCCCCGGGCATGCTCCACTTCCAGACTGACGACGGGCGAAACGCCGACCAGATGGCTCTTCTCTTGGACGAGGCCAGGGCCAGGACGGCCAGGCTGAGGGTGCCGGCGAGCATCCGCAGGGTGGTCGCCCAGATCAGCGGGAAGTCCTCCAGCACCGGCTTGGCCAGGACAATGCCGTAGGCCATCAGGACCATGGAAAGGGCCCCGAGGAGCATGCCGCTGATCAACTGGGCGTGGGACCTGCCCGGAGGCGGCTTCAGGCGCGCGGCGACCAACATCGCCGAGATGATCAAGGCCCCGCCGGCGTATTGAAAGGTTCCCAGGGACTCGGAGAGCATGATGAAGGAGAAGAAGATGATGGAGGGGCTGTAGAGGCAATCGACGATGGAGATGATGCCCACGCCGACTCGGTTGAGGGCGTGGAAGAAGACCGTGTCGGCCAGGGCGATGCCGATGACCCCGCTGATCAGGAGGATCCCGATCTCCTTCCAGGGTTGTTCGCTCAAGGTGCCGACCCAGTCCTGCATACCCAGAGCCCACAGGACCAACAGGGTGGCCAACAGTAGCAGGAGCCCGACGGCGTTCTTGAAGAGGTTCAGGGCCAGGGGGGCGATCCGCTCGCCGCTGAGCTTGAAGAAGATCATGGCCAGGGCCCAGGTCAGGGCGGTGAAGAGGGCACAGACTTGGCCGATGGCGTGTTCGGTCATGTTCTCGTCCTGGATAGAAACAAGGGGCCCCGATAATAGCGTCTGGACCCGCCACGGAAAGGCAGGAGTGAAGGACTCGATCCGTCGCCGCCGGGGAACGCATTGCCGAGCATACCTTTCGGGCCCGGGCCCGGCTCGGCGGAGTAGGGCATGTACGATCATGGGTCTCGGGAATGGCGATTCCTGCGGGTCGCGATCTCCGGGCGACCAGCGAACAGGTGACCCGGGGGATCAGCGGGCAGGGGACCATGGCCACCGATTCTCTACTTTTGCAGAAAAAAGTCGGCCCGGGGCGAATAAAGAGATCGCTCACTACGAATAAACATATGGGAGATGTTCTCGCCGGTGATGGGTGGGTTGCGGGGGGTCCAGGACTGCCCGACAGGGAAGTAGGATTTTGACGACCGAGAACGCACAGCAGCAAACGGAGCCCGGGGTGAGGCATGCCATCTTGGTGTTCACCTCCCCGTCGGCGCTTTTCCGTCGCGTCGAGGACACCGGGGCCTACGGCTGGACCCTGGTGGTCCTGCTGGTCATGGTGACCTTGATCGGCTACGCCCAAGTGCAGACCGGACTGATCGACCGGGTGGTGGACCAGACGACTGAGAAGCAGTTGGCCGAACTGGAGAAGACCCAACTGCACCTGGTGGATCGCGTACAGTTCAAGGAAAGGATGGAGGAGATCCGCAAGACGGGTGAGTTCAACAAGCTGATGACCCGGCTGGGGGCCGTTGTCCTTTCGCCGGTCTATATGTTGGTCTCCGCGTTACTGATTGCCTCGTGTTTGTATGCGGTGGTGGCGCTGACCGGCCGCAAGCCGGAGTACCACACGCTGATGTCGATCTGCGTGTATGCGGCGTATGCCGAACTGGTCGCCTACGCCTTGCGTCTGGGGATGATGCTGTTTTACCGGACGATCGAAGTGGACACCTCCCTGGGGGCGTTGGCCCGATCGAAGGGATTGGCCTGGCTGGCAGCTATCGATCCGTTCCGCATTTGGTTCTGGGTTTTGGTGGCCATCGGTTTGATGGTCACCCATCAATTGAGTCGGCGGATGGCGGTGATCTCGTGCACCCTGATGAGTCTGATAGCGATAGGTATTCGGGTAGCGAGGGTGTATACTCAGGTTTAGCTTGGATGATTGGGCATAGTTCGACATGTTTCGTGTCGGACGGCCCGGCGGAGTGGTGGTGATGAAGACGTTTTTGACGTTATTGGCTTTGGCGGGGGTCTCGGCGGCGGTCTTTGCGTTGGGCAGCTTCCGCCGTGATTCTGATGACCAGCCGCTGCTGCACGTGGCCAAGGAATTACCCGTTACCGTCGAGGTGGCCAAGCCGGAGCGCAAGGAGATCATCCGCTGGGTGCAGGCCCCGGGCGACGTGGAGGCGGTCCTGGAGGTGGAGGTCAGCTCGGAGATCGTCGCCAAGATCGAGGAGATGCCGGTTGAAGAGGGCGACCTGGTCAGCCCGGGCGACCTGCTTTGCCGACTCAGCGATGACAATCTCAAGGCCGAGGTGCAATCGGGTGAGGCCCGGGTGGGCCGGCTCCGG
>CAZFMS010000142.1:0-10607 GCA_964520125.1 uncultured Planctomycetaceae bacterium
TACTGCTGCGGCGCGCGCGCCGCTGGACCCGTGGTTTTGGCCTTCAGGCGGTGGCGATTGCCCCCCCCTGGGGTATGGTCAGCCCTCCTCTACGCCGTCCCGCACCACCGCCCGCAGGCGCTCAAGCTGTGCCTGGCCCCCGGGCGACAGCCTACCACCACGGGTGAGCGATGCCACGTCCGGCCGGTCAACCTCCTGTCTCAGCCGGGACAGGTTTCGACAGAATAGAACCCGCAAGAGGGGCTCGTCTTCCTGCCCGTCCTGCGAGCCGCGGCGATTCAACGGGGCGGGACCTGCCAGATGACCTTTTCTTCCTTGTCGAATAAGATAAGGGATGATGACGCGGTCTTGATGGTTTTGCCTGTCTTGGTTCCTTCCAATTCGGTCACACCCAAAACAGCCCTATCATGCTTGCCATCCCCAAGGGTCAAACGCGGTCCGCCGTCTTCGCGCAAATCCAAGCTGACACGTATCTGTTCTTTGTCGTCGTAAAGGTTCAAGCCTGGTGCGCCGTGTTCCAGCATGTTCAAACTAACACGCACCTGTCCTTTATCGTCGTTAAGCAATAGATTTGGCACGCCGTCTCTCACCAAGCCCAAGATGATACGTGACTGCCCTTTCTGGTCAGAAAGGTCCAAGGCTGGATTGCCGTCTTCCCGCAAGGCCAAGATGGTACACGGTCGCCCCTTATCGTCGTTAAGCGACAATCCCGCCCCGCCGTTTTTAGACAACGACAACATGGCACGCGCCGGTCCTTTATCAAAAAGCGATAGGTGAGGCTTGCCGTCTTCCCGCAAGGCCAAGGCGGCACGCGTCTGCCCTTTCTTGTCAACAAGGGTCAAGCATGGCGCGCCGTTCGGGAGAACCCCCATCGCACCGCGACGCTTCCCTTCATCATCAACTAGGAGAAACTTCTTCGCTTCGACAACATCATATCGCACCTTCCCCGATTGCCGTGCCTGCGCGTCCGCCCTGGCGGTTAAGCGGTCCACGCAGAGTCCTACCAGGCACGCGGCGATGACTGTCAGGATGACTTTGCTGTAAGCGTCGAATCGCGGTCGGTTCATGGCATCGTCCTTTCAGGCCCGCGGTAGATGGGTGATGCGGGCACGAGGGCGATTATACCACATCCCGGTCCTTTCAACCGGGCGGGGCCTGCCAGATGACCTTCCCTTCCTTGTCGAACAAGACAAGGGACGATGGTGCAGTCTGTTGGGTTGCGCCTGTTTTGGTCACTTCCAAGTTGGTCACACCCAAAACGGCCCTATCATGCTTGCCATCCCCAAGGGTCAAACGCGGTCCGCCGTCTTTGTCTAACTTTAGGTGAGCGCGCACCTGTTCTTTATCGTCTAAGAAAACCAAGTTTGGATCGTTGGTTTCCGGTGTCAGCCACAAACCGGCGCGCACCTGTTTTTTGTCGCTAAAAAGGTCCAACCTCACAGCGCCATTTTCCGCTATTCCCAAGCTGGCGCGCGGTCGCTTGCTGTCTTCACCGAGAACCAAAGCTACAAATCCGTTTTTCTTTACCGCAAGACTAATCTGTCCCTTCCCGTTCTGCTGATGAAGAAGGCGCAAGTCTGTGCCGCCTTCCGGGTTAATCCACATTCCCCCGCGGTCCTTCCCTTCACCATCAATCAGGAGGAACGCTTTCGCTTCGACAATGTTGTAGCGTGCCACCTTCGGCTGCGCCGTCTGCGCGTCCGCCCTGGCGGTGAAGCGGTCCACGCAGAGCCCCACCAGGCAGGCGGCGATTATCGTCAGGATGACTTTGCTGTAGGTGTCGAATCTGGGGCGGTTCATGGCGTTGTTCTCCCTGCGTTCAGGTACGTGGCAACAGCCCTGACCATGATGGCCGTGGGGCCGTGGTTGGGGGCGATGATACGGGCTTGCACCGCTCCCAGCATACGCTGTAGAATCATGCTACCACATATCGGGACCAGGGAAAGTCGTCTGCCACCAGGCGCGGCGGCGAGCGGAGCGAGTGAGGCAGAGCATGTCGAGACCGCAGCCACCAAGAGCAAGCGGGCCGATACCGTGCCAATCCCGGCCCACCTTGTGACGCGGCTTCGGACGGCGCGCCTGGGCGACTATGCTCCCAGCGACCCGGTTTTCAAGACGGTGCCGACGTTTGACACATGGTGTCGAGACCTGGAGCGAGCTGGTATCGAGTACGCGACTGGCGACGGGCTCGCGGGCTTCCACTCCTGCCGCGTGACGTTCGTATCCGAGCTTGAACGGGCCGGAGTGTCCCCCAGGACCATCATGGAGCTTGCCCGGCACCGAGACTACCGGCTGACCGCCAGCACGTACACGGATGTCCGCGTTTTGGACACCTTCGGTGCGGTCGGACGGCTCCCGGACTACGGGGACGGGGACGAGGACAAGACGGAAGAAGTGCGGCGAACGGGCACGGACGATACCTGTTGTCGGACACAGGACCAAATACGGGACCAAAAAGCACGCGGGATGCCACAATTCGGTGCGCGTCGATGCAGCAGTGCCGATGATAGCGCCACAGCCGTGGCAGTAGGTGGTGTGCGAGAAGACGCTGCTATACAAGCCCAAAACGGCGATAGTCGGGAGAAACGAGACTGCCCGGGACAGGGGTCGAACCTGCACGAGGTATTATCCTCACTAGGCCCTCAACCTAGCGCGTCTGCCAATTCCGCCACCCGGGCGTGGGGGCCCGCAGAGCTTCCCAGGCTAGTCCGCCAGGAACCTTCCGTCAAGATATCTCGTCGACCGGAGCGCGTTCGGTTACTTCCGTCAGGCCTGGAGTGCCAGCCGACCGCCAGGTTGCGCCGCTGCCCGGGCTGGTCCGCCGGCTGTTCAATCCTCAATTGCATCTGATACATTGGGCCGGGAAGCCATGCTCTCCGTGCTATATACTGCACGAAACTGACGGCCTGGACCGCGCCGCCCAGGGCCCACCAGGGAACGAGATAATGCCACCCGCCGAGAACCCTGCCGACCGCGAATTCGTCTCCGAGCTAATCACGCCCGACGCCGGGACCTTTGACGCTGCGGCCATGGCCCGGGGACAGCCGGGGCTGCCGGCGGGGTTCACCTGGCGGGGGCGGCATTACGCGATCCGCCAGGTGCTCGAAGAGTGGAAACAGTCGGAGGCGGAAGGTCACCGCCCGGGGGGGGAGCGCTACTATCGCCGGCATTATTTCCGCCTGCGGACCGACGGCGGGGAGATCATGACCATCTACGCCGTTCGGCACGTCAAACGAGGTCAGAATCCGCGGAAGCGGTGGTGGCTGTACTCGATCGAAGCAACGCAAGGGCCTGATGAAGGCCCAGACGATTCTGTGAAGGAGTGAGTTCCGGCGAAGCATGTTCGCCCGGTGGCGTCCCTCGTGTATACTGGTTGACCGACTGTCGGCCGGACAGAGGAGCGGCCTGGTAGTGGAGTTCCATAAAGGAGGCTCGGCGATGGAGACTGTGGTACAGGGAGTACTGACCGGGGCGGACCAGGCTATCGGGCAGACGCCGTTGATCGAGCTGCAGCGCTTGTGCGCGGACTTGGACGGCACGATCCTGGCCAAGTGCGAATTCATGAATCCCGGCGGCAGTAAGAAGGACCGCATCGCCAAACAGATGATCGACGACGCCGAGAACCGGGGGCTGCTGGGGCCCGGGGAGACCATCGTCGAGGTGACCAGCGGCAACACCGGCTGCGGCCTGGCCATCGTCTGCGCCGTGCGGGGCTACAAGTTCGTCTCGGCGATGTCCAAGGCCAACAGCATGGAGCGCATCCGCATGATGCGGGTACTCGGGGCCGAGGTGCTGCTGGTAAATCAGGCTCCGGACTCTCCGCCGGGGCAGGTCAGCCCGAAGGATCTCGATCTAGTCGAAGAGGCGGCCGACGCCTACGTCAAGCAGCACGGGGCGGTGCGCGTCGATCAATTCCGCTGGGAGAGCAACAAGCGGGCCCACTACCTGGGCACCGGCAAGGAGATCTGGGAGCAATCCGACGGCCAGATCGACGCCTTCGTGGAGTTCGTCGGCACCGGCGGGACCTTCGCCGGCGTCTCGGCGGCCCTGAAGGAGCATAATCCGGACATCCGCTGCTACATCGTGGAGCCGGCCAGCGCGTCGTACTTCGGCTGCCACGAATACCTCGGCCCGCACCGCATCGCCGGCGGCGGCTACGCCCGCGACCTGACCTTGATCGACCATTCGCTGGTGGACGACTACATCTCGATCGACGACCAGACGGCCATGGACATGGCCCGCCAACTGGCCGCGCGGGAGGGCCTCTTCGTGGGCACGTCCTCCGGAGCGAACGTGGCCGCGGCGATGCAATTACTCCAAGACCGGCAGCCCGGGGCCCGCGTCGTCGTCGTACTCACCGACACGGGCCTGAAATACCTGAGCACCCCGCTGTTTGAAGGTTCCTGATCTCGACGCGACGATAAGTCACTACTCCACAGCTGTAGTGCAAAGAAGTTCGGCGGACATGGATCTGACATCGGCCCCTACGGCTCCGGGTTCTCTAGCCAGACGATGCTGTCCTGGTCCGAGGTGGAGGCTAGCAGGGGGGCGATCACGTCGGGGCGGTTGTCGGCGTCGATGTCGGCCAGGGCGATGCGGCCGAGGGTCTCGTTCAGGTCCCGCAAGTTGTTCTCGTACCACTGCGTAGTAGCCGAGCTAATGGGGGTGAACCACCGGAGGCCCCCGGACTGCTGGGTGGCGACGACCACGTCCAGTTGGCCGTTGCCGTCGATGTCGGCGATCTTCACGTCGGTCGGGGTGTTGGTGGTGTACAAGGTGAGGCGATAGCCGGTCCAGTTGCCGCTCGGATTCGTCGGCCGGACGTACCAGCCAACCTGACGGCCGGTGGGATTCGTAGCCACCACGTCATTTCGGGTGTCGCCGTTCAGGTCGCCGACGGCCAGGCGGGTCGCGTTGGACAGGTTGCCGATGGTGATCTTGGGCCAGGCGCTGCCCACCGGATCGGTCGGATTCTTGTACCAGGCCAGGCGGGCGGAGGCCTCGCCCGAGGCCGTCGAATAGACATCCGTGCGGCCGTCGCCGTCGATGTCTTCCAGGGCCACCGCGGCGGCACCGCTACGGGTGAGGGCATCGATGTCGTCGCGGGTCCAGCCGGTACCGGTTGTCGCACCGGCCGGGGCCTGAAACCAACTCAGCCGGCCGATGTTCTCGTTGCAGGCGACGATGTCCGGGCCGTTCTGCCCGTCGATGTCGCCCACCGCCACGTCACTCCACTGGTTGATGTCGGTGCCGGTGGACCCGTCGATAGTACTGAAGGCCCAGTCGGCGGCCTGCCGGGGATCGGCCGGGCTGTGGAGATAGACCAGCCGGCCGTCGCAGGCGGCGATCAGGTCGTTACGCCCGTCGGCATCCAGGTCCCCGACGGCCAGGGCCGCCACCCCGGTCAGGTCCGTCGAGCCGGCCAGTTGGACCGCCGAGAAGGTGTCCACGTCGGTCTGGAAGAAGATGAACACCGCGGCGGTGACGGTATCGGTGCCGGGGTATCCGGCGGCGATATCCTGCCGGCCATCCGCGTCGAAATCGGCCACCGCGACCACGGCAGGTCGGACGTTGGCCCCGCTGTTGACCGTTCGCAGATTCCAGGTCGTGGTCTTCGGAAAGAGCGCCGGGTCCGAGGTGCCGCAGTTCGCGCCGGCCAGGGCCGCCGAGCCGATACAGAGTAGTCCGATCTTCCAGAATGACAGCCGCATCCCTGATCTCCTGAAGGCCTGGGGGAACCGGTCGTCCAACAACGAGCCCCTGCGGGCAGGTCCCTCGACCCTGCGTGCCCCGCGCGTCGGCGGCCCCACACGCCGGGAGCGCCGCCGCCACGATGCACCAGCAGCCCCACTCCTTAACCGTTATACCCGTCTTGTCGAGCGCCGTCGCTTTGTTTTCCGGCGGAATCTCGTATGATCCTCGGTGAACCGGCCCCGAAGAAGACGCCAGCCGCTGATGGGTGCCTGTCGCCAGAACGGAGCGGCCCGGTTCAGGGCATTGCGGGGCGGATGGCATGCCCGCGAGCCCGCCCATGGGTTACGCGGTGACCGCCGCCGGTGCTGCTGGGCCCCGGCCTCGGGCGATCAGGGAGTGTTGAAGAGCGATGCTGGATATCAAATTCATCCGGGAGAATGCGGACCAGGTTCGAGCGGCCTACGAGGTCAAGGGTATCGAGTGCGCCCTCGATCGGCTCCTGGAGGTCGACACCCGACGGCGGGCCATCCAGCAGGAAGCCGACGTCCTGCGGTCCCAGAGCAAGGAACTCAGCGGCCAGGTCGGGCTGTACAAGAATCCCAAGAGCAAGTGGTACCAGGCGGCCCTCGCCCAAGGGCAGACCGCCGAGGGCTTGAGTGCCGAAAGCGAGAAAATCCAGGCCGAATCCGCGGCCGTCAAGCTGAAGGTCAAGGAACTCGAGGAGGAGGCCAAGACGGTCGCCGAGGAGTTCAAGGCGCTGATGTTGACCGTGCCCCAGGTGCCGTCGGAGAAGACGCCGGTCGGCCGGGACGAGTCGGGCAACGTCGAGGTCCGGCGGGTCGGTGAGCCGCGCAGCTTCGATTTCCAACCCGCCGACCACGTGCAACTGGGCAATAGTCTGGGCCTCCTCGACCTCGAGCGCGGGGTGAAGCTGGCCGGGGCCCGGAATTATCTGCTCCGCGGGATGGGCAGCCTGATGCACCAAGCCGTTCTGCGGCTGGCGATGGACACCATCACCGCCCGGGGCTTCGAGCCGGTAACCGTGCCGGTGTTGGTCCGCGACGAGATGATGTACGGCACGGGGTATTACCCCGGCGGCGAGGAGCAGGCCTATCGCTGTGAACGCGACGACAAGTCCTTGGTGGGCACCGCCGAGGTCCCCCTGACCGCGATGTACGGCGATGAGATCCTGTCCGAGGACGACCTGCCGATCAAAATGGCGGCGGTGTCGACCTGCTTCCGCCGGGAGGCCGGTGCGGCGGGCAAGGACACCTACGGCATCTACCGGATTCACTTCTTCGACAAGGTCGAACAGGTCGTACTGTGCCGCGCCGATGACACGGAGAGCGAGAAACGCCATCACGAGATCGTGGCCAACGCCGAGGCCGTGCTCCAGGCCCTGGAGCTGCCCTATCGGGTGGTCATCGTGTGTACCGGCGACATGGGCCTGGGCAAGGTCGAGATGTACGACATCGAGACCTGGATGCCTTCGCGCGAGAACTACTGCGAGACCCACAGCGCCTCGCGCTTCGGGGAATTCCAGGCCCGGCGGCTGAACCTCCGCTATCGCGACCGCGACAAGAAGATCCGCTTTTGTCACACCCTGAACAACACGGTCATCGCCAGCCCGCGAATCTTGATCCCCATCCTGGAGCTGAACCAGAACGGCGATGGCTCGGTGACCGTCCCCAAGGCCCTCCGGCCCTATATGGCCGGCCTGGAGCGGATCGAGCCCCGGGAGTAGCAGCCATGGGCCGTTTCGCCGCCCCAGATCAGAGCCGCGACCGTCAGGGAGCGGTGAAGCGCCCAGCCGGAATCCCCCGTCCAATACCGCTCCCTCACGGTCGCGGCTCTGATCATCGACCGGCCATCGCGTTCGCCTTGGCGGCCGCGTTGTTGGTCCCTTTGGGCGGATGCTCGGGGGCCGTTGACCACCCCGAGATCCGGGCGGTGTTGGACCAGCAGCTCGAGGCCTGGAATGATGGCGACATCGAGGGCTTCGTGGCCCATTACTGGAAATCGGACGAGCTGGTTTTCAAATCACCGAAGGGCGAAACCCGCGGCTGGCAGGCCGTGCTGCAACGGTATCGCCGGGCCTATCCCACGCCGGAGAAGATGGGCTCGCTGACCTTCGATCTCGGCGAGATCGTCCGGCCGAGTGATGACACCGCCGAGGTGGCCGGCCAATACCGAGTGCGGACGGCCAACGAGATCCAGACCGGCCGCTTCTATCTCCACTTCCGGAAGATCAACGACGCCTGGCTCATCGTGCGGGACTACACGGTCGGGGATTGAGCATTCCGCCGCCCGGGGGCAGACACGACACCGATCAGGCTACTGCCCATTGTTCAGCGTGGTCTCTTAGGGGGGGAGCAGCTCAATTGTTGCTGAGGCGGCGACGGATGCAGTCGGCCCGGGCCGAGCTGCGCTGTTCGCCGTTGAGCCGACCGCCGTGGGTCTTCTGCAGGTGGGCCGGTTGGGTGAGGAGGAACAGCTCATTGATGGCCCGCAGATCGAACTCCGTGATCCGCCCCAGGTTGACGCCCATCCGCAAGTGGGACAAGTGCAGCATGGTCTCCTCGCTGCTGATCGTCCGGGCATGGAGAAGTACGCCGTAGGAACGCCACACCCGATCGTCCAGGGCCAGGGCCCGGGCATCGACGAGCATCTGCCGGGCGCGGTTCTCGTAGTCGATGATCTTGGGGATGACGATGTGTTTGAAGTCGTCGATTATCTCTTCCTCGGTACGGCCCAGGGTGACCTGGTTGCTGACCTGGAAGAAATCCCCGGTGGCCTCGGTTCCCTCACCGAACAGGCCGCGGACGGCCAGGCGCATGTCCTTCGCCGCCCGAAAGACGCGATCGATCTCCCCGGTCAGCTTGAGACCGGGCAGATGGAGCATCACCGAGACGCGAATGCCGGTGCCCACGTTGGTCGGGCAGGCGGTCAGATAGCCGTAGCGGGGATGAAAGGCATAGTCGAACTTGCCCTCCAGCCGATCGTCAACCCGGCTGATCTCATCCCAGATCTCGTCGAGCTGGAGGCCGCTCCGCAGGACCTGGATTCTCAGGTGATCCTCCTCGTTGACCATCACCGAGGCGCTCCCGTCGTCGGAGATGGACACCCCTCGCGAACCCTGGAGATCGGCGTGCTGGCGGCTGATGAGGTGGCGCTCGACGAGGATCCGCTGATCGAGTTCGTCGATGCTGTCCATGTCCACGTAGGTCCATTCACCATTGGTCGCCGGCCGGTCGATCTGCCGCCGCAACTGATCGGCCAGTTCGGTTCGTTGCTCCGGGGTCGCCTTGGAGAGAAACGGAAAGCCGGCGATGTTCCGGGCCAGGCGAATTCGCGAACTGATCACGATGTCGGACATGGGGCCGACCCCGCTCAACCAGTTGCCTGGCTTCTTGGCCAATTCGTCGATGGTCATTCGGTTTCCACCACTTCGATCTTATCCCGAAGCCGGGCCGCCTCTTCATAGTCCTCGGCGTCGACCGCCTTGGCCAACTGCCGCTTCAACCTGATCAGATCGTTCTCCGTCGGCCGAGGGGCCCCCAGGCGCCGGGGAACCTTGCCAATGTGATGGCTGGCACCCCCGTGAACGCGCTCGATCAACGGGACCAAGGCCTTTTCGAAGGCATCGTAGTCCGAGGGGCACCCCAAGAGTCCGTTGTTGCGAAACTCGACGAAGGTCATCTCGCAACGGGGGCAGGTCATCTCGGCAAGCTGCTGCACGCTCTCCTTGTTGGTGACCAAGCCGGCCAGGAGTTCGCTGACCGGCACGTGCCCCGGGGGCTTGGGGGTTATTCCCTCGTGCTGAGCGCACTGCTCGCAAAGATGCCGCTCGTGCTTCTCCCCATCGGAGGTGATATTCGTGAGGTGCACCGTGGCAGGGCTCTTCTTGCACGCCTGACAGGCAAGATTCATCTGACCGTCACCTCTCCTGGACCCCCGGCTAGTCCGAGAAATCATAGAATAACACTATCTTATCGTCAACAACGGCCTTTGGCATCACGTCCAATCGACTGCTCAGCCTCCCTATCGGGCGGAACGAAGGCCGCCGCGCAGTCATCGGTTTCCCACACCCGGGCCTTCACCAGCCGCACTCCAGGCGGCAGCGTCGGGCGGTAGCGGTCGTGAAGGTGCCTGGCAATCAACTCCGCCGAAGGATTGCAATCCGAAAAGGCCGGTAACTCGTTCAGACAGACCTCGTGCAGTTCGCCGGTGATCTGCCGCAGATTCTGCTGCAATACAGTGAAGTCGGCGAGCAGACCGGCGTCGTCAAGGTCTCGACCCTCCAGGAACAACTCCACCCGCCAGGCGTGACGGTGCAGAGGCTCCGACCCACCGTCACCACGCCTCAGGCCGTGGGAAGCGGAGAACCCGGATCGTAGAACGAGTTCATACATGTCTCATCAACGCCTGCTCGACCACAGAGCCGGGGCCGGACCGGACAGACCTCACCACAGCACCGCTCCTTGCTCGAGGGAGCACCTCAGGCCCCCCTCCCCCTCCACCTGCGGTTGGTGATCCAAAGGTCACACGGTATTCTAGGGAAAGAGATGGGCTTCGACCACGCATGAAGGGAGCAGCAGTGACGGCGTATTTCCCGTCGATCGCGGACCTGCGGAAGCTGACCGGTGCCGGGCGGACGGTGGCCGTCTTCCGTCGGCTGCTGTCCGATCAACTGACTCCGGTCAGTGCCTTTGCCCGGATCTCCCAGGGAGCCCCGCACGCCTTCCTTCTGGAAAGCGTCGTCGGGGGCGAGCAGATCGCCCGCTACAGCTTCGTGGGAGCCCGACCCACCGTCGTTTTCAGATCCAAGAACCGCGTCGCCTCCATCGAACGGGCCGACGGCACCGTTGAAATCCTGAATGTGGCCGCCGATCCCCTGGGTGAGTTGCATCGGC
>CAZFMS010000143.1:0-10606 GCA_964520125.1 uncultured Planctomycetaceae bacterium
GTGGCATCACCGAGAGCAATGGGCACGTCCAAGACCCGGGCCAGGCTGCGGGCCAGGAGGGTCTTTCCGGAACCGGTCGGGCCGATCAGCAGGATGTTGCTCTTGTCGATCTCCACGTCATCGGGGTCGGCCTGATCGGCGTGGGCCAGACGGCGGTAGTGATTGTGCACCGCCACGGAGAGGGCCTTCTTGGCGTAATCCTGGCTGATCACGTAGCGGTTCAGGAACTCCATGATCTCCCGGGGTCTGGGGATCTTCTGGAAGAGGGGCTGCAACCCGCTGGCCCGGCGTTTCTCCTGTTGGATGATGTTGCTGCACAAATCCACGCAGCTGGCGCAGATGTACATGTCGTTGGGACCCTCGACCAGGGGACCAACGTCGCGGTTGCTCTTGCCGCAGAAACTGCACAGGTTGGTTCGCCGCCGCTTGGTCCCCCCCGGACCCCCTCTCCCGCCGCGCTGACCACCGTTACCCGTTCCGCCGCCTTTTGATTTGCTTGTCAATTGTCTGCTTCCCTAGAAAACCTGATCGAGAGTGACTGCCTGGGGCGTTGCCGGAGTCTCCCCGAGGACGACGGGAGGCACTTCATGGCAGGCAAGTTATCGACTCCCATTTGCCGCTCTCTTGATCCCATTTCACTCACCGCGACCGTAGTTGCCTAGGGCCGAGGTCGAGCCATCATCACCCCTCATCGATAATCGTGACGCTTCCAACACCTTGGTCTTCAACGACTCGAATTCGCCGTTGGTTATCTGACCTTGGGCCTTCATCTCGCGCAAATGTTGCAGTGACCAGGTCCCGTCCCCTGGCGACGCCGGGGTGGATTGCGACCAGCGACGCACAACCCACACCAACACCCCCAACACGCCGACCGCGCCGATGAGCACCAGCCCCCAGAAGAACAGCTCCCCTGATGAATTCGCCGCGGACACGGATTCCTCATCTGCGGATGCTCGGTCGCCTGGGCCGCCGCCGGCTGCGGCGCGGCCCGAGCACCAGCCAGCCTCCCAGGATCATCAGTCCCGACATCTCCAAGCCCGCCGCCCCACAGAGCGGAAAGACAAAAGGAAAGAGCCCCGGCGACGGACTGGTTTCCCGCTGGTAGGACTGCCCGGTGGTGTCCACGTGCTCCGAGACGGCGGCCACTATTTGGCGGCCTAGGTCTTGCCGCTTTACCCGCCCGAAGACCGCGGCCAACCCGTCCTGGGGCAGGCCGAAGACCGCCGAGGCCCCGATCTGGTCCGGGGCTACCTGCATCCGACATTCCACCGACAAGGCCAGGTAGAAAGTCTGACCGGCCACCACCTCATAATGGTAGGGCAGGTGGAGCGGTCCGAAGAGGTTTCCAAAGAAAATGGCCCGTACGGCAACGGGATCGCCCGGGAAGTCCAGAAAGTCATCCACCTGGAGGGGGACAGCAGCGAAGGCCCCAGTGGCTTGGGAGATCGTAGCCGCCCCGGCGGGTCCGCCGCTCAGCACGACCTCGCCTTCCAAGACGGTCAAGGATTGCCGGTCGGCGGCGAGCAGATCGATGCGAATCCTCAGATGCACCTCGGCCCCCGCCAGATCGTCGTTGGAATCCAGGGAGGTGATCAGCATGACCCCGGAGAGGGCCACCTCGCTTTGGACGGTGACCAGATCACCAGCCAGCGTACCGGCACCCAGTTCGGCGGGCCTCATGATGATGGTGCGTTTCTCGGTCACCGCCGCGGTCACGTCCCAACTGGTTTCCGTATCGTCCGAGAACGCGGCCAGGTCGAAGCCCACGTCGTTTGGCGGGCCCAGGCCGCTGAGGTTCGGGGCGTGCAGGATGGCCACCGCCTGGCTGGCGGCGGTCACCAGGCCGTCGGACTGAAGATGATCAAGCTGAGCCCGGGCGACGGCCGGCGGAAGAGGGGTCGTCCCCGGAACGATCTCCTGGCTGGAGTCCCGCTGGACCTCGCTGCCCCCTTGAGACTGGACGATCGTGGTGGTGGCGGTGCCGACAATCTCCAGAACTTCCCCGCGTGCCGGCACGGCCGGCAACACCAATAAGGAAGCCACCGCCGCCAACCGACCCCAAAGAGTTCTTCGCCGCACCGGTCGAATCATGGGAACACCTCGCTGAAAGGAACCTGCCGGAGATCGCCTGGAACCCGGGCCACCTCCCGGGCGTAGTCGGCTGCAATCTCCTGTGGCAGCTTAACTTACCCTCACTCTAGGACTCATGACCTGGATGTCCAATCCAACTAATAATCGACTCGCGTATCCATCGGCGGTCACAGTAGTTATCGGCAAGGTAATTATAGCCCTTTCAGGTGACACTTGGCGAACCGCCGCCATCCCATCAACGTCTCTCCCGGGCCGGTCGTGGGCGGAGAGGCGGCGTCGGGCACCATCCCCCCAGGTCGGTGGATCTTCGATAGGCCGGTCCAGGCCCCTGACCCGCCCTCGCCCGCCCGCAGGCCGGATGAGCCGACCGGATTGGAAGTCACTTCGGCAACCCACTCAGCAGCGAGGCTCCCGGCAGGTGTGGTATCGGCAGCAGAGGCGGTGGATGGGCCGGGCCTGGCCTGGCGGTCAGATCCGGGCCGATGCCCCTCGCCGTGCTCGGATATCAGCAGTCTGCCGTATCCTGATCGGCCGCTGATAGGTGGTGCGGTGCTGCAGGACGGACGATAAGCTCATTGAGCGGTTCACCCCGCGTCCTGGCCATGAGCGGCCTGCCGCAAGGGCCGAGCGCCTGCCAAGGAGAATCACCAATGCCCGCCAGACCATCCGGCAAGCTCTTTCTCATCCTCGCCCTGTCGGTCGGCCTGGGGGGGGCCTGTGAGGGTCTGAGCCTCAATGACATCGCCGGCTTCCTGGGGCCCACGGTGACCGTGGTCATCGAGAACGACACGGCCTTTACCGCTATCCCCGACCTGCAAACCAGTGAGAGCCGCAACATCGTCGAGGATCTTCTCTCGGACGATGATCGGATCACCAACTTCGGGGTCGATGGTTCGGTCCCGGCCAACCAGACGGTGACCGTCCGGCTGCGCTGCGACGGTGAGCTGGAACTCATCCTCTTCAACGGGGCGGACTTCCAGGAAAGCAGCGGCTTTCCGCTCGGCCGGGCCCGCGCCGATGACCGGCTCCGGCGGGACAGCGACTTCGACTGCGGCGATGTCATCCGAATCCGTCTGGGCGGCACGGTGTTCAACTTCAACGCCGAACTCGAAGTGGAGCACTTGATCGGCGGCGATCTGGACCAGGCCGGCGATGAGGAAGACGGTGACTTCGCCGATTTCCTTGATGATCTATTCGACTAAGTCTGCAGCCGGCGAACCCGGTGTCACGACCGTCTCGATGGGGTGGCTCCGGCCGGGGCGCCCGGGCCCCCAGTGCTACTGTGGTGGGCGGTAGGGAAGCGACCGGATGAACTTCCACCATTTCTTCTGAAATGCTCGGTCGATTTTGCCGAAGCACTTCTCGAAATCGGCAACGTCCGTTTCCGGGGCGATCACCAGGCCCGCTTTGCGCTTCTTGATCAACTGGATGTATTGGGGCAACTGCTTGCGTTTCTTCCTGGTCAGGTAGTAGGTCAGGGCCCATGAAAGGGCATAGCCCTCTTCTGAGAGCATGCCCCCTTCCCGTGAGGGGTTTCCGACGAAGTCGCGCAGATCAGGCGCTTGGCGGTCGAAGGAGCTGTGGATCGTGCGCAGGCGGCGTTGATTGGTCACGCTGAATCCGGCGCCCATTTTCCCCGGGGGGGGCTCGAACTGGGTGGCCAGGCCCTCGACGAACCATTGGGGGTTCGAGCCCTCGATGGTGTGGACCTGAAAATTGAACAACAGCTGGTGGGCGACTTCGTGCTGGACGACGGAGCGATTGTTGGTCTCCTGATAGACCTCGATGCGATTCAGAACCCACTGGGCCTCGCGGACCTTGGCCTTGCGCTGTGCTCGATCCCGGGTTGTTCGGGCCTCTTCCTGTAAGCGCCGGGCCCGGGCGGTTTGTTCCTTCACGAAACCAACTTGAGACATGTCGTAGAAGATGGAGAAGTTGAGCGGGTGCCGCCAATACAGACCCGCGGCATTTGAGGGCACGCCACGTCCGGTGATTTGCTTGCAGCGACGATCGTATTCCTCGAAGTCGCAGCAAAATATGACCGGCAGTTTCTCCTCGGGGTAGTTGATCTCGATGCCCGATTTTCTGGCAAACCAGTGCACCGATTTGTAGGTGCGCTCGAGCCGCAGGATGAACTGCTTGACGATCTCCTCATCCGCATTGTACATCACGAAGAAGTGGTCTTCGCGGCGTACTTTGTACTCTTCGCCCAGGTACTTCCTGAACTCGTCCTCACGCGGCCCCTTGGGGAACGGTTTCAGGTCTCCTTTCTTGCTACCCCGGCCTCGCCCTTTCTTCTTGGAAGACCTGTCCTTGGATGACCTGCGAGACTTGGCCCCGGACTTCTTCTTCTTTCTCTTCTTCTTCGTGCTCTTCTTCTTTTTCTTCTCCGGCTCCGGCTGTCCGGCCTCGGGATCGCCGCCCAACTTCGGGCTGACCTGGGCCTCGGCAATCGACGGCCAAGCCGCACCCAGGGCCAGGGTCACCGCCAGAATCGCAATCAACAACCGCGGCCATGTCCGATCGTTCATGATGACCCGCCTCTCCTTCGGCCTTTTCAGTCAACACCGAACCAAGACGTAGATAAGGCCAGTCTATTCCTCGGGCCGCGGGAATACAAGGCCGCCGCGACGGGACGCCCCGGCTACGCCGGCCCCATCTGGCCCGCCCTATACGGCCCGCATGAGGAGGGTGCGAGGGTCTCGTCCAGACCCTCAACCGGCAACACCGCACAAAGCGAGGGGGCACTCCGCCCAAGGGCCCCCGAGCTTGCTCGGGGGGTAGGCGCCCAGGTGCTGCCGGGCCGCCCCCCGACCAAGGTGGGGGGCTCTGGTCGATCGCCGACTCAGCGGGCGTATTCGACGGCCCGGACCTCGCGCAGGACGGTGACCTTGACTTCGCCCGGGTAGGTCATTTCGGACTCGATCCGGTTGGCGATCTCCCGGGCCACGCGCATGGCGTTGGCGTCGTCTATGTTGTGGGCATCGACGATCACGCGGATCTCACGACCGGCCTGGATGGCGTAGGCCTGATCGACTCCCTTGAAGCCGGTGGCGATGTCCTCCAATTGCTTGAGCCGCTTGATGTAGCGCTCCAGCGACTCGCGTCTGCTGCCCGGGCGGGCGGCGCTGATGGCGTCGGCGGCGGCCACCAGCGGCGTATAGAGACTGGTACTGGGCACATCGCCATGGTGTCCGGCGATGGCATTGAGCACCTCGGGACGCTCGTTGAACTTGCGACAAATCTCTTCCCCGATGGCCGGATGACCACCCTCGACGTCCCGGTCCACGGCCTTGCCGATGTCGTGCAACAGGCCGCAACGCCGCCCCAGTGTGCCGTTCATGCCCAACTCGTCGGCCATCACCTGGCAGAGGTAGGCCACCTCGATCGAATGCCGCAGGACGTTCTGCCCGTAGCTGGTGCGGAAGCTCAGCCGGCCCAGGAGAATAATCAACTTCTTGTGCAGCCCCTGGACGTTGGCCTCCATGGCCGCCTTCTTGCCCAGTTCGACGATCTCCTTCTCCACCCCGGCCTGGACCTCCTCGACTACTTCCTCGATCCTGGTGGGGTGAATCCGCCCGTCGCGCAGTAGCCGGTTCATCGCCTGGGTGGCGATTTCCTTCCTGACCGGGTCGAAGCAACTCACTTCGATGATCCCCGGGGTGTCGTCGACGATGATGTCGACCCCGGTAGCCTTTTCGAAGGCTCGGATGTTCCGGCCTTCGCGTCCGATCACCCGGCCCTTCATCTCGTCGGACATGATGTCGATGGTGCCGACGGTCGATTCGGCGGTGTGGGGGGCGGAGTATCTCTGGATGGCGGTAACCACGATCTCCCGGGAACGCTGCTCGCTTTCCTCCTGGGCCTCGCCGATCTGCTTGGCGATGATCTCGGCGCACTCCTGCTCGAGTTCCTGCTCCAGCTTGGTGAACAGCTCCTTTCTGGCCTCGTCCATAGACAATTGGGCCGCCTTGAGCAGTTCGTTGCGCTGTTTGGCGAGGAGTTCCTCGACCTCCTCGGCTTTCTTCTCCGCCTCAGCCAGTTTCTGCCGAACCTGGGTTCCGGCCTTCTCGGTGTTGCGCTCCTTGATGCGGAGCATGTCCACTTGACGCTCGAGTTGATCCTCGCGTTTGTCCAGTCTCTTCTCGGCCTCGCGGATTTCGTTGCGGGTGGCCGACGATTGACGATCAAATTCCTCTTGTTGCTTGAGAAACGTTGCCTTGGACTCGACCTCGGCCTCTCGAATGAGTTCCTTCGCTCTGCTTTGGGCATCCGCAACCAACCGTTCCGCCTCGCTTTCGGCCGAGGTTTTCTTGGCCTTGGCTTGGAGCGATCGGTACACCCAGGTCCCGGCGGCGCCCAAGACGAAGGCGGCGAGGGACGCGAATACCGCTACAAATACCCCGAAGGTCGAGAACTGTGCTAAAACCACAGATCCCATCGAAATACACCTCTTCACACTGTGTCAACACCATGGCAGTGAGTCGCCTATTCGTCAGGTACGCCAAGCCGTCCGGCCGACACCGCCTGAGCGGCCGGGCCGGGCAGCGTGCACCGTGCTGCTGCGGTCGAATCAGGATTGCAGTCCGATGGTTTGGGAAGCGGGAAATTGCGGAGTGGTTTTCCGCACCTTCGGCGCGAAGACCACACTTGCGCCCACCGGCGCCGCCTAATGTGCCAACGGGCGATTCCAGCACCTATCCGAGAACCAAACTTACCAAGGCACCGAAATGCGCCAACGGCCTACCGGCCGTGTTGCCGAACAAGAACACGTCTCTAAGGAGCCGACTCCTCTCGAGTCAACTCCGCAAAACCTCTACCTGCAACCTCAGCGTTGACACGCCGTCGATTCGCTCGCCGATTCGTGGCGGCACCGCGATCAGCTCCCCGGCGGCTGTTGGCAGCCACCTGACTTCAGGCCGGTCAGAATCCGGGGGCGCTATCGACGCGCAAGGAACCACCATTTCGTTCCGCCCCCCCCCAAAAACCACCCGCTGACCTCAGCGGCAGTCACGATCTCCTTTCTAAGCGGAAGGCCTGGGCCCCACGGAGCCGCACAGTTTCCGGCACCTAGCCGCGCCTCCCGCCTGGCAGAATCACAACCATCTATCTCAAAAGGGTCTACGTTCAGACCCTTACTACGGTCCAGTATAAGCGACTGTTCGTATCCGTCAAGAGTGGGTGGCGGCTGTTTTTTGAGAATGACCGGACCCCGGGCCGGGGGGGCCATTCCGGCCCCGGGTAGGCAACCCGGGCTCGCCAGCATAGAATATCTGGTCGATTCGCGCCTGCCGGCCCCTGGGCGGATGGCCCCCAGGGGCTCCCTGAAGGCCCGGACCGGTTTTCTGGCGTCTTGGTGAAGTCGTTCCGCCACCTACTCCGTCTTCACTAGGGGGATCCTAGCCCCGGGAAGCCCATTCGACCGCGAGATGCTGACATGTGGATGCCTAACCAACCTTCCCCCGTCGATGGCCCCATCCTCCGCCGGGACCCCTTCCGCCTGCTGCTCCTCCCTATGCTGGCCGCCCTGGTGTTGGCCCAGACCGCGTTGGGGGCCCCGGCGACCAAGCCGAAGAAGGTCGGACACATCACGGCCCAGGTGCTGGCCGATCGCCATGCCCTGGTGCCTGGTGAGGAGCTGAATCTGGCGGTGTCGCTCAGGCCCGATAAGGGCTGGTATATCTACTGGCAGAATCCCGGGGCCAGCGGCCTGCCGACGAAGATTCGATGCTCCGGCCCGGCCGACTATCAGATCGGAAGGGTCAGGTTTCCGGTGCCGGTCGCCAAGTTCGATGAAAAGCTGAAGGAGACCAGCTACATCCATCCGGGGGAAGCCGTCTTCCTGGTGCCGGTCCGGGTACCGGACTCCGCCGCTGCCGGTGGGGAAGCCGTGTTCACCGTGAAGGCCAGTTGGCTGGTCTGCAAGAAATCCTGCATCCCCGGCAATGTCACCCTGTCCCTCACCCTGCCGGTGGTGGCCCGGGCCTCCCCGACCAAACCGGCGAATGCCGAGGTATTCGAGCAGGGCCGGGCGGCCCTGCCCGATCCCCACGATAGGGCCAAGCACGTCAAGATCAGTGGTTCTCTCGACCGGAAGGCAGTAAGCCCGGGCACCAAGTTCACCGTCACCCTGACCGCCGAAATCGCCGCCCGGCATCACATGCAGTCTCACAAGCCGCTGATCGAGGGCCTGATCCCGGCGATCGTTTTCGTCGAGCGGACCCCCGGCTTGCAGATTGGCCAAGTCGAGTATCCCAAGCCGCACCTGCGGGAGGACAAGTTTCTCGGCAAGTTGAGCGAGTACAGCGGCAAGATCGCCTTCCGGATCCCCGTGGAGGTGGACCAGGAGGCCGAGCCCGGGTCCCGCTGGATTCGCACCGTTCTCCAGTACCAGGTTTGCACCGACGCCGGCACCTGCTTCCCTCCGCGGTACCTCGAGTTTGCCGTTGCGGTCCCGACGGAGGGTGGGCCGAAGCCGGTGGAGGACCTGGCGATGGCCCCCCCGGTCGCCGCTGTCGGCCCCAAACCCGGCCCGCGCCCGTCCGCGGATTCGGAAGCTACGAGCGAAGACCAGGCGGAGGCTCCCGTGGCCGAGGCAGGTCCGGTTACCGCTGCGGTTGATCCGGTCCCGCAGGAGCGGAGCCTGCTCATTCGCATCCAGGATTGGCTCTTCGGCTTCAACTTCGCCGGAGTGCTTCTGGCCGGCTTCCTGGGAGGCCTGGTTTTGAATTTGATGCCCTGCGTTCTGCCGGTCATCTCTCTGAAAGTCCTTTCGTTCGTTCGTCAGGCCCACGAGGAGCGCTGGCGAATCTTCCGTCTGGGCCTGGTTTATTCCCTGGGAATCATGGTCTTCTTCACCTTCTTGGCCGTGGTTTTCTACGCCTGGGGGACCGGCTGGGGAGAGTTGTTCCAGAACCCCATCTTCGTCATGGTCATGGCCGCCATCGTGCTGGCCTTTTCCTTGAGCCTGTTCGGCGTCTTTGCGGTCTTTACCCCCAAGGTGGTGAACGAACTCGGCCAGAAGGCCGAGGCCCAGGAGGGATACCTCTCGGCCTTCGGGACCGGCCTGCTGGCCACCCTCCTGGGAACGGCCTGCACGGCGCCCTTCCTCAGCGCGGCGATCGGCTACGCAGTGGGCCTGCCCGTTGCTCAGGGTGTTTCCATTTTTCTGGCCGCCGGACTCGGTATGGCCTCTCCCTTCGTCGTCCTGACTTACAATCCGTCATGGTTGAGATTCGTTCCCCGGCCGGGCCCATGGATGGGGGTCTTCGAGGCCGTCATGGGCTTTGTCTTGATGGCCACGGTGATCTGGCTGGTCAATCCTCTGCGCGTCCAACTGGGGGCCTACGGGCTGCTCTTGGCCCTGATCTTCCTGCTGGCGGTAGCGATCGCGGTGTGGATCAAAGGGCGGATCGAGTTCGGGGCCCCTCTGGGGAAGAAGGTCCGGCTCTATGCGATCGCCCTGGCGGTGGTTGCCGGCGGATGGTTGCTACCCTTTCGGACCTTGAGCACGGTCCCGGAGTTGATCGCCGAGCAGATCGAACACCATGACCTCCTGGCCCGCGGCATGCGCGAAAAGTATGGCAAGAGCCTCGATTGGTCCAAGGGTATACCGTGGCAGCCCTACGTCCGCGAATTGGCCATGGCTGACGTTCGAGACGGATATACGGTCTTCGTCGACTACACCGCCACTTGGTGCGCGAGCTGTAAATCGAACCTCAAGGCATTCATCGAGCGGTCGGAAGTCATCGGCGTCATGCGAGAATTGAATATCCTGCCCTACGAGGCCGATTACTCGCTCTACAACCCGGAGATCAAGAGAGACCTGGAGCGGTATGGTCGGGCGGGTGTTCCGATGTATCTGGTTTATCGTCCGGGTGATACCGAGAGCCCCGAATTGCTCCCCGAGTTGTTGACCAAGAAGACCATCATCGACGCCCTTCGGCGGGCCGGGCCGAGTCGCGTGGAGATCGCGGATTCCAGTGGAAAAAACGCGGCGGCGCGCAAAGAATACTGAAGTATGGCCGACCAACACTCATCCCCTGTACAGCCCGATTTCAGTCCGGACAAGCTCCTGACCATCGGAGCCTATGGCGAGACGGTCGCCGCTTATCGGTACCTGGTCCTGTCGGAGAAGGCCCCCACCGAAGATAACCGGCGGGTGTTCGCCGACATGGCCGATGAGGAGCAGGAGCACAAGCAGCGTCTCCAGAAGCTCCTCGCCGACCACTACCCCGACTCGGATTTTTTCCTGACCCCCCAAGACAAGGAGTTGGTCATCACCGGGCCGCGCCTGCTGGACGTGCACCGCGAGATCTCCTTTCCCCAGGCTATGTCCATGTTGCTCCAGACCGAGCGCAAGACCGCCGGCTTCTACGCCCGCTATAGCAAGGCCGTCGCCCAACGGGAGTTGCAGGCCCTCTTCCACGAGCTGGCCGAGGAAGGGGCCGAACATTTTCATCGTCTGCGCAGCCTGGCCCGCCAGGCCGGGATTGAAGATTCGGCCGATCACCAG
>CAZFMS010000144.1:0-10359 GCA_964520125.1 uncultured Planctomycetaceae bacterium
ATTGGCCGACTCGTACTCAACGTGCGCCGTGGCGATCGTCAGGATCTTCGTCGCATCCCGACGACCGTCTTTCTCCGACGCCTTGGCGATCTCATCGTAGCTCTTGAAGTTCGCCAAGCCCTTCTTGGATTGCACCGCGGTCATCGCCGCCGTCAGAGTCGTCTTGCCGTGGTCAACGTGGCCTATAGTGCCGACATTCACGTGCGGTTTCGTTCGTTTGAATTTTTCCTTGGCCATCCCAGCCGTACCTCCACGTCTATTCGAAAACTCGGTTGTCCTTGCCTTACAAAGATCAAGACCTCATCCGCTGGAGCAATAGTCCCGCCGCCAGAACCAACTCCCAGCATCCACAGTCCGCCTGCTCCCGTCAACCTCCTCCCGACAATCGGCGGGCAGCGAACCGTCCCATCACGGCACGCTGCCCTGCTCGCCCCACCGTGGACCCGGACGCTGGATTGACCAATCGCGCGAGTCCTACACACTCACTCTGGGCCGATATGCGGCATCGGAAAGCTGCTGACGGGAATCGAACCCGTGACCTCGTCCTTACCAAGGACGCGCTCTACCAGCTGAGCCACAGCAGCACGCCCAGCGCGCCCGTCACCGCTTCACCGACCTGCACTCCAGGCCGACCAGCGGCAACCGCAGGTCCCGCGCCAGCCCTCGAATAAGACCCATCACTATAAACAAACCGCACCACGAGTCAAACGCTATTCCAGCCCCCCAAGACCAAAAACAACGCCCGCCACGGTCCGACCGATAATCCACCTACCTCCCTAGTCGCAAAATGGGACCTCAAGGCCCCACGCCGGCCCCTGCCCGACCCTCCTCGCCGGACCGAGCACGCAGATCGAAAAACACCTTGTTGGCCACCGCCACCTCGGGAAACCGCCGTCGCACCGGCTCCAGCCCCCTGCGGTGCCGGATGGCATCAGAAATCGGAATCACGAACCCCGCGTAACGCCCCGCTTGACCCACTACCGCGTCCAGACCGGTCTGTACGTCAAACGCCCGGTCCAGGTAGAAGGCCTGGTGCGGAGGAACCAGGTTCCGGAACACGTACCCCCCACGCCGCTCCACCCGCACCGGATTCCGGAACAAGAGCAGGCGATCGCCGGTCTCGGTCAGGCCGCGGATCGCCTTCCACGCCGCCACCTCGCCGGATGGGTAAGAAATCCTGGCAAAATAGTCGTCCGTCCCTGGCAACGAGAACCCCACCACTGCCGCCAGACCCAGGAACAGGCCGCCCCCAGCCAGGCGAGCCGACCGCGGCCGCAGCCAATCGCCCAGAGATATCAGCACATATCCCGACAACACCGCCGCCGCCGGGCCCAGGTAGAACATCCAATAGTTGTGACGCTCGAACTGCCGCCGGAAGATCAGCAGCCAAAGAAGGCCGGTCGCCGGCACCAGCCACCACCCGCCGACTGCCGTCGCCGCGACGCCCGGAGAGGCCTGAGAAACAACGAGCCGCCGGGGCCACCACCTCACCGCCAACTGGATAACCCCTACCCCCGACAGCACCACCACCGGCCAACTCAGGTTCTCCAGTATGTATCGCCAAACACCGCCCCGTGCCGCGGCGTCCCGCAGCAGGACACCCCCCTCCGCTTCGGTCGCCCGCGAAAGGAAGATCGCCACCAAATCCCCCCACCGACCTTCCAGGCCCGCGTAAACCAGATAGAACAGCATCACCCCGCCCGCCAGGATCGGCACCCCCCAGGCCCAGGCCAACGTGACTCGATCCAGACGCCCCCGACGCCATTCAACCAACGCCCCAACCGCCAGGAGACCCGCAAACAGCAGGCCCGACCAATCGACCCAAATGCCCCCGACCACCGCCAGAACCCACCAGGCTCGGGCCCACCTCCGCCGGCCGCAACCGGCGTCTTGATCGGCCGCCACGGTCCATGCCGCCAACGCCCCCAGCATCAGAAACAGGCATACCGACTCGTGATTGACCATCCGCCCGAAGTAAACCGGCATCGGCATAACCGCATAGACCAACCCCGAGCAAACGGCCACCTGGTCCCCCAACCGGCGCCTGACCAGCCAGATCAAGACCCCCAGCGTCCCCAGCGAGAACAGAATCGGCACCAGCCGCGCCGCCCACTCCGCCGACCCGTCAGAAAGCCAAAAAGCCGAAGCCACCAGCCATACCAGGCCCGGTGGATGGGTCGCGTAGATCGACCGCTCCTCCGCAGGAGGGACCGCCTGTCCCACCGCCACCAGCGGCAAACCATGATGCACCGATATCGGATATCGCAGAGAGTTTCGAGCGAGTTGCGAGAAGAACGCCCCGTTCCAGTCGTGCATCCCCGTCCAGGGCTTGGCCACTCCGTGGGTCAGACCCGCGGCATACACCGCCAGGAGCAGGAGGTACACCCAGAAAGTACCCAGCCGGGCATGATCACCGCCCCCAATCCGGCCAGTGTTGGATAGACCGCTCACCACCCCTGCCTTCGTATGCCCCCCACCCAGCCTTGTCAATCATCACGGCCCGGCCGGCGGGGAAGGGGCCCCTCGCCTATCGTCGCCGACCCCGCCCTCCTTTACAGCCCCCCCCTGCCGCAGTAGATAGGAACAACGCCGGGCCACCAAGAGAGCTTCGAGACATGAGCACACCCGTCCAGCACGATCCCCTGGTCCTGGCCTCCAAGAGCCCCCGTCGCGCCGACCTGCTGCGCCGGGCCGGTTACCGATTCGAAATCGCCGACCCCACCCTCCGCGAGCCGAGTTGGATCCACCCCGGCATCGGCCCCCCCATGCACGCCGAGTCTCTGGCCTTCTTCAAGGCCTGTAGCGTGGCCGACGACCATCACCAGGCCACCATCCTGGCAGCAGACACCATCGTAGTCCTCGACGACCAGATCATCGGCAAACCCGCCCACCGCGAGGATGCCCGAGCAATCCTCCGCCGCCTCTCCGGAACCACCCATTCGGTGATCACCGGGGTAGTCCTTCTCCATCCAGCCAGCGGGCGCAGAATGCTGCAGTACAACTCCAGCACGGTCCGCGTACGAACCATCAACGATGATTGGATCGACCCCTACCTCGACTCCGGGAAATGGCAGGGCAAGGCCGGGGCCTACGGCATCCAGGATCAGAACGACCCCATAGTCGAGAAAATGACCGGCAGTTTCACCAACGTGGTCGGCCTGCCCATGGAGCTTCTCGCCAAGATGCTGGAACACTGGCGGCAGGAAGAATCATCCTAGCCGACACCCCCCGGCCCGATCCCCTAAAGCACTACTCACCCGATGGCGTCTCTTCCTCCAACACATCCAACACCACCACGGTGACGTCATCCACCCGGGTCAGGCTGCCCGGCTCCGTGTCCAGACGTTCCTCGAGCCGGACCAGGACCTCCTCCCCCGGCAGCCGGAGCAACTCCAGCATCCCCTCCCCCAACTCGGGCAGCTCCGGCAGGGGCGGACGATGGGAGATCAACGTCGGCTCCAGTCCGTCACTGTACAACAGCACTCGCTGGCCGGGCCGCAGCACGACGGTCTCGTTGCTGAATTCCTGGCCGCTGCACAGCCCCAGCAGGCACCCCTCGCCGTGAAGCTCCCGCAAACCTCCATCGGCACTGATCACCATCGGCGGAGGGTGTCCGGCGATGGCGTAGGTAAGCTCCAGCGTCTCGGTGTTGATCATGCCGTACCAGCAGGTGATAAACTGCGAATCGGGCAACTCCTGAACCGCGAACTGATCGTTGAGCATGCTCATCACTTCCGCGGGAGGCACCAGCTCGTAGCCGTCGTCAGACATGCGCTTGGGACAAATCGCGTGCTTGATGTACATCGTCAGCAGGCCCGCCGCCACCCCGTGCCCCACCGCATCGGCCAGATAGAACCCCCAGTGATGCTCGTCCAGCCGAAAGATGTCGAAGATGTCCCCGCTGACCCAGGTGCACGGGCGGAAGATCGACCGGAAGCGAATCGGCCCGGCCTCCGGCAACTCGCGCGGCAGAAAGTCGCGCTGCAGCCGCGACGCCAACTGCAGCTCGTGGTCCGTCTCCTCCATCTGCTTCCGCAGCATCTCCCCCAACCGACGCAAGCTGGCCTGGTGGGTGTCAATCTGTCGCAACACCGGACGCGTCTGGGACAGGGCCAGCAGCACGCCGTGAACCTTCTCCAATGAAGATCCTGCGGACAGACAAACCACCCCGGCCCCGCACCCGGCAAACAACTCGGGCCGGGAGGTAAGCACTAGAACGCTCACCTGGGATCGCTGCAAAACCCCCAATTTGCGTTTCTGCTCCGCGGCCTCCCCTTTCCCATCAGCGCCGTCGCCGGTGTCCCGGTCCACCAGCAGGGCCACATCGAGTTGCCGTAGCGCCGCTAAGTCCTCGTCGCCCCCGCCGCCAATATGCTCGCACCCGCACCACTTGGTCGCCTCGACCAGTTCGTCGATCACCCGCGGTGGAGATTGCCGGGCCCCCAGCAGGGCCACTCGGATTATCGGCCGAGCACTGCCGCCGTCGCTCGACAGCGACCGAGCCAAGGTGGATGCGGATGAAGAAGCTGTTCCCATGAGCGCCGACCGGGTAATACTGGACCTAGTGTACGGCTACGCACAAAGTGTGTCGGTTGCTTTCGCCCCCCAGTTAAGCAATGCCTGGCCGGCAACCTACCCCGAACCCTGACCGTGCATGGACCCTCAGCTAGTGCTTGGTCATTGTTGATTTGAGGGCCCCAGTGAGCCGGGCCGTCCCCGGCCCGGTCTCAACCGAAAACCCCAGACCCTCACCCGTCCCGGCGGGGACAACCCGACAAATCAACCATGACCAAGTCCTGGTGGGCTTTCAGTCAAACAACTCGGCGGGAATCTCGACGTGGTCCCCCTCGATGATGCCCCAGCGGGAAAACTCCCCGCCGCCGACCTCCAAAACGAATCTGGCCGGCTCAATCGACGGATACCCCGACTCGTTCAGCGGCTCCATCGTGTATATCTTCACGATCGTGCCGTCCGACCGAATGTAGGCTATGTCCACCGGGATAACCACGTTACGCATCCAGAACGACTGATACTGATCGTAAGAAAAAACGAAGATCATCCCGTAGTCGGCCGGCAGCTCGCCCTCGGTCACGTTCATCAAGCCCAACAGACGGGCAGCGTCCGTGTCGGCAACATAGGCCTTGAACGACGTGCGATCCTTGATCTCCACCGAGACCATCCGCATGGCCGAGAGGTCGTTGCGCTCCGTCGAACTGCGCGGGACATTCGCACAGCCCACCTGGAGCAAGATGCCGACCAGCAGGACCATTCCCCCAACCGGTAGCACTCGCCCGCAAGACAGTCCCGATTTGCCAACGTTGGGCATCACCCATCACCCCCGCGACCCGGCCGGCTTCTCTGGCAGAGAAGGTAGCGGCTCCTCTGTCACCGCGAAGCCCTCGAGATTCTCCCCCGGCCTCTGAATCTGAAATCGTGACAATGCCGGCGCCTCGTCGGTATCGATCTCCTGGAAGTCCACCTCGATCCGGTTCCCGTCCGTGATCCGCTCGGTCACGATCCGAACCGGCAGCTCGATCTTCTTATCGACGTAGATCTCCACCCGACTGTACTTCGCCGCCAACTCCGTCTTCGGCCGCGGTACACAGTGAAGATGGTCCGAATTACGCGGATCACCCAGCTCGAACCCCACCAGCGTCACCGTGAAGTTCCCCAGGATGTCCTCCCGCTTCTGGCCGAAGGGCAGGGGAAAAGGGCCTTTGCCCAGCTTGAATGGATCCACCCGCTCACCCCGGCGAACGATCTGCCGCCGGATGATGGTCCGGGCCTTGTCGTTGCGCTCGGTCAGCCACTCGCCGTCAAACAGAAAGTACTCCCCCCGCCTGGTCACGATCCCGTCGGCGATCATCTTCGTGAAGTGAATCAAGAACTTCGAGTTCGGCTCGGCCTGGGCGAACAGCAGCTCGCCCTCCTTCACCTGGGCGTCCTCCACCGGAAAAACGGTCACGTACTTGTAGGTCAACCGGCAGCCCAACCCCTTGATCGCCTGCCCCTTGACCTCCAGCCGATCGAGCACCGCGTCCACCTTCGGATCGCCCGACGTGAGCTTGGCTGCGGCAGATGTCGACTTGCCCGCCGGCGCCGACTTGCCCGGCCGGCTCGTTGCCTGGCGCAATGGCTCCTCGCCCGGCGACGCGCTCGAGCCGTCATCCGCCACGCAAGCCGCCAACCAGCACCCCGTCATGAACAAAAACGCAGTCAGCCACCCGGCTCGCATCGCGTCCTCCCGACCGACCCATCCCCCAGACCACTGCCCCGGCCATCCGCCGACAGCCGCCCGATTCTACGCCTGCCCCCTATCCCCGACAACGATCGGTCCATCGTCGGCCACCACCGACTCGGAAGTCACCGAGAGCCCGTCCCCGCCGTCGGCACCCTTTCGCCGCCCCCGCCGAGCCAGCCGCGGCAGAATCCTGACCAGCGCCACCAAGACCAGGACCGCCTGAACGATCATGATCTGCCGCCCGCTCAAGTGCATCCCCACCGCGGCAAGAGCCCATATCGCATATCGAAACCACCTGCCCACCAGGTTCGCCCAGAAGAACCGCAGCCGGGAGTACCGCGCCGTGATCGCCAGCCAGCGGATCACGTCCACCGGAATAGGCAGAAAGCTGAATAGCGTGAGAATCCAAAACGGATTCGTGCCGAACCACCTTCTGGCCACCAGAAAAAGCCGCGTGTCGCGGATCCTGGCCACCCCACGCCTGCGCAGCAAATAGACAAACACGTGATACTCGTTCAGGTTCGCCGCCCCCGTAGCCAGCGCCCCCACGGTCGCCACCGTCATCAGCCGGGCCAGGCGGTGCCCCTCCAGACCCACCTGCGCGGCGACGATGTCACTGGCCAGCAGCATCACCGCCCAGGTCGTCGGCGCCGGGAAAAGCGTGCAGCACAGCGACAGATAGAACGCGTACCCGGCCAGCAGCCACACCGTCCAGCCCGCCACCGAGCCGCCGCCATCCATCTCCCGCAGCCCCCAGCAGGCCGCCGCCGTCAAGCCCCCCAGCCAGGCCAGATACCCCAGGAACCAGGCCCGGAGATTCACCCCATCCCCGCCGTCCAGTCCCGCCGGCCTGCCCACCTCGACGCCGTCCTTCATCATCCTCCCGCCAACATCCTTCAACCTAGCGCTCTGTCACTGTCTACCCGAGAGCGTGAGTGAGCCGGGCCGTCCCCGGCCCGGTCTCTGCCGAAGACCCCCGACTCTCACGCGTCCGGGGCGACAACCCATCAAACCAAGCATGACCAAGCACTGGAGCGACTCCCGAATCAGCAAACGATCAGAGCCGCGACCGTCAGGGAGCGGTGCCTCACCACAGCATCACCACCACCCCTTGACAGCCTACTCGCCTATCCGCCCATCGCGCATGTCCAGCACCCGATCCGCCCGCTCCACCAAATGCTCGTTATGGGTGATCATCACGATCGTCAGACCCTGCGACTTGTTCAGCTCGCCGAGCAGGTCCAGCACCCCGGCAGCGTTGGCCGAATCCAGGTTGCCGGTCGGCTCGTCGGCCAGAACCAACGCCGGGCGACCCACCACCGCCCGGGCAATCGCCACCCGCTGCTGCTCACCCACCGACAGAGTGCTGGGCTTGCTGCGCCGCTTGTCCGCCAAACCGACCCGCTCCAGAGCCTCCCTCGGCTGGCCGTCCACACTCTCGCCGCGCAGCCTCAGGGCGATAGCCACGTTCCGCTCCACCGACAACACCGGCAGCAGGTTGAACCTCTGAAAGACAAAGCCGATCCGCTCCCGCCGCAACGCCGTACGGGCCCCGTCCCCCAGCGAATCCGCCCGCCGGCCGGCGATCTCCACCGTCCCGCCGCTGGGCCGCATCATCAACCCCAGAATATGCAGCAGAGTGCTCTTCCCGCAGCCGCTCGGTCCGGTGATCATCACGAATTCGCCGGCCCGCACGTCCAGGTCGATCCCGTGGAGCACTGGTGTGGCCACCCCGCCGTTGTGGTACGTGTGGTGGATACCCCGCAGCCGCAGGATGATGTTCCGCCCGTCCGTCATGCCTTTGCGCTCCAATCAACCACCCCTCCAACCCGCTGAACTATCCTAGCAAAGACCCCATGTCACGCCTTACTCGAAACTCAACGCCGCCACCGGATCCAATCGGGCCGCCCGATATCCGGGGTACAAAGCGCAAAGCCCTCCACCTACCACCCCGATGCCCAGGGCGATCAACACAAACGCCGGCTGAATACTGACCGTCAACAACGGCCTGGCCGCCTCCAACCCTACCTTCGTTGCCCACGCCAGCCCGATCCCCAACCCGGTCCCACTGAGACAAACGATCAACGCCTCGACCACCGAAAGACCGATCAGATAAGAACGCCCCGCCCCCAGCGACTTCAACACCCCGATCTCCCGGGTCCGCTCCAACACCATCGTGTACATACTAAGCAGGATGATGATAAAGCAAACCACCAGGGCCACCCCGCTGGCAATGTTGATATACAAATACACCTGCGAGAAGCTCTCGTACATCAGCTCGCGATAAGCGCCCTTGGGCTCGACCGTCGCCTTGATCCGCGCGCTCAACGCCTCGGCCACCGCCTCCTCATATCCCGAGGACTCCACCCCCGACGGCGCGTGCAGCTTCACAAAAAACAGGCTCACCCACGGCAGCCCGCCGTTCTTGATGTTCTGCAATACCTGCACCGGGCAAAACACCCGACCGGCAACCCCCGACTCCACAATGCCCACAATCTCGAACGACCGCCCCAGAAACGTCAACCGATCCCCCACCTGGTAATCACCCACCCTCGCCAAACGCGTGTCGATCACCATCTCACACGCCGCCAACAGCTCCTCCTCGCTGACCAGCGCCGGATCGTAATACCCGTTGTCGTTACGCAGCGAGTCCAGCCGATCGCCGAAGCCTCTACCCTCATCGAACAACCGGCCCTCGACGATCGCCCGACGCCCCAGAAAGGCCTCCATGTCCGCCCGATCCACCCCGAACAAACGCTGCTGCTGACCCCCCATGTGCAGGGTGTCCAGCATCACCCCGATGGCCCGCTTCACCACCCGCCGACCGTCATGCTCGAACGCGTCGATCAAGGGGCCGTACTTGCCGCTGAAGGCCGCCCCGGCGGTGAAGATCACGTTCTCGTTCTCCGGCAGAACGATCAACTCGGCGTCCACGCTCTCTATCCGATCGGCCACCTCATTCAGCATGCCGTGCGAGAGACTCAGCATCACCACCAGCATGGCAATGCCGATCCCCACGGCCAGGATGCTCAACGCCGTGCGCAGCTTACGGTGCAGCAGATGTGCAATCGCCAGCGATACCATGATCCAAGAAAAATCCCTGCTAAGTGCGTCCAACAGAGTGGTTTGTGGCACCGCCGTCTCAGCGGTGAGACAAGGGCCTTAACACCCGCTCCACTCATACTCTGACTAATCAGAGCGGAGAACGTCAAACACCGCAAGTGCTGATGGGTGAACTCCGCAAGTGCAGATGGGTGAACCGGTAAATGGTGATGGGTGCCACTGGCGGCTTGTCCGCCAGTGTGTTGCTGTACAGAGGCACGGGCTTTGCCGCCTGCGCCGCTCATACTCTTGGAGGCTCTAATCGAGAGGATGACAAGCACACCGACCTCGGCGCCTACCTCCTCGCCTGCTTCATCCTTGCTTCTGCACCCCCGCGTCGACTCCCAGCAGCGTCAACAACTCACCCAGGCTGCCGATCACATGATCGGCCTCGTCCGCCCAAGCGGGAGGTTCCGCCTCCCCATCCGACAACAGCACCGTCGTCGCCCCGGCGGCCGCCCCGCAAATGATATCGTAATGGTAATCCCCGATGGTCCAAGCCTGATCCGGTTCGACACCCAGCGCCCGACAAATGGCCAGAACCGGGGCCGGAGACGGCTTCATCGCCCCGTCCTCCCGCGTCCGAATCGCGTCGAAGGTAATCCCGTGCCGAGCTTGAAACACCGCCACAGACCTGCCTGAATTGCGCGTCATCAGCACCGCCGCCATCCCGGCGCCACGAATCGCCGCCACCACCTCGACCGCCGAGGGCTGCAATTCGCAGTTCGCCGCCGCCTCGGCCTCGTGGCCCTGCAGAATCGACTCCGCCCGGCTACGATCCCCCGGCGACATCTTCTCCATCGCCTCCAGAATCGGCTCGCGGACCCCGATCTCCTCCCGAATGCGGTCGAAGTCCAGATAGGGCCGCGTCAGCGTCCCATCCATGTCAAATATCACCACCCGTGGTCTCGAGGCCATCAATCTCACCCACCTGGCCCCCCCCCCCCCCCCCCCACCCCCGCCCCCCCCCCCCCCCCCCCCCCCCCACCCCCCCCCCCCCCACCCCCCCCCCCCCC
>CAZFMS010000145.1:0-10345 GCA_964520125.1 uncultured Planctomycetaceae bacterium
ACTCGACAAACGGGCCGACGATCTCATGGCCCGGCTTGCCGTTTTCATTGGCTTGCAAGACCAGGGCCCCGGCGCCGTCGGCCAGGATCCAGCGCAGGGCGGCATGAACCTTATCCATCTTGGCCTGGTTGAAGTAGCAGCTGCGCAAGTAAATCGAGGACAACTGGCTGTAGGCCACCAGGGCGGTTTGATAGCGCCCGGTTCGGAGAGCATCGTAGGCGGTCTGCACGCCCTTACCGACGCCGGTGCAATTGGAGTGGATCTCGATCTCGGCGCAGTTCTGGACGCCGAGGCGTTCCTGGAGCAACGCGCTGGTGGGCGGCGTGCTCTGGTCGTAGGAGGGACAGGAGATGATGATCAGGTCCAACTGGGGAGGCTCGATCTCGGCCATCTCCAGGGCGCTGCGGGCCGCTTTCTCGGCCATGCTGCTGAAGTTGTAGGTCATGTCCCTGGTTTCCGGGTCGACGGCAAAATGGCGGGCGCGCACTCCGCCGCGATCCAGCATCTTCTGCCCCAGGTTTTCCACGAAACTCTTGACCTTGGGCGGCGCCTGGTCCAGGGGGCCGAGTACCGCTTCCAGCCTATCGTTCGGTACGGGCGGACCTGGAAGGAATCCTCCCGTGCCTGCGATTCTTACAGGTAACAATGACATGAGACTCCCAGTCGGTACACTCGTGCTCGCGACCGTCGGTCACCGCGGGCACACCACCGCCCCGTCCGGAACGAGCACTCGGCCCGGACAACAAGCCGGGTATATTAACAAGACTCACCCAGCAATGGCAGCCTATCTGTTTACTCGAAAACCGCCCGCCCAACAACCAAACTTCTTCCAGCCGCTCCGGACCAACAGGTCCTCTGATAAACGTGGGCTCATGTTGTCCTGATTTTGTTGCAACTGCCTGTAAAATAAGACGTTACGGACGTGTGCCTGATCCCCGGGGCGCCGGGCGGGGGTCCGAGGCCCGGAATAACCGCCTTCCAGGGCCCGGTGGCGGGGTGTTCCCGGCCGGTTGACTTCCACCTGGCGAACGAAAGAATCATATAGACGACCGGTTGGAGTCCTCGAAGGACCCTACTACCCGCACACTTCGAACTCCTCCATTCGCTTGGCTTGCGTATCTGGTGGCCGAGCCTTCCCGCACAGCGATCCGGTTCTCCAGTAACTGTCCGACGTTCCACGCCCGCATGCCCGGCGCGGTACGCGGCCGGTGCTGGTGCGTCGATCGCCCGATGTGGCCTCGCCTGGGTCAGGAGTGATGGAGAATGAAACAGAGAGCTGAGTCGCCCGGCCGGAACAGCCGCGGCCGGGAGTGCTCCGGTCTGAACTACAAGTTCCAGCGTCTTCGAGAACAGATCCGCAACGCAATCCTCAATGGGGAGTTTGGATCACGCTTGCCCGGCGAGCGAGAACTGGGGCGGCACTATCAAGCAAACCCCAAGACGGTCAACAAAGCGCTGGGGGACTTGAGTAGCGAGGGACTGGTTGTACGTCATATCGGTCGGGGGACGTTTGTCGCCAGGCAGGACGGCGACCCGGCGGCGGCCGACCGGCAACTGAGCATTCAATGTCTCGTGCCTCCGGACTCCTGGGGGATCGGCTATCGGGCGGCCCTGCTCAGCGAGGTCGACCAAATCCTGACGGCCCGGGGGCACGTTCTCGAGAATAGGCTGATTGAGTCGACCATCGAATTGGGCCGGCTGCCCCTGGCCGCCTGGGCGTCCCCCACCCGGCACTCCACCGACGGTTTGCTTTGCTACCCCAGTGAGCCGTTGTCCGGCGCGGTCGGCCGACCGAGCGACGAGTTGGTGGCCGAGACGCTTCGTCGTCACGTGGCGGTGGTGGTGATGGGGGCGTGCAGTGGGGAGGCCAAACTCAATGCCATCGCCCCAGACTACACGGATGCTGGATTCCGACTCTGCGAACACCTGTATCGAGTCGGCTGCCGGACGGTGGTGATCCTGCGGAGCGAACTTGCCGGACGCGAAGCGGCCCTGGTCGTCGGGGGGTGCCAGGCCGCGGCCGTGCGGTGGGGGCGCCGGGTAGCCGAAGTCACCCTGGCCCCGGCGGCGGGCCGAGAAGGCCCGTTGCAGGACCTCGAGAGCCGGCTGGCCGGATCCGAGTCGTTGGATGGACCGGTGAGCGTTGGCCGGGGCCGGGTCGCCGGCCTGGTTTGCATCGGGGCTCGGGCTCTGGAAGCCGCCATCCGAGATGAACCTCTCGCCGGTCTCCGCCGGGCCGGGCGGGTGGAGATCACGTCCGTGTCGGAGCCGGGGGATGGAGCCGCCGAAGCCGCCGGCATCACCTCCTATGAGGTGGCATCGGGGCAGATCGCCGGCTGGGCGGCAAGACTGCTGGCCGGAACTCGTCCCGGGCAAAGACCGGTGGAGGTGATCATTTCCGGGACGGTGCGGGTCCGTGGCCAATCGCGCTCAGACGATGTGCCAATCAGAGACGACCGTGAACCCAGCGACCTGGAGCCCCCCTGGTCCAATCGAGAGGTCCTCAGCGGGACGATCATCTAACCCACTCGAAGTACGGGCCCGACGGTGGCCCCGGTGGAGAATCTGCCCCTGGCCGTAAGGGAAGGGCCTTCCGCCACCGTTTCGAGTCTTCCGACAGGTCAATAGGGCCGGCAGAGACGCCGCGCCAGAGAAGAGGGGACCGGGCGGAGTGGATATCCCCGGTCGGGCACTCTCTCGCGAGCCGTTCCGGCCGTCCACCCGGGCCAGCGCCACGCTTGTCGCCAACCCGGGGGCCGGTTGCGGGCGGACAGAGGGTAGGTGCAAGCAGCGGGCGGCTGCGAGGATGGTCGACGATCCACTCCGGGCCCCAGCGATAGAGGACGCGGAAGATCGCCGCCGGCAGTCCTATAGTGAGTGATCTCATCCTGCGGGCCGCGGTTCCGAATCTGCCCGGTGACGTGACGCCGATCGCCGAACGTTTTTTGGGGCGGCGCCCATTGATAGTAATCGGCTTCGCGGTCATAATGGAGGTTTCGTTACGCAGTGCGACCTGCCGTTTTTTCGGGTTTCTGGTTAGGAAAGGATCGTTGGCCTATGGGCGAGACCCTCGATGCCCTGCATCGTCTGCAAGAGATCGAGTTACGATTAGCCGAAGTCCGCCGACGAATCGAACGCAAGCACAGTGCGGTCAAGAAGCAGGAGAAGCGGATCGTCGAAGTAGAGGCGACGATTCGGAGCAAGGAAGCCAGCCTGCGCACGGATCAGATGGAGGCCGACCGGCTGGACCTGGACATTCAAGTCCGGGAGGCCGAGATCACCAAACTCCGCCAGGCCCTCAACGTCACCAAGACCAACAAAGAATACTCGGCGATTCTCACCCAGCTAAATACCAACAAGGCCAACAACAGCAAGATCGAGGAGCGCGTCCTCTTGCTCTTCGGCCAGTTGGAGGCCAAGCGAAAGACAATTGCCGAGATCGGGGAAGAGCGCAAGCAGGAAAATGCCAGGCTCGACGAACTCAGGGCGGCGACCATCGAGGCGGAGGAGGCCTGCAAGGACCGATTGGCCCAGCTTACCGAAAAGCGCGATCGAGCCGCAGAAGCCGTCCCTGGAAAGGCCTTGAGCATTTTCAACCGGGTGGCCGTCAAGAACGACGGCGAGGCCATGGCTATGGTGTTTCGTACCAATCCCAAGCGCGAGGAATTCGCCTGCGAAGGCTGCAACATGGCGGTGACCCTCGAGCAGGTGAACGCGGTGATGTCGCGCGACGAGGCCGTGCTCTGCAATACCTGTGGTCGGATCCTGCACCTGGAAACCCCGACGGCCGCCCGATCCTGATGATCTTCGCCGACTACCGTTGCCGGTCCGGGCATCACCCTGCTTGACCGCCGACGTGTTTCGAGAGCGCGGATCGCCACTCCCAAGGGGCGACGCTACAGTAAAACGTGAATTGCTTCGGCAAGGGGCAAGACGCCTGGTCAGTCGTCTTCCGGCACCACCGCAACGCCGATCCGACTGGCCGCGGGGCGGCATCTGACGCAGGGCTGGCGACCGGCTTCCCGGGCCTCCTGGAGGGACTCGAAGCTGAGCAGATTAGAGGCGTAGATGCTGCGGCCGCATTCGCTGGTCGGTAAGTGGAAGACCCGACCCCGGGACGTCCCCACGAACCTCAGTTCGGCGCCGTTGAAAACCTCCGGCCAGGGACGGCGCAGGTTCTCGGTCGTAGATCCTTCCCCGCCATCAAGGGCCATCGCGGTTTGGGACTCGGCTGGTTCCAGCCCGGTGCCGGACGGCTGGGGCGACTCGGGGGCCGCTACGTCCGCGGCCGCCGGTGACGCAACCCCGGACGGACCGGCTGCCGCCGACCTCCAGCCAGGGATGGCCGGTTGACTGAGTTCGTTTTCCTTGTCAAAAAGCTGGTTGAAGTAGTGGAGGGCGCCCGCGGCCATGAGCAATCCGCCGATCAGGAACGCCGTAGCGGCCACCCCGGCATGACTCTTCCGGGCCCGCGATATCTCGGTCGGATCCTCATCGGCGCACTGCTGGAGGGCGTCGGCCAGGCGGTCGGCGGTGAGGTATCGATCGGAGGGCTCGACCGCCAGGCAGGTCTTGAGGATCGCCTCCCCCCGGGGCGTCAAACCCTTGATCCCGCTGAGGTCCAACGGCGGTGGGTCGCGGTGCAGGGCCATCAGCTCCCCTCGAGAAGGAGCGTGCAGCCAGGGGCGCCCGGTCAGGGCGTACAAGATGGCCAGGCCGCTGTTGTAGATGTCGCTGGCCGCCGTGGTCGGTTGGGCACGAGCCGTCTCCGGGGCGATCCAGCCCAGCGAGCCCACCGTCTTGCCGCGCATCCGCTCGCTGGCGGCCTCCTGGGCGACGTCGGCCAATCCGAAGTCCATGAGCTTCAAATGGCCGTGGTCGTCGAACATCAGGTTGGTGGGCTTGATGTCGCGGTGGATGATCCCCCGTCGATGGGCCAATGCCAGGGCCCTGGCCGGCCCGACCATCAGGGCCCAGAGTTCACGTGGTGGAATGCACCCGTAGCGTTCGACGTATTCCTTCAGGGTGCCCCCTTCCATCATCTCCAGAGCCAGGAAGATCTGGCCTGTTTCCCGCCCGACTTCGAAGATGGACACCACCGAGGGATGCTGCAGCCGAGCGATCGCCCGGGCCTCTTGCATGAAGAGATCGGCGTTCAGCGACCCGCCGTTGCCGCCGTTGCCGCCGCTGTCGTCTTTATCGCGCTTGTCGCCACGCCGGTGCAGGATCTTCAAGGCGGCGTCGCGACGCAGGGTTTCGTCATGCGCCCGCCAGACGACGGCCATGCCCCCGTGGCCAAGCACCGACAGCACCTGGTAACGGCCCAGTTTGCGCCCCGCCCAACTGGTGTCGATCCCGATCGAACCAGAACTGTCTGAAGGGGAGAGGTCTTGGGGCAGCCCGATGGTGCCGGAATCTGAGGAAGAGCCGGCCCCGGTGAGTTTGCCGGAATGGAACTCCTGGAGAGGAATCTCCTCGGCACGCCAAGTACTGCGGCAGTGGCGGCAGAGCAAGCGACGACCGACCAGGCGCGCCGGTATGCGGTAACCCTGCCCGCATCTCGGACAGGCAACACAAACGCGCTGTCGCGGCCCAGTTCTTCGCCTCTGACCGGGGTCTGCGTCCATCACCAACTACCCTGGTCTGGTATCCTGATTCCCCATACTCCTAATCATAGCCAAGCCCAACGGCAATCCAAAGCATTGAATGAAAGTCCAGTGATATCGGTCCGACTCACCACTTGATCGACCTCCTGACGCCCGGGCCGGTGGGCCGGCGTGCGGTGGTCTCTCGCCGTCGCTCCGACCGACGGCTCAGGCATGAACATTCGCGGAGGTCGTTGGCAGATCGCAGGGCGGCGCATCTCCGGGCTCGACCGTCCGATAGCTCCTGATTCTAAAGTCTACACCCAGACCATCTATAAATCCATCCGCAACTGACGCAGAAAGCCCAAGAGGACGGGTCGGGGCAGGGCCGGCAGCCCGTATCCTGCCAGGTCCTCGCCGGCCATGGCCTCCAGCCCGGCCAAGACCTGTGACTTGTACTTCGAGAGCCGTGCGGCCAGTGCCTCGGCATCGCCCAGCCGGCCCTCGGCCATGGCCTCCACGTATTCCACCACCATCCGGTTCAGGGCCTTCGCTGATAGCCGGGCGGCACCCTCCGAGGCCCTCTCGACCGGGCGGACACCTCCCCGAGCCCCCTTCTCGCCCGGGGTCGTCTGATCCTGTAATAGGTGATGATACGTCTGGGCCGCCTCCCGCATGGCCCTGTTCCGCTGACGCTCTTCCTCCGGGTCCAGCGGGGCCAGGGGCAACTCACCGGCGTCTTCGTTCTCGGCGGGGATATAGGCCATGCCCCCGCAATGGGGACACTTACCCCGGCGGCCTCCGCTGTTCGCCGGAGCCTTGATCAACCTACCGCAATGCTCGCAGTGGAAATCCATCTTGCCGATCCCGCCCCCCGCTCGAGGCCCCCGGCGACCAGCCGGCCGCATCCCCAAGCGGATTCAACCCTGCCCCGGGAGGACCATCGCCGCTTAACGGGGGGCCTTGGGACGCCACACCAATCGTATCGGCACCTCCTCGAAGGGCAACGCTTCCCGGATCCTCCGCTCGACGAATCGGCGGTACTGTTCACGCATCATCGCCGGATTGTTGACGAACAACACGACGGTCGGCGGGCAGACCGAGACCTGGGTGGCGTAATATATCTTCGGCTGGCCGCCGTGCTTGGTGGCCATGGGTTGCCGGGCGGCCAGGATCCTCTCGATCGCCTGGTTGAGCTGACCGGTGGTCACCCGGGCCCGGGCCTGCTTGAACAGGCTCTGAGCCAGATCAACGGTCGAACGGATGTTGCGTCCCTCGTTGGCGGTGGTGAACGCCAGGGGGGCATAGTCGAATTGGGGCAGGGTCTCGGCCAGATAGCGGCCGTATTCCTCGGCGTCCGCCCGACCCTTGGCCAGGTCCCACTTGTTGATCACGATGACGCATGGTTTGTACTCGTCCATGATCAGGCGGGCCAGCTTCTTGTCTACCTCGCTGGTCGGCTCCGCGGCGTCGATCATGAACAAGATCACATCCGCCCGGCGAATGGACGCCAGCACGCGAGTGTAGCCGTAGAAGTCGATGTCGGCCTTCCACTTGCGCCGCTTGCGCACCCCGGCGGTGTCGATGGCCAGAAACTGCCGCCCGCCGATCTCGAAGCGAACGTCCACCGAATCCCGGGTCGTGCCCGGCACCTCGCTGACGATCACCCGCTCATCACCAGCCAGGGAATTGATGAAGGTGCTCTTGCCCACGTTGCGACGCCCCACCAGGGCCAACTTCATCACCTCATCCGGTGCCTCGGCCCCCGTTTGATCGCCCAGCCGCCCGACGATCAGCTCCATCAGCTCGCGGCGACCGCGACCATGCAGCGCCGAGACGCAGAGCGGTTCTCCGAAGCCCAGGGAGACCAGCACACCGGCCTGTTCCTCCTGCTTGTCGGTGTCGGCCTTGTTAGCCACCAACACCACCGCCGTTTGCACCCCGCGCAGTAACCGGGCGACTTCTTGATCGAGCGGGGTGATCTCCTCCCGCACGTCCACCACGAAGAGAATCAGACTGGCCCCGGCGATCGCGCAGCGGATCTGTTCTTCAACGTGTTCGGTCAGGTCGTCGTGGTCCTCGATGCCGTAGCCGCCGGTGTCGATCAGCTCGAAGTAGCGATCATCGACCTCGCAAATGGCGCTGACCCGGTCTCGGGTGACTCCCGGCGTCGGATCCACGATGCTGATTCGACGTCTGGCCAGCCGGTTCAGCAGCGAACTCTTGCCCACGTTCGGGCGACCCACGATGGCAACAACAGGCAGTGACATGCTCCGATCTTACCTGAGGACGCCCCCGGTGACACTAGATGACCCAGGCCGAAGCTCCCGGACCGGATTCTCCAGGGCGGATCGTTGCGGTTTTCGGCCCGGCGCCGGAGAGTCTTGTTTCCGAGCCATCCATGCGTTGGCATCGCTGCCGCCCACCGGCTAGAATCGTGCTGCCCGGGCTTCGATCCCAGCATCCCGGCACCAACGTGAGTACCCACTATGCTGACCTTGACCGCATTGACCACCGTCCGCGACCTGCTGGCCGCCCATCCCCAGGCCTTCGACGTCCTGGTGAGCCGGGGCATGTGCGAGGATTGCAAGGCCGATCCGCCCCCCGTGCCGTTGGGCCATTTTGCCGCCAAACACTGCGGCGGTGACCTGAGCGGCCTGATCGAAGAATTGGGCCGGGCCATCGACGCTTGACCAGCCTCGCGGGCTGATCGCCCGCCGTACGTCGCGGGGTCGCCAATAGGGCCTGGTCATGTAATCCCGCAGCCGGGAGCCTTCCTCCAGTGGAGTCCGCAGATCACTCCGGCCCGACCGATACTCGAACACCCGGCCCGCGCCCTTCGGCGTTCTGGCGGCCGCTGCTGAGGGTCGCGGTTGCGGTCGGGGTCCTGGTCGGGTTGGCGGAAGTTTGCTGGTCCTACAAACTGCCGGACCTGGTGGAGAACTGGCGGGCCGTTCTGCCGGCCTCGGCGGGGGGGTTTCTGCAATTCCTGACCGCGGCGTTGGTCACCGACGTCGCGGTCTTCGTCTGCCTGGCAGTGCTGCTGGGGGCGATGACCAAGGCCCTGCGCCGAGTCTTCGCCGGGGGCAAGCCGGCCAAGGACCGCCGGTCGGCCATGGCCTCGATCATTCTGGGCGCCGCCCTGTCGTACCTCTATGTAGGTTGGCAGGGCCTGTTCATCCTGCTGCCCGACGACAGCCACACCTTCTCCTACCGGCTCACCATGCTCCTCGGGGTCATGGGGGCAATGGCCCTGTCTTTCGCGGTGGTCAGCCTCCTCGGTCTCGGGCGACGACGCCTGTCCCGGGCGGTGCCGGCGATCTGCTGGGCCCTGGCCGCCGGGGCGATCTTGCTCGCCACCCTGCCGGCCTTCGACCGCTACTGCGCCGGCCGAGACGTTCGACCGGACTTGCCGGTGGCCGAAGACGGACCCCGCCCCAACGTCATCCTCATCACCTTGGACACCCTGCGCTTCGATTACGTCGGCTGCTACGGAAACACCTGGATCCAGACGCCGACCCTCGACGGCCTGGCCGGCGACGGCTTGCTCTTCGAGTATGCGATCAGCCAGTCTCCGACGACCACCCCGTCGCACTGCTCGATCATGACCAGCGTCTATCCCAACCAGCACGACGCCTGGAACGGGAAACCCATGAAGCAGGACCTGGTGACCCTGGCCGACGTGCTGTGGGCCAATGGCTACGACACCGTCGCCTTTACCGCTTCCACCACCGTACGCTCGATCAACAGCGGCCTGCAGCGGGGCTTCGATCGGTACGTCGACTCCCTGGTGCCCTGGTCCACCCTCTTCAGCCGGGACGAGTTCCAGAACCTGATCTTTTTCTACCTGGTCGGCCTGGCCCAACACAGCGAGATCCGGGGCGAGGTGGTAAGCAAGCGGTTTCTGGCGTGGCTGGATGACCGCCCGGAGGGGCCCTTCTTCGCCTGGCTGCACTACTTCGACCCACACGACCCGTACGACGCCCCCGGCCGGTACGGCGAGATGTACCACGGCAAACTCGCCGACGGCCTGCCCATGCAGCCCCAGCGGGAGGCCTACGCCGGGGAAGTCACCTACACCGACCATCAACTGGGCAATGTCATCGCTGAACTAAAGAAACGCGGCCTCTACGACGACGCCCTGATCGTGGTGGTCGCCGACCACGGGGAGGCCTTTGGCGAGCAACACTGGCAATACACGGATGTGCGGCACGGCGGCCATCTCTACGACACCACCCAGCGGGTGCCCCTGATCATCAAGACCCCCGGGAACCCGATCCGCGGACGGCGGATCAGCGAGCAGGTCGAACTCATCGACATCGCCCCCACCATCCTGAGCACCCTGGGATTCGATCGGCCGGGAGGATTCGCCGGAAAGCCGCTGGACGAGCTGATCGAGAATCGCCCCTATTCCCATAGAGGTCGGCCCGCCTACGCCATGACCTGGATCGAGGCCCGCGACCCGTACGACCCCACCGCCCCGAGTACCTTCATCCAGAAGATGGCCAGCCGCACCCGGCAGTGGAAGTACATCTTCGTCTCCCACTTCGAGCAGACCGAGTTATACGACCTCCCCAGCGACCGGCAGGAACGGCGAAACGTGTATCGTGAGCATCCCGGCATCTGCCGGGAGCGAAACCAGGCCGTCTTGCAGACCCTGGAGCAAGAGCGCGACCTCTTCCAGGATCCCCGTCCGCGCATCGCCCCCAACCTGAGACGTCAACTCGAATCCCTCGGCTATCTCGGCAACGGTGACGACC
>CAZFMS010000146.1:0-10342 GCA_964520125.1 uncultured Planctomycetaceae bacterium
ACCCGGCGACCATGTAACGCCCCCGGCCCCCGACACCGCCGGCGGACCTGACCCGCAACCGCCAACCGACACCGGCCAATCGTCAACCGTCAATCGTCAATCGCCAATGGCTGATCCCGCTTCGTTGCCGAGTCAGTCGGTCATCCAGGTCCACAACACCTACATCGTCGCCCAGACGGATGACGGCATCATCATCGTCGACCAGCATGCCCTGCACGAACGCGTCCTCTATGAGAGCTTCCGCGAGCGGATCCTGGCCGGCCCCCTCGAATCCCAAGGGCTGCTTATTCCGCAGACCGTCGAGGTATCTCCGCGACAGGTCCAGGCGGCCGACGATCACAGAGAATTGTTGGGCAGGCTGGGCATCGAGTTGACCGCCTTCGGCCCCGGGGTCCTGGCCGTACAGGGCTTTCCGGTCCTCCTGCAAGAAGTGGCGATACCCGTCTTCGTCGCCGACCTGCTGGACAAACTGGCCGCGGCCGAGAGCGCCGAGTCCGAAGAGACGCTCATTCACGCCGCCCTGGACATGATGGCCTGCAAGGCGGCGGTCAAGGCCGGCGACCCGCTGTCCATCGAGGAGATGCAGGCCCTGCTCGCCCAGCGCTGCCTGGCCGAAAGACCCTCCAACTGCCCCCACGGCCGCCCCACCACCTTGCAGCTCAGCAGACGGGACCTCGAGAAGCAGTTCAAGCGCATCTAGGAACTTAATGGACCGGGCCGGCGCTGCAGTGGGACTCTCAAACTCTCCGTACGATCGACTCTGTAGGTGCGGAACGTGAGGGCTAGAGCATTTCACGCTTGGGTGTGTCACCGAAGAACCGCGGGCTTCAGCCCTTACGTCTGCGCCACAACTTTGTAGGAGCGGCGGCGGTAGCTGTTATCAGGGCTGAAAAACCCACCTGGTCCAACGACACCGATTCGGGTTAACCCATTATCAGTAGCGTCACACGGATTCCGCCGACTTATGGGTGAACCTGAGGCTTCAGCCCGCGCGGCCTTGCCTTGGAAGAACCTCACGATTGCTGCGTCACAGGCAATCGTGAATCGCTCCAGCCCGATCGTCTTGTTTCATCTCGACCAACACCACCCGAGCACGCGAAACTACCACGAGGGTAAATAGGCTAACTGTGCTGAATGTATGGATTACGAAGAGTGCGTGCTGCGTAGGAGAAGCCGCCGCTTTGGGCGGATGCGAATGCAACCGTCCGAAGCGGTACTTCGGTCTGGGAAATGTAAGGTGCGGTGTTTTTGGCACTGCGGGCAGCCAGCAAGTCACGAGCAACGTGCCCTTTCCAGGTATGCCAGTTCTGGCCGGGCCCCAGAACTGACTGCTCCCTGATTCTGGATTTAGGGGTTGCGTCAATCTGAGCCGCCGTATTAGCATGATCGCTGAGGCGCCAGGTTCCGGTAATGCGCCAACATCTTTGGCGGCGAAATTTCCGTTTTTGCGCTTGCGTCAAGTCTGGGATTGCTTTATGATGTCAGACTTGTTCCGGTAAGAGGTCCCGGTAATATGGCGGCATCTTGTCTCGGTTGGCCGGCGGAATGATCAGATCTAGCGCGTCCTCGCGAAGCGTGGAAGCCACGGAAGGTGTTTTGGGGAGGGTACTCCTGGTGACCAGATTGCCCCGTATATTGCGGGTGTCCAGATAAAGGGCGGGTGGTTCGTAGTAAGCCCGCCGTCATGGATGACGTTGGACTAGAGAGGGACACTAATTGAAGCAAGGAGAAATGACATGACAGCACGGAGAAAACTGATCACTTGTTTGGGCGCGAGCCTCCTCGCCATGGGGCTCGCCTGGCCCGGGGCCGCAATGGCGTCGCTGGACGTGGATAACGTCGAGCTGAGAGTAGTGGGGAGTGGGGACCCATTTGTGCCCTACACGGTGGGGATCGACGCCCTGCCTGGTGACGAAGTCGAGATACGCATCACCATTGATCTGAACGAGGATCCTGATGGTGCCAACACGTGGTGTTACACAAAGTTCTTCCTTGGAGAGGTCAGCTATAACACCGGCCTAGGCTGTCTGGAGAACGGAACGGATTGGGACGTCAATTACGATGTGATGGGCGTCGAGACGTTCACCATCTTCATTCCCGACACCCTTCCCGGCAGTGAAGACCCTGTCTGCGAGTTCCTTTGGCTGGCTTTCAGGGCCTTCAGGTGTGGTGATCCTTGTGAGCATGGCGGAGACTGTAACGAGCCAGGGGTCTGCTACGCCGAGTTCTTTCTCCCTGAATCCATTCGGATACTGCCCCAGCAGCCCGACGTGGAGTGCGTGGCCCCCTGGACGCTCGACGGCTGCCTCAACAATGGCAACTCCTGTCGCACGTTCTACTACAACGACGTGTTCGTGAGCGGCGACCCGAACTGCGGCGAGGGCCACTGGCTCGGGCTCGCCCGGAGAGATGCGGCCGGCGAGTGGACGGCCTATGCGGACTCGGTGACCTTCTGCTGCAACGACATCGGCCCGCAGGAAATCCTCCTGTCCTACGGTGACTCCAACGATCCCGAGAACTTCGCCTTGTGCACCACCTGGGTCGAGATCAAGGACTGCGGGGCGCCGTACATCAACTACGGTTGCCCGTGCGATCGGGACCTCTGCGTCGATGACAACTGCGTCGCCACCCTGCCCGACTATAGGTACTATGGGACCTGTCAGTACGGCTACACCTTCTGGCACTACTATAACCTCTGGGACAATTGCGACGCTTTTGGAGATCTGACCGTTACCCAGTATCCGGAGCCGGGCACGAAGTATGGTGAGGATGGATGGCCCGAGGATTGTCCGACCGGCGGCGTGTATGTCACGCTGACCGTTTCAGATACGTCGCCTGATTCCCACGACAGCTCTTGCACCTTCTGGGTCAGCTTCGTGGACTGCCACGCACCGACCATCACCTGCCCGCCCGACGTCGATGAGGGCCAGGACCCCGGCATTTGCGGCCGGCAACTGACGTTTCCTCGGCCCGAGGTGCATGACAACTGCTGCCCGGATGAGGATCTCCGCGTGACCGCCCAGGCGAATTATGACCATATTTTGATCGAGGAGCAGCCGGACGGCACCTGGATCGGCAACTTCCCCCTCGGCTTGAGCGAGGTTACCTGGACGGTGTACGACTGCTGCTACCGCGGTTATAGCAGGCAGTGCACCCAGCGGATCCGGGTGCGCGACACCGTGGACCCCTGGATCGTCTGTCCGCCGGACCGGGGCTACTTTGAGGATGAGATCTATACCTCCCAGAGCGGGTCCAACCCGCCGCACTCCGATGGTGGCGACGAATGCGGAGCATGGGTATGCCTCGATGCCCCGGAGTTCGGCGATAACTGCGGTATCCTGGACGTATACAACGACTACGAGGGCTGGGACTACGTCATGGGCGACGAACCCGGTGGTAGCCACGTCTGTGAGGGGCAGTTCAAGGTCTGGTTCCCGGTGGGCGAGACCGAGGTGACCTGGACCATCGTCGATACCGAGGGCCGGGAGAGCACCTGCAGCCACTTTGTCCTGGTGATTGACGACGAAGACCCGTTCCTGTGGTTGTGTTATTGCTGGTTGGATTTCGTGCAAACCGGCCCCGGCTCTTGCAGTGAGCTCTCCCCCGAAAACCTCGTGGAGCAGCTCGTACTGTGGAACTTCAATCAGTGCGGCTACCCGTATGCGGCCGAGGACAACTGCGGCGTGGAGATCTACGTCATCGAGAGCGTGGGTAACACGTACGACACCACCGAACCGGTCACCGACCAGGATGGCAACTACATAAGACGCACCGATCCCTTCAGCCTCGGCGAACACCTGATCTGGGTCATTGCCGAGGATCCCTCCGGCAACCAGTCTGCCCCCTGCGTGTTGGACATCTTCGTGCTCGTCGGCGGCGGGTGCCCCGAAGGCGCCTGCTGCGCTTCCGATGGGGGTTGTACGGTGGGAACCGCGGGCGACTGCGCAGACGCAGGTGGAACCTATCAGGGTGACGGCACGAATTGCGACGACACCGATTGCTCGCAGCCGCCGACCGGGGCCTGCTGCGTGGACGAGACCTGTACCGTAGAAACCGCCGACGACTGCACTAACGCCGGCGGCGCCTACCAGGGCGACGGCACGGGCTGTGACCCCAACCCGTGCGACCTGCCTGATCCGACCGGGGCCTGCTGCGACGGTGATACCTGCACGGTGGAAACCGAGGCCGACTGTGGCGGCGATTACCAGGGCGACGGCACGGACTGTGATCCCGACCCCTGCGCCGCGCCTCCGACCGGGGCCTGCTGCGTCGGTGATACCTGCACGGTGGAAACCGAAGCCGACTGCGGCGGCGACTACCAGGGCGACGGCACGGACTGTGACCCCAACCCCTGTGCTGGGCCTCCGACCGGAGCCTGCTGCGTCGGTGATACCTGCACGGTGGAAACCGAAGCCGACTGTGGCGGCGATTACCAGGGCGACGGTACGGACTGCGATCCGAACCCCTGCGCCCCGCCGGATCCTGAAGGGGCCTGCTGCTTCCCGAGTGGTACTTGTGTCGTCAGCACCGAGGACGACTGCGATAACGCTGGGGCGGACTCCTGGACGGAAGGCGAGGATTGCGACCCGAACGAGTGTCCCCAGCCTCCGACCGGGGCCTGCTGCGTCCCCAACGGCAACTGCGCCCAAGTGACCGAGAGCGTCTGCAGCTTCACCTACGATGGAGACTATCAAGGTAGTGGCACCAATTGTGTCGACACCGATTGCCCGCAGCCGATTGGGGTCATTGATCCCCCGCTGATTCCGCAGGGAACCATCTTCCCGCCGAAAACGGTGGATGAGGAACCGGTCGTGACTGCTGAAGAGGATTTCGAGGCAGACACGGTCGCGCCGGCCTTTGGCCTTTGTGGTGGGGCCTTCGGCTTCGCCGCGCCCTCGATGTTGCTCGGCATCGCCGGCATGAAGCTGGGCTATCGACGTCGGCGACGACGATAGGCATCGGCTCGTCATTGGGACTAGAGGTGCGCTAAGACAGCGCAATCGTTCAGCGGCCGCCCTGCTCTTCCACCGAAGAGCAGGGTGGTCTCTTTGGGGGCTATCGAGCGCGGTGCGTCAACTCGAAACTGCAAGCTGTCCGCGGGCTTCTTATCGAGTCTCGAGTAGATCGCTAAGCCTGCCAGGTCGACGGAGTCTGGCCGCGCCGCCGAGCGAGGGCCGGTGTCCCGCGCCTAGGGCCCGCCGTCCTTCAGGTGCCAGAGTCTACCCAGCACCGGAAGCCGCCCCCAAGCTCCTCGCAGGTGGCTGATCAGGCTGCCTCGCTCCTCGGCAGTGAAGATCAGGTTGCTCCTGACGGCAGCCACCAGCAACACGATCATTCCCCCGGCCAGGATCCACGGCTTGGCGGCCAGCAGAATCGCGGAGACCGCCACGACCCAAGTGCCGCGGTGAAGCCGGCACCGCTCGACCCGCAGCAGGGCCACGCACACCGCCAGGGCCACGACGATGGCCATCACCCCGCACCAGGCCGCGCTGGCCAGGCCCTGCGGGTCGCTAAAGCCGGTCGAGAAAAACGCCATGGACCAGGGGCTGGAGCGCTGCCAGAGCGGGTGTTGCCGCACCATCTCCAGATTCGAACCGGCCAGCCAGTAGGCGATGAGGGCATTGGCCGCGACCCCGGCCGCCCACGGCCAGAAGATGTGCCGCGTCTTCTCCAGCAACTGAAAGTGAATCGACAGGAACGCCAGGAAGGAGGCGATCAGGAAGAAGAGCAGTTGCAGCGGCAGGATCGCCGCCCCGGCGGCATAGACTTCCGGGTAAATCTCGACGATCAGATCCTTGGCCAGGGCAACGGCGGCGCACAACGACAGCAGGGCCAGCCCGGTTATGCGCAGGGCCAGGGACAGGCGCCGCCGGGCGGCCTCTCGTCCCTGGGTTTCCCAGGTCTTGGCCGCGGAGGTCATCACCACGGTGCTGACCGCCACCGCGGCGATCAGGATGAACTGGCCGATCGAGCGGACCGCGGCAAACACGCCCGCCGCCTCGTGGCCGTGTACCTTGTTCAGGAACCAGGTGGGATAATAGACCAGGGCCTGCCAGGTTCCGCCGGCCAGGGTGGTCCAAATGCTGAAGCGCAACAGCTTACCGGCCAGGCCGGCACCGACCGGGGCCTGCTGCTGGACGGTCCAACGCCGGAGTACGCCCCGCAGGGCGGCGCCGAAGAACACGATGGGAATGACCAGGGAGACGCCGTACATCATGGTCAGGGTGAATGCGCTGAGGTGCCCGACCAGCATGGCGCCCACGCTGGCCAGCAGGAAAAGCACTCCGTGGGAAACCTCCACGGCCGCGAGGGCCGCAAACATCCGCAGCCCCTTGAGCACCGCCAGCAGGTAGAAATAGATGATCACCAACCCGATGACTACGGCGGAGAGCCGGGCCAGTTGCGGGGCATCAGCGCTAAACTCCTGCCGGGCCGCCGGGTCGGCAAACCCCCAGGCGTAGAAGAACTCTCCCAGGGCCGAGGAGAATGCGATCATCACCGCGACGCCCACCACGGCCACCACCGCCAGCAGGCCGAACGAGCGCCTGACGAAATGGACCAGCGAGTGGCCGACCTCGTGCTGCGGCACGTAGCGGATGACCGCTTCGTTCAGCCCCAGGCTGCAAACCGGTATCAAGACGTTGATCACCAACAGAATGATGTTGAACAGGCCGAATTGCTGGGTGGTCATCCACCAGGTGAGCAGCCAGATCCGCCCAAAGTTGATCAAACGGAAGGCCACCGTCGCCGGGAGGTAGGTGCCTAACGCCCGGCCGAGAGGCGCGCTGCGAAACATTCCCCCGGGAACTGGGTCGTCGGAGTCCGGTTCCGCCGGCCGGCGCCGTCCAAACACCCAGCCCAACCACTTCACGCCCAGGCCACCTCATGGTTCGCGATGAAACCGCCGGCCCCCCGGCACCCGCGCCCGCCCAACCTCCGCCGGTTGGGGCAAACCCTGAATCTCATTGACCGGGCGGGGACTGGCCTCAGGGTACGATCAGGGCATCGGGTACCCGGCGCCGCACGGAACGAAGTGCATCTCGGGCCAGACCGTGCGACTGGTATCGCCCTTCGTATACCATCTGCAGCGGCACACCGCTGCGCGGCCGGGACTCCATCCGCACCCGCAGCCCGGCCTTCTGGAGATCGGCCACCAGCTTCGAGGCCCCGGCCCGATCACGGAAGGCCCCGCACTGGATCGAATAGCAGTCATGCGGCCAGTCGTACATCCGCCGGGCATGTGTGGCCAGGTCGCTGGTGGGATACCGCTGGAACACGGCGGCGAACTCCAGCCGAGATTCCTTCCATCGGCCGCTACGTTGGAGGGAGAGCCCATAACGATAGCGCAGTAGGTCCTTCTCTTTCTGCGGCAGGTCGGAAATGTGGCCCAGGGCCTTGGCGTAGTGGGGGATCGCCTCCGAGGACCGGTTGGCCTCGAACAGCAATGAACCGGCCATGGCGTGGGCCCGGGCACGCAGGCCGGAGTCCTTGGTGTACCGGATACAAGACAGGGCGTCGGAGGTGGCCTGCCTTCTCCGGGATAGCTCCGCGTGGCACAAGGCCCGCAGGTAATAGGCCTCGGCCGACTCCTGATGCCGCGGATACTCCTTCAAGATGCCATCCAGCGTGGAGCTGGCCGAACGGTAGTCTTTCTGGCAATATTCACCGTAGGCCCCGATCAACTGCTGCCGGGCCGAGGCGGGGAGGCTCGTGCAACCCGTCGCCAGGGCCAGGGCGGGCAGCACCAACAGCCGGGCCAGATGTCTCCATCCGCCGTTGCTCACTGCCGTCAACCGAGCCATGCCCAACTGATACCAGACTGGCCTGCTCATGTGTTCACCGTTGGGGGGTGCCATCGTCTAGTCGCCCACTCGCTCTCGGCGTGGTGCCCGGGTGCAGGAGTCAGGACCTTCCGACCTCCGCAACGAACGGGTCCCACGGCGCGTCTCGCTCGCTTCCAGACTTATCGGAAGTCCCAAACGGCGATATCAGCCAAAAACGCCCACCAACGAGACACCGGCCGACGCGCAAAACCTGCGGCCTGGCCGCCCATCGCCCCGAGCCGACCGTTCTCGGCAGGCCGGGACCGGGCCTGCAGGCCTCGGGAACGCCCCCAGGAAGCCAATGGCCGATCAGGCCTCGGTTAGGTCATCCCTGGCCCGGTCTTCCTCCGGCGGTCCGCCCGGCCCTCCGCCAGGCAACGCCTGGCAGAATCAGAGGCATCGGGGCCGCAGTCAAGCGCCGTGGTCAGATAGCCGATCGCCCGGCTGCCCCTCCCGCTGTCCGGCCCTCATTTGACACCCTGCGTCACCGCCCTATAATCCACCCCGCCAAAGCCGATCGCATCCACGCGCTGCGCTGCGCGGCGGTCGGGTATCGGTACAGACCCTCTCGGGCGCGAAGAGGCAAATGCAACGGATTGTGCTTGCCATTGCCGGGGCCGCTTTGCTGGTGGTCCTGATCCCCAAGTCCACCAAGGCTGGCTCACCATCCTCTGGTGACCTGGAGGCCATCCACCCCCTGCTGCCCGCCGGCATCAGCGACTTCAACGTAGAACTCTACGGCAAGCTGGCCCACACCTGGACCGAGCCCGGAGGCAAAGCCGTGGTCGAGGTGCGCGGAGATTTCTCCGCCAGGATGGGACACCACACCCTGGTCAGCAGAGACGCCGTCGTCTGGGTCGGCCAAGGCCGATGGCGGGATCGCGACTACCTGGACCTCGAGATATTCCTCTGGCAGGACGCCGAGATCATCCAACCGGCGGGAACCGTGGAATCAGGGCCCGCCCTGTTGGTTACCTTGCGGAGCTTCGGCAAGCTGGTCCTCAACACCGACGGCCATGCCCCGGTCTCAGACGGCGACAGCAGCCTGTACAGCGAGGCCCTGCGGGCCCGGGGCCTGCTGGATCTGACCCCGCCGGCACAACCCGAAGAAGCCGGAGCGCCCGTTCAGGTGGCCCCCACCCTGGAGCAGCTCCGCCTGGCCAAGCCCAAAGTGCCCAGGATCATCGAATACTCGGCCGACCAGACCATCCACCAACGACACGACGACCGGATGGTGGTCATCGCCATCGGAGACGTGCGCGTCTCCCAGGGCTCCCCCGCCCAAAGCGGTGAATACCTGGAACTCCGGGCCGACGCCGCGGTCCTCTACCTCAATGCCGACCAGCTTGACGGCGCCATGCCCGGGTTCCTCGGCCAGCAGGACGCCCCCGCGGACCGACGCGAGTTGGATGATTTGGAGGAGCTGTCCGAGGAGGACACGCCTCCCCAGACGCCGGTCCTGACCGATGGTGATTCAGATCGCCGCAGTGTCGGTCGTTGGGTCGCCGCCGCCTACCTGGAGGGCGATGTCGTCCTCTCCCGCGGCCAGCGTATGATCCGGGCCTCCAAGCTCTACTACGACTTCGACGCCGAGCGAGCCCTGATACTGGACGTGGTTACCCGGGCCCTGGAGCCTTCCCGCAACATGCCCATCTACGTTCGTGCCCAGCAGGTGCGGCAGCTCTCCGCCAGCGAGTACGAAGCCACCGACGCCCAAATCAGCACCAGTGAGTTCTACACCCCGCACGTCGCCCTCGGGGCCGGAAAGGTCTACCTCCGGGATCGCACCCCGCGGAACGAGAGCGGCGAGATCATCGGCGTCCAGGCCGGCACCTACCAGGCCTACCACACCACGCTCAACATCGAGGGTGTTCCCGTCGCCTACTGGCCCTTCGCCCGCGGGGATTTCTCACGCGATCGCATGGCCTTCCGCAGCGCCAAGTTCGGCTACAGCAGCGACTTCGGCGCGACCATCGAGACCCGCTGGTACCTCTTCAACCTCCTGGGCATGCAGCAGCCCGAGGGCTACGACGCCACCCTGAAGATGGACTACTTCACCGATCGCGGCCCCGGCGTGGGCATCGACCTGGATTACGAGCGGGAAGACTACTTCGGCCTGCTGCGCAGTTACTACATCAATGACGGCGGCGAGGACGACCTCGGGGGCTCCCGGGGAGGCCGGCCCGACACCGAGAACCGGGGCCGGGCCCTGTGGCGCCACCGCCAATACCTGCCCAAGGATTGGGAACTCTCCCTGGAGCTGGCCTACATCAGCGACGACAACTTCCTCGAATCCTACGAACGCAACGAGTGGGAAAACGCCAAAGACCAGGAAACCGCCGTCTATCTGCTCAAGCGTCAGGACAATTGGCAGTTTTCCACGTTGGCCAACTGGCGGATCAACGATTTCCTGACCCAGACCGAACACCTGCCCGAGGCGATGTTCAGCCTCATCGGCGAGCCGCTGGGAGATATGGCCACCCTCTACCACGAATCGCGGGTCGGATTCGTCCGCTACC
>CAZFMS010000147.1:0-10323 GCA_964520125.1 uncultured Planctomycetaceae bacterium
GGATCTGCAGGCGGGCAGATCGCCGTGGGCGGTCGTCCACGCTGGCCGAAGGGCGTAAAGCCCCGTTGTTTATCGCAGACCGGGCCTGTACTTCAGGAGGGCACCCGCGGGGTCTTCGACTCGGAGCCCGGCCCACGGTCGGCCAAGCCCAGGCCCAGCCTCATCGGCCGCGCGACATGCGGCGGCGACCACCGACGGTATCACCCACCAGCCGGCATGATGGTCGGACGCCCACTCCGAGGAGGCCAAACGCGGTGTTCGGCCCGTCTTCCTTCTGACCCCCGGGGGACTCAACTCTATCCGGGCACCTGAATGAGCGGTCGCCGGCTTGCCCTGCTGCACTTCTGCGATCCCAGGGGGCACGGGCCGGGGTCGGTACACCTGGCGGCGGCCCGGGGTTACAATCCTCCTGCCATGCAAGTCAGTCCGTTGGTATTCCGACCGATCTTCAAGCCCAAGGTCTGGGGGGCCCAAAACCTCTCTCACCTGCTGGGCAAGGCGCTGCCACCGGACCAGGCCATCGGCGAATCGTGGGAATGCGCCGACTTGGAGGCCGGCCAATCGGTAGTCGCCCGCGGACCAGCCCGGGGCCGGGCTCTGCATGAACTGGTGGAGGATTGGGGTTCGGCCCTGCTGGGTCGGGCCCCGGCGGTGGACGGGAGGTTCCCCTTGCTGATCAAGTTCCTCGACGCCGCCGAGGACCTCAGCATCCAGGTTCATCCCGACCCGGAGACCGCCCGACGCCTCGGCGGAGAGGTGCGGGTCAAGCACGAGGCCTGGTATGTCATAGACGCCGCCGAAGGGGCGGTCATCTATCGCGGGCTGAAACCCGGTGCCACCGTCGAGGCACTGGGCGAATCGATGGCCCAGCGACCTGAATCGATCCTCGATTACCTGCAGAAGATCCCGGTTCGTCCCGGGGCGATGTACTTTCTGCCCAGCGGGACGCTGCACGCCTTGGGGGCCGGGGTGGTGGTGGCCGAGGTCCAGACGCCGTCGGACATCACCTATCGGCTCTACGACTGGGGACGCGTCCGGCCGGAGAGCGACGCGGGGCTGCACCTCCAACAGGGCCTGGCTTGCATTCGCGCCGACATCGATTTTGGGCCGTTCGAGAAACACTCGCACGTTACCAGTGTCTTCACCACGGTCACCCGGCTGGTTACCTGTCCCAGCTTCATCGTCGAGAAAGTTCGCTTCGTCGGACAGATCGAGCAGGAGATTCCACCCGGCGGGGTGGCCTGCTGGATCGTGCTGGAAGGGCGCGGTCGAATCCACTTCGACCAGACCGGCCTGGAGACCTTCCAAAAGGGTGAGGTCGTCATTCTACCCGCTGGGCTGGAGCGTGCTCGGCTGGAGACATCGACCGATTGCCAGTGGCTGGAGGTGACCATCCCCACACCTTCTGACCTGGCCGACTACCCGCGGCCGGATTCCTCTCGCCTCCGGGACCTGGGACGGTCCGACGAACCTCTGGTGCAAGTCAATATCGACGTTGACCTCCAAGAGGATAAGCGATGACCGATGGGGTATATAGCCCATTCCCCGGCTCGGTCCGCGGGAGTTTAGGGGCCACTTCTGCTTGGCGGTCGCGGATGTAAAAAGGGAAAACGCCGGGCAGGTGATATGTGCCCGGCGCCTTCCGGAGGGGGGAATAGAGCACTTCTTTGTATGCTTTCCGGAAAATGCGTTCAATCGGGTAAACACCCTATTCCGGACGCCCTTGGTCCGATGGTCGGGCTTGACGTCGCCCTGAGAGGGCTTTGGCCGGCAAATTTTTTTTGAGATTCTCACTGCGAGCTGTTCCGGAGCGTCCTAGAGAGGAGGCGAGAGGCAATTCGAGGTCGGGCGGAGCGGTGTACAAGAGACGTCGAGGTTTAGACGCTTAAGCACGGTATGGCGAAAGCGCGGCCCCCGCTGCAGCTGCCGCCTGGGCTGGACCTCGGCCGAGGTAGGCCGGGTCATGGCCATCGCCACGGTCTGGCGTGGTGTTGCTGTGGGCGCCCGGCCATCACGTTCGCTAATTGGGTCTATCCGAAGAAGCGGGTTTTCTGTCCGGTGAAAGATGGCTTCTTTGCAGGCTCCCGACGAAATCGAGCGGTGGTCTCTACGGTGCGCGTGAAGATTCCGCCGACCTCGAATCACAGACCGGAGTGGATCAGCCTGGTGAACGGCCTTTTGCGGAGGATCGGGCGCCCAACCAGACCAGGACCTGCCTACGAAACCTGGTAAACGGGCCGAATATCGCCCGGTGCCACCTTATCCAAAACGGTGCCCGGTACGAGTCGGCGATGCTCCGCGATTCGAGTTGATCTGGGCGCAAGCGTCGCCAGTGCTTCAGCAGGTGGTAGCGATCCGACTCCTGCAAGAGGCGGAGGATCAGGCGGGCGACCCAGGTCTCGCCGCCGCGATTGGTCGGCACGTGCCAGGATATTTGAAAATCGATCAGATAGGGAGCGCCGTCGTCACCCAACAGGATGTTCTCACGCTTCTCCAGGTCAACGTAGGCAGCGCCTCGGGCGTGAATCTCGTCTAGTATCGCGGCCAGTCGCGGGAAGAACAGGTCGTTGGGGCGATCCTGCCTGACCAGCGGGCGGCCCTCGACGAATTCGTGGGCCAGGCCGGTCGGTCCCCACAGCCCAATGAGCCGCGGGACGCCGTCGATGGACTGGGTCAAGCCGAGCAGTCTGGCCTCTTGCCGGAGGAGGAGGCCGCCCAGCCACCTCAGCGGAATCCCGAACATGGACGCCTGGCGCATCACTTTCAGGACAATCTTCTCTTGTGACCCCTCGTAGAGGGCTGTTACGGCGAAGAAATCGTGCTTGAAGGTCTCCAAGTGGGCGTAATCGTGGCCACCAAGGCGGATCACTGGAGGAAGATCACGCTGACCCAGGGCCCGGAGCCAAGTCGGAGGCCGGCGCTGAGGTTGCCAAATCGGGCTCATTAGTTTATACCGATTCATAGGATATAGGGTAGCCAGAACGCTGCATCTCTGCTAGCATCCGCTTGGGAAAGCGCCGCGGAGGCCGTTGCGATCGAGTGATCGTCGGGCTTCGGGGCATGGGGTAATAGGGAATGCGTGCCGCACCTTGGTGAGGCACGCGAGAGAAGAGGACCAGAATCATGATTCGGAACAAAACCGCAACGTACGCACTGCTCGCATTGTATGAGATTGCCGAGCAACACCGGGAGACTTCTCCATCAATAGGGGTAAGGGCTCATGACATAGCCCACAAGCATAAGCTGCCCAAGGCCTATGTGGCCAAGATTCTAAGCCAATTGGCCAATGCGGAGATACTCCATTCCGATCGGGGTCCCCGTGGCGGCTTCCGTCTCAACCAGGCTCCCGACGACATTTCGCTCTACGACATCTTCGAGGGCGTAGGAGCGGTGGCGGCCAACAACCGGAAGCGAAGGCTGGTCAAGGGACTGCCCCAGGCGGTCGCCGCGGCCCTCAACCGGGCCCACGAGGATGTCACCGAGATGTTGAAGGACATTCTCCTGCAGACGACGCTGGCCGACGTCCTGCCCAAAGGACGCTAGGTGATAAACAGCGGGCTCCGACGGGATGGACGGGCTTTTCAGTTCTTCCTCAGAGCCTGCGAATGTGCTCGAGGCACCGGACGCCAGGGCCCGTGGTGATACGTGCTCTGGCGCCGGTGCCCCTGCTGGTGGGTTGGGGGGCTCCTGCAGTACTGCGCAATGTAAGGGAGCCGTTCGCTCGAGAGCCCCCGAGCTTGCTCGGAGGGGGCGTTCCCACGTGTTGACGGCCCACCCCCCGACCAAGGTCGGCGGCTTTTGGGGGAATTCAGCTCTACCACATCGCCCGAACGGCCAGGACGACGATAGTTCCGGCGATGGCCAGGGCTGCGGACGTCTTGGCAATGGTTCCGATCAGACGGCCGATGGTAGCGAACAATCCTACCCGTGCCCCGGCCTTGAGGTCCCGGCGAACCGTGAGTTCGGCAAGCAGGGCGCCAAGGAAACAACCCACCAACCCGCCGACGATCGTCCCGACCACGGGCACCGGGACCGACAGCAGGATCATGCCCAGCAGGCCGCCCACTAATGCACCCACCGACGCCCGGCGGCTGGCCCCCGCCCGGCGGGTGGCAACCAGCGAGGTGGCGATCTCCAGCAATTCGGCCAGGCCGGCGACGACCGCCAGGCCGACCAGCCATTTCCAGCCGATCTGTTGCCAATCGTGGTACCAGTCATAGCCTGCCGCCGCGGCCAGAATCAGCCAGGTGCCGGGCAATTGCAGGGCGGCCAGGATGGTCCCGCCGAGGGCCAGCAGGATCAGGGCAATGAGCAGGAGTAGGTCGGTCACCGGGCAGACTCCAAAGTAGTGCAAGCCCTCAGGCATCGAGCATAGCTGCCAACCGGCACGGACCATCGGCCCCACGACAGGTCAAACCGCTTCGGGCAGGTGTTTCAGGTGATCATCTTGCCGGAGAAGCGTCCCAGAGTCCACGTCCGCCCGATGAATCGCTCGGCCGTCTTGGAAACCGAAGGCCGCGCCCCGGTGGCCGCGGCAGCAGGATGGGCATCTTGGTGTGCCGGTACAGCACCCCAACGGGCGGATTCACGGCGAGAGAGGTCGTTTTCGCTCGAATCGAGAGGCCTCATGCGGTAGGATGATGATCAGGAGTCCGGCCAATGGGCCATCCGCGATCAGAGGCTATCAGGTAGTTCCAGAGCATGCCCGGGAAGATGATCGAACACTTGTCGCTGGTGGTGGCGTTGGCCGGCTTCATCACGGCGACTGCGCCGGCGGCGGCCGACCCTCCGCGCGTGGTGAAGATGTTTCCCGAGAACGGGGCCACCGACGTCGACCCGAGCGTCAGAGAACTCCGCGTTACCTTTGACCGCGACATGACCGTTGGCCGCAATTATTCGTATTGTGGCGGCGGGCCGATGTTTCCCAAGATCATCGGCCAGCCGAAGTGGGTCGACAAACGTACCGTCGTGGCCAAGGTGAAACTCGAGCCGGATCACGACTACAGCCTGGCCCTCAACTGCCCCCCGGACGGCCAGAGTTTTCGCAGCGCCGAGGGCATCGTGCTGGAACGCCTGCCGTGGAGCTTCTCGACCGCGGCCCAGGCCAAGAAGCTCAGCAAGGCCGAGCAGAAGAAGCTCAACGCCCGGTGTTTGAAGCAACTGATGAAGTTGCTCCGCGATTCGTATTCATACTACGACCTGCGGGACGTGGGCTGGAAGGCCCTCCAGAAGAAGCACCGCAAGAAGATCCAGGCCGCCAGGAGCACCCGCTCCTGGGTGACGCGCGTCGCCAAGATGCTGTCGGACGCTGAAGACATGCACCTCTGGCTGACCTACCACGGCAAGACCACCAGTACCCACCAGCGAAAGATCAAGCCGAATTTCAATCTGGACGGCGCCAAGGCCGTGCTGCCGAGCCTCGAGCAGCGAAACAACTGCGTCTTTACTGCCCGGACCGACGACAACATCGGCTACATCTTGATCGGCACGCTCTCCCGTGACAGAACCAAGGAACTCGAACAGGTCCAGCACTTCCTTATGGAATACCAGGACTGCCAGGCCCTGATCATCGACCTGCGACCGAACGGCGGGGGGGCCGAGCCGTTGGCCGTGCCGATGGCCGCCTGGTTCGTCAAGGGCGAGAAGGTCTATGCCCAACACGTCTATCGCCGGCCGGGAACCAAGGGTGGCTTCGGACCGGTGAATAAGCGGAAGATCACGGGCCACGATGAGCCGAAGCGTTTCTCCAAACCGGTGGCGGTCCTGATGGGCCCGGGCATCATGAGCAGTTGCGAGGCGTTCCTCTTGATGATGAAGCAGGGTAAAGACGTCACCCTGATCGGCGCATCATCCTACGGCAGCAGCGGCAATCCCAAGCCGCACCTGCTGGACAACGGTGTCGAGGTCTTCATTCCGTCGTGGAAGGCCCTGCGGCCGGACGGCACTTGCTTCGAGGGCCAAGGCCTCGAGCCGGACATCGAGGTGAAGGCCAAGTCGTCTGCCTTCAAGAAGCGCGATCCGGTCCTAAAGCGGGCCCTCCAGCACCTCCGCAAGAAGACCCGCTGACGCGCGCTCCGGCGCGGGTGCCCCGTTTGGCGGATCCTGCCAGGCCTAGTGCAGCGAGACGATAGATGTCCACTTCGCGTGAACCGCCAACCCCGCAGGAAGGCCCGACTAATGTTTCGGCTGCGGTGGAAACCGATGGCCGCGTCCCAGGAGACCTGGTGTGCCTGCTCTGCGGGTACAACCTCAGGACGCTGTCGCGGGAAGGCCAATGCCCAGAGTGCGGCGCGGCAGTGGGCCGGTCCTTGCACGGCGACCTCCTGAGATACTGCGACCCTGATTGGCTGGCCAGGATTGCCAAGGGCCTGAGCTTGATCGTCTGGATGATCATCATTCTGCTGGCCTGCGTCGTTCTGGCCCTCGAAGCTTCCATGGGCGGGGAAGGTCTCTTGATAGTCGCTCTCATTGTGATACCGGTCTACATGGCGGCGGGTTTCGGCCTCGTCGTTGGCACATGGTTGTTCACCACACCTGAACCCAATCGCCTCGGTCACGCTTCCGACCTCGACGTTCGGCGTTTCATCCGGGCAACTGTTTGCGCGAGTGTTGCTCTGATGCTAGTCAGCGACCTGATGGAGGACTTGCCCAAAGTCAGTACGGTTTTGCATGACGCGGGCCAGGTGACGTTTCTGTGCTGCACGGCCGGGATTCTGGCCCACATCCGGAGGCTCGCGCGGCGTATCCCGAGCGAGAGCCTGGTGAATGGAGCCAGGTGGCTCCTGGTCGGATTCGTCCTCGCCATCGGTTTGACCGTGATGAGCACAGCTCTGCTGTTCTTCACCGGTTCGCCCAGTCGATTCGAGATTGCCCAAGGAATCCCCGTCTGCTTGTGCTTCATCCTAATCATCGCGTACCTACTCTTGCTGGATCGTCTTCACAGGACCATAGCCGAGACGGCACGTCAGGCGCGACAGGATTAGGTACGGTGGACCCAACCCGTGCCTCGGAGGATGGGATCGATAGAATATGGGCCGCGGGCAGTTTGAGTGGCACAGGCCCCGTGTGCGGGTCGTTCATCGCCCGAGACGACCGTGCCACAAGACATTCCGCAAGACGCCCTTGGGATCATGACCGGGGGCGGCTCGATCCAGGAATAGTGAGTGCAAAGGTGCGACTAGGGTATGTCAGGTAGACCGGAACCAGTTGCGGCGGAAGATAACCGGGCTCGAGGGCTGGGCCTCGTCGAAAGCGACGGCCGGGTGAGTGGGGACCTGGCCTGTCTGCGTTGCGGGTATAACCTGCGGACGTTGCCGGCGGCCGGGCGATGCCCGGAGTGCGGGACGGCGGTAGGCAAGTCGTTGCAGGACGACCGCCTGCAATTCTGCGATCCTGATTGGCTGGGTCGCATCTCCAAGGGCCTGAACATCATCGTCCTGATGATCGCCGCGGCCATTGTGGCGTGGGTGCTCTCGTGGTTCTGGCGGGAGGCGGTGTCCTCGTCGATCGCCGCGCTTGAGATCGCGGGTCAACTAGTCTGGGTCGGGGCGGCTCTGGGAGCGGCTATCGGGACTTGGCTGCTGACCACTCCGGAACCCCATCGGCTGGGTCGGAGGGCCGATATCGCCATTTGCAGGTTCATTCGAGTCTGCGCCTGTGGCGCAGTGTGCGCCATCGCGGTAAGTCGGCTGGCGGGGGGTGTGAAGGTGTTAGGAATGCTGGCCGGCGGCGTCGGCGCCATGGCCCTGCTGGCCGCAGCAGCGGGGATAGTCCTCTACGTGCGGCGGCTCGTTCTGCGGATCCCGGACGCCGGCCATGCAGACAAAGCCAGAAGGCTCCTTTGGGGATTGGGAATCGCCGGTGGTCTAAGCCTTGGCAGTCTCGCCGCCCGGGGGATCGGCGGGGCCGTATTGAAAACGCCTGCTGAGGTCTTGATGACGATCGGCGGCTGCATGTTCCCCTGCCTGGCGTTGTTCTGGATTCTGTTCATCGGCCGGGTGCGGCGGACCTTCGCCGAGGTCGCCCGCCACGCCCGCCACACCTGGGCCGCCCCGACCGCAGGCGCGGCCACTGCCGACGAGTCGCCAAACGAGTGACACTTGCCCCCACGACAGAGGGGGGGGGCAAGATGGTGAGCCTGAGGCGGCAGGCTTGCGCTGCGGAACTTGTAGGGCAGTCAACCGCGGGCCACGCCGAGTAGAGAAGTACAGAGAGGTTACAAAGGTCCACGCCCGCAGGGTGAGTTACACGCGGTCGTCACCGGCCACAGTCCCATCCAGGCCAGACCTCTTGCTGGACTACCCTCTGCGGTCTCAGCGATCTCCGCGGTGTGAGAGCTGCGGTCTAGAAGACTGCCAGGCCGTCAAAGAGAAGGGCCAGCCAGCCGAAGACCGAGTTCAGCAGGCCGTTGACGAAACCGAAGACCGAGTCCAGGAAGGCCTGCAGCGAGTTCTGGAAGTCGAAACCGAAGTCGAACATGGCAGTGCTCCTTGCACGGTGCGAGTCTTGCAGCCCTGATCTTATCGATGGCCGAGACCCCAGTCAAAAACGGCGCTGTCCACGGAAGGAGCCGGGGGTTGGCCTACGGCTTGCATGTGGATTAGGAGCCGCGACCGTCGGGCAGGGACTCCGCGGTATCCCCGAACACACCGGAGCACTTTGACTCGGCGGTGGGCAGTCCCTAGAATCCGGCTGCCCGGGGAGAAGGCTGGGAGAGAGAGCCCTTATCCGGGTTGCCCACAGAGGATACCAGTGCCGCTACGGCGGCGTAATCAGCAGCAAGGAGAATCACGCCATGGCCGGCCCCGACACCCTCGAATTCACCGATTCCAACTTCGAGACCGAAGTGCTCAAATCCGAGACGCCCGTCCTCGTCGACTTCTGGGCCGATTGGTGCATGCCCTGCAAGACGCTGGGGCCGGTCATCGACGAGCTGGCCACCGAATACGCCGGCAAGATCAAGATCGGCAAGATGAACACCGACTCCAACCGCGAGACGCCGGTGAAGTACTCCATCCAGGCGATCCCCACGGTCCTGTTCTTCCAGGGTGGCGAGGTGGCCAAGAAGTTCGTCGGACTGCAAAGCAAGAAGGAGTTCAAGGAGGCCCTGGACGGCGTGGCCGGCTAGGAGTCCGTCCCGGTCCAATCCGCGGTCCCAGCATACACCCTACCCTCCTTCCCCGAGAATGGCGATCTCCGGGGAGGTCAAGCACCACCCATCAACTCGCGGACCTTCGCCTCGATATCCGCAGCCCGCATTAAAGTCTCGCCGATGAGTAGTGCCGTGGCTCCGGCACTCCGCAGCTCCTGGACATCCGCGGCTGTCTTGATCCCGCTCTCCGAAACGAACGGTACGCCCGGGCCAAGCTCGGCGGCCAGCCGTCCGGTGGTGCTGAGGTCGACCGTCTGGGTGCGGAGGTCGCGGTTATTGATGCCCAGGAGCGTGCGGCGCGGGGAGCCAATCAAATGGCGGACGTTGCCCAACTCCCCGGCATCGTGCACCTCCACCAACGAAGCCATTTGAAGCTCACCGGCCAAATCGCTGTAAGCCTGGACTTGTTCATCCGAGAGGATGCTCTCGATCAGCAGAATGGCATCCGCCCCCGCCGCCCGACTCTCCAGGACTTGATACTCGTCGATGATGAAATCCTTGCGCAGCACCGGCAGCGAAACGGCTTCTTTGACCGCCTCGATGAAGGACAGCTCCCCGCGGAAGTAAGTCCGGTCGGTCAGGACGCTCAGCGCCGCCGCCCCGCAGCGCTGGTATGTTCGAGCGATGGCCACCGCGTCGAAGTCGGGCCGGATCAGGCCGGCCGAGGGCGAGGCCTTCTTGATCTCCGCGATCAGCCGGATCCCACCGCCGGCCGCGGTGACCCGGCCGTAGAAATCGCGCGGCGGCGGGGCCCGATGCATGGCCGCCTCGAGTTCCGCCGGAGGCCGGGCCCGCTTGGCCTGAGCGATCTCGGCCCGTTTGGTCTCGACGATCCTTTCCAATATAGTCCCGGGCATGTTGGCTCCTTGCCGCACTCTATGAACTCCCAACCGGAGTATCAACGGCCCGATGCAAAACGGCCTGACACCGCTGGTCTTGGCTGAGATCGTACTACTGACCGTCGGCGGCTTGCTGGTGGTCACCGGGGTGGTGGTGGTGAGCTGGCGTCGTCGTTGGGGGGAGGTCCTTCGGCTGCCGGATCCGGCGGAGAACAACCTCGAAGCCGTCGATTTGCTCGTTGCTTTGCTGGCCATTTGGGCCTTGCCCGGGGGTTGCGTAGTGCTGTTCGAGGGGGGTAGTGGTCGGCCGGCCGCCAGCCGGCTCCCTGCCCC
>CAZFMS010000148.1:0-10314 GCA_964520125.1 uncultured Planctomycetaceae bacterium
GTGGCCGGGGGGTGGATGGGGAATGGGGGTGACGGGGTGCCCCTGGGGGGGGTGATCTGCCGATAAGACGGTGAGACTTGGCCGGGGGTGGTTTCGGCCTGGTCGGGCTTCGCCGAGGAGCAATGTTATGCGGATGCGTTCGGGTCTGGTTACCGGGGCGATGGTTGGCTTGGCGGCTTTATTGCTGGCGGGCGGCGTGGTGGGGTGTGTGGAGCCGACGGAGCCTCAGCAGTTGAACGCTCCACCCCAAGGCGCGGGCCTGGAGGGCCCCCAGTGGGGTGACGCCTACACCTATCACAACGATCAGGGGATGATGGCCGATCGGAGCATCGCCGACCTCCACTTCGTGCCGGGGTCGGCCGATCTGTCCGGCACGGGCGTGGCCCGCTTGGAACGATACGCTGAACTCCTGGCGACGACCGGCGGGACCCTGCACTACGGCCCCACGATCCAGGATGAGATCATGATCGCGGAGCGGCTGGCGACGGCCCAGACTTTTCTGGCTCAGGCGATTCCGGGGGCCAAGGAGATCGAGGTAGTGACCGGCCTGCCCACGGGGCGGGGCATGGGTGCCCCGGAAGCGATCCCCGGTCGGGCGGTGGCTCATCAGCCTGCGCCTCGTGGTTCGGCTTACAGTCTAAACGTGTCTGGTGGTTCGGGAGACTGATCGGTGTTGGCGCGTGGTATTTCAGCGTTGTTTGCGGCTTGCCTGCTAGTGCTGCCGGGTTGTTCTCTGTTCGAGAAGCCGGCGGTGGTTACCTCGGGGTTGGATTCCGACGAGGCCGCCAGGCGTTATCAAGAGGCGGAAGCGGCCCCGACGCCGCGCATCGCCCCGCAGACCCACCTGGCGGCCGGACGGATGCTCGAGGGCCAGGGGGACTTCGAAAGCGCGATTAGCCAGTACGAACGGGCCATCGCGGCCAACCCCAGGTTTGCATCGGCATACAACCGGCTGGGCGTGCTCTACCACAAGCTGGGCCTTGCCCGAGACGCGGAGAAGATCCTCAAGCAAGGTGCCAGCATTGATCCCAAGGCGGTGGTTCTCCGCAACAACCTGGGCTATTGCTACCTGGAGCAGCGGCGCTTCGAGGAAGCCGAGCTGCAATTCCGCCAGGCCCTGGCGGTCTCCCCCGGATTCGAGCGGGCCAGGATGAACCTGGCCGTGGCCTTGGGGCAAAGGGGTCGAACGGCCCAGAGCTTGGCGGAGTTCAGCCGCGTGGTGCCGATGGACGTGGCCCACTACAACGTGGCGGTTATCTGTGTGAGCCGTCAGGACTATGCCGGGGCCGAGAAGGCCCTGCGTCAGGCCCTGGCGATCAATCCGCAATGTGCCGGGGCTGATAAACAGCTGGAACAGGTAGTAGTCTTGCGGCGGGAGTCGGAGGCTCGGGATCCAGGTAGGGCGCTGGTCGAGGCCATGATAGAGTCGGCGGAGGCCAACGAGCCGGCCTCGGAGCCCGCGGTGGTCATCCCGCTGGCCGGCACCGCGGACCAGGAGGGCCCGGACACTCCGTGAGAGTCGCGCGGACCCCCGTGATTCGGCCAGTCAAGCGGTGAGAAGCACTCTCCAAGAGCGCTTACCAAACCTACTGCAGCACACTCCGTCATTGACCATGGGCAACATCGTCCACCGGCCGCCCAGCCTCTATTCCTGACCTCTCAGCGATCTCTGCGTGCTCTGCGGTGAACTACCCGAACCATTCCTTCCCTCTCAGCGATCTCTGCGTGCTCTGCGGTGAACTACCCGGCCGAGACAGCGCACGGAATCAGCCCAGGTCGAGCCAGTTGGGACCCCAGGCGACATCCACCTTGACGGGGACGTCCAGCTTGATGGCGTCGGCCATCCGTTCGGCGACCATGGCGGCTTCCTGCTCCACGTCTTTCCGGGGGACCTCGAAGACCAGTTCGTCGTGCACCTGGATCAGCATTCTAGCGGGGCGTTTTTCGGTGCGGATGCAGCGGTCGATGTCTATCATCGCCTTCTTGATCATGTCCGCCGCGGTGCCCTGGGTGACCGAGTTCACCGCCAGTCGTTCGGCGGCGTTTCGGGCGGTCTGGTTGCGGGAGTTGATGTCCGTGATGATCCGTCGGCGGCCCAGGATGGTCTTGACGTAGCCGTGGCGCTTGGCGTAGGCGATGCACTGGTCCAGAAAGCCGCGGATGCGGGGGTAACGCCCGAAGTACTGCTCGATGAAGGCCTTGGCCTGGCCGATGGACATGCCCGTCTGGCGGGAGAGGCCGAAGGCGGACTGGCCGTAGACGATGCCGAAGTTCACCGCCTTGGCCCGGCTGCGCTGCTGCTTGGTGACCTGGTCGAGGGGCACGCCTTCGATCTGCGAGGCGACGAAGGCGTGGATGTCGCGATCCTCGCGGAAGGCCGAGGCCAGCTCCTCGTCACCGGAGAAGTGGGCCAGCACCCGGAGTTCGATCTGGGAGTAGTCCGCCTTGAGCAGGACCTGGTCCTTGTCTCCGGGGATAAAGGCCCGGCGTATCTGGGCACCCATCTCGGTGCGGATGGGGATGTTCTGCAGGTTGGGGTCGCTGCAGGAGAGCCGGCCGGTGACGGTGCCGGTCTGATGGAAGCTGGGGTGGATACGCCCGGTTCGCCGGCAGACCATGTTCGGCAGTGCATCGACATAGGTGCCCTTGAGCTTGGCCATTTCGCGGTGTTCGAGGACCAGCCGGGGGATGGGGTCGTCGGTCTCGGCGACCAGGGTGGAGAGCACCTCGGCATCGGTGGAGCGGCCGGTCTTGGTGCGTTTGACGACTCGGATTCCGCGCTCATCGAACAGCACCTCGGCGAGCTGCTTGGTCGAGTTGACGTTGAAAGGCCGGCCGGCGGCCTGGTGGATGCTGTACTCCAGCTCGGCAAGGCGGTCGGCCATTTGCCCGCTGAGCTTGCCCAGCATCTCGCTGTCGATGACCACCCCGGCGTACTCCATGCGGGCCAAGACCTCGAGGAAGGGCATTTCCAGGTCGCGAAAGAGGGCGGTCAATTCCGGGTCGGTCATCTGCTTCTCGAGGACCCCGCGGAGGCGCCAGGCGATGTCGGTATCTTCGGCGGCGTAGGAGCAGGTTTGGTCAGTGGGGATCCGGTCGAAGGTGGTCTGCTGCTTACCCTTGCCCAGCAGCTCGTGGGTGGGGATCTTTCGATAATTCAGCAGGGTCAGGGCGAGGGCGTCGAGGCCGTGGGACCGACGGCTGGAGTCCAGGACGAAGCTGGCCAGCATGGTGTCGAAGTCTATGCCGGCCACCTCTAGGCCCACTGTTCTCAGCACGCTGAGGTCATACTTGAGGTTCTGGCCGCACTTGTGGATTGCCGGGTTGCGGAAGATCGGGCCGAGGTGCTTGCGGACGACGGCCTCGGTGACGGTCCGGCCGATGCCGCGGACCGGGATGTAGACCCCGGTGGCCGGTTCGTAGGAAATGCTGATGCCGACGAGATCGGCGGCGGCGGGGACCAGGCTGTTGGTCTCGGTGTCGAAGGCGAAGGCCTCGACCTTGGCGAGGGTGGCGGCGAAGGCGGCCAGGTCCTCCTCGGTGTCGATGAGCCGGTAACTACTATCTGTTTTTTCGATATAAACGAAGGTCTCCGCACCGAACAAGCCGTTCTGTGGGGCGACTTGTCGGGCCTGACCATCGTCAGCGGAGGGGCCGGCCAAGGGCTGCGCGACGCTGGCTTCCGGCGGCAGGCTGATCCGTTCGAGGAGGCGGTTGAGGCCCAGTTCCGCGAAGATCGGGGCGGCGGCGGGGGGGTCGAAGCGGTCTATCCGGGCGTCGGCGAGGTTGAAATCCAGCTCGACGTCTCGCTTGAGGGTGACCAGCCGGCGGACCGTATCCATTCGCTCACGGAAGGCCAGGATGTTCTCGCGGAGCTTGGGGGTCAACTGGTCGGCGTGGGCCATTATCTCCGCGATGGACCCGTGTTGCTGAAGAAGCTGGGCGGCCTTCTTGGGGCCCACCCCGAGGACGCCCCGGACATTGTCGGTGCTGTCGCCCATCAGCATCTGGGCTTCGACGGCCTGCTCGGGGCGGTAACCCTTCTCCTCGACCATGGCGGCGACGTCGATCTCGCGGTCCTTGCCGGGGTCATACATGCGGACGTGATCACCAAGGAGCTGATTGAGGTCCTTGTCCCGACTGACCAGAACGATGTCCAGGTCCGCACCGGCGTGGCGCCGGCAGATGGTGGCCATCAGGTCGTCGGCCTCGAAGCCGCTCTGACGCAGAGTGGGGATCTTCATGGCCCGCAGGATGGAGACGATCCGCTCGATCTGCCGAGGCAGGTCTTCCGGCATCGACTCGCGGGTGGCCTTGTAGGTGGGATCGATCTCCACCCGGAAGACGGTCCGGTCGGAGACGTCCATGGTCATGGCCAGGTAGTCGGGCCGGCGGTCCCGCAGCAGGCCCAGGAGCATCTGCATGAAGACGTGGACCGCCCGGGTCGGCTCGCCGGTGGGGGAGTTGAGGTCCCCAAACCGGGCGTAATAGGCTCGGTAGATCTGGGCGTGACCATCGATGAGATATAGTGATTTTCGGGCCATGGGTCGCTTCTACACGCCTTTGTGCCCGGGCTGGTTGAGCCTGTCAACCTGGGATGGGCGAGGCCCGAGAATCAGGCCCCATAAGGTCCTGTTCCTGTGCGGCTCAGGCCGGTCGACCTGGGGCGAAGGGTTCTCCAAGGTCCTCGGCGACGGGTCCAGGGACCGCAACGTTGACATTTAGCCCTGGTTTGCAGATACTTAGGTGTACTTCGCCAGCGCTAAGAACTCGGCTAGGCCATCCCCCAGCGTGCCCGCCCCGAGCGAAGTATCATAGCCAAGCTACGACGGACTAACAGGAGGGGCATGACGGTTTTCCCACGCCGGTCCGTCGGCTGACATTCTCACGAGGAGTTGCCCATGACTGGTGTAGGGCCGCAACATCGCGGTGGCACGGACACGACGACGATCGGCATGGTGGTTGCCATCATCGTCGCGGTGTTGCTTCTCGGTGTTTTGATCTGGATGTTCACCCAGCAGGAGGAACTGCGGGCCACCGCCGATCAGGCGACGAGGGCCAAACAGCGCCTGGCCTCCGGCAGCGAGGAGGCTGAGGCCCGACTGACGTTCCCTGACGCCGGCGGGCCGGGAAAGACGCTGATCGGGGAGATGAACAGGAGCCTCGGTTTGCTCAGTCGCCGGATGACCGGGTCTCAGGAGGACGCCCCCCAGATCGCGGTGAAGAAGCTGGACACGGTGCTGGATGCGATCAGAGATCAGGTTCCGAATCCCGAAGAGGTGTCCGGTGCCTACGGAGCGGCCACTATCATCGAGAAGCTGCACGGGCTGTATGCCGGTGCCCGTTCCGCCCTGGACGAGAAAGAGACTGATCTCCAGCGGACCAAGGCCGAGCTGGTGGTCGTGCGGGCCGCCAATGGTGAGCTGGAGAGTAATTTCAAGGCGGAATTGGCCTCCCTGTCCACCAAGGTGGAGGAGTTGCAACGGGCCAAGAACGAGTTCGAGCGGGTCAAGGGTTCCGAAGTCACCGCCCTCGCCCGGCAGATCAGCGACAAACAGGACGTCCTGGACGCCTATCGGCGGAACCAATCGAAACTGCTTCGGCAGTTCCGCACGGAGATCGCGGCTCGCGATCGATCGATCGATGAACAACGCCGGGCACTGGGACAGTTTCGTGGCGAGGGCACCGCCCAGGCCGCCGAGCCGCTGTCTATCGCCCGCCAGCCGGTGGGGCGGGTGCTCCGGGCCCTGCCCGGCGACTCCCTGGTGCACATCGACCTGGGCCGTCAGGACAACGTCACCCTGGGCATGACCTTCAGCGTCTATTCGGCGGATGAGCGGATCGGCACCGACGGGCGGGGAAAGGCCAACGTCGAGGTGGTCAGCCTGGGAGAGCGGACCTCGGAATGCCGCATCACCACCTCGCCTTCGCCGGACGATCCGATCCTGACCTACGACCGAGTAGGGAACATCGCCTTGAGCCGCAACCGGGCCAAGAAGACCCGGATCTGCGTCGTGGGCCAATTCGACATCGATGGTGACGGTCACCCCGATGCTCGTGGAGCCGAGGCCATGAGGGCCCTGGCCGGGCGCTACGGGGCCGAGGTGGTCGGGTCGGTCGACGGCCTGACCGATTACCTGGTGGTGGGTTTGGAGCCGGCCGCCGGGCAGGGAGATTACTTCGACGAAGACGCGGAGGAGGAGGCCGGGGAGGAAGAAGACGAGTACGTCGAGGAAGACGAAGAGCTTGATGAAGAATACGACGAGGAAGATGAGGACGAATACGACGAGGAAGATGACGACGAATACGACGACGAATACGACGAGGAAGATGACGACGAGTCGGACGACGAAGAGGAAGACGACGAAGAAGATGACGAGGAAGCCGACGACGAGGAACTCGACGATGAGAACGGGTCAGACGACGAAGAGGAGGACGACGAGGAACTAGACGAGGACGGCGAATCCGGAGATGAGGAAGCGGAAGACGAGTACGCCGACGAGTACGAGGACGACGAGGAGGCCGACCGAGTGGTGGCTGACGTGGCCTTCGAGGCCCCCAGTATTCCGCGGATGCCGGAGATCGACCCCACCGCCACCCCACGAAAGCGGCGGGCCCGGACCGAGCGTGAGAAGTATTACCAGGCCGTCCGACGGGCGGAGATGTTCGCCATCCCGCGCTTGCGGCAGGATCAGTTCTTCAACTTCATCGGGATCGAGATCGGGCCCGATGCCGCCAAACGGCTGATGCGCTAGTACACTCTCATTGTTGGCTTGAGTCCTTGAGTGAGCCGGGCCGTCCTCGGCCCGGTCTCTGCCGAAAACCCCAGACACTCACCCGCCCGGGGGTCCACCCGCCAAGTCAAGCATGACAGACCGCTAAGCTCCGGGCTCCAAATGAGACGAGATAACCAAGCGGGCTCGCCGACGCGATTGGCGAGCCCGTTTTCTATGGTCACCGCACCTCGACGCGGGATAGTCATGCTCCGGCGTCATGGTTGGGGGCGACTCTGCCTCTCCAAAGCCACCAGCATGACGGCGATTTGCAGGAAACAGAGGACCAGCCCCCAGCAGAAGAAGCCGCCGTCCAGCATCAAGTCGGCGAGGTGTTCGCCGAGGATCCCCTGGCTGGTCCCCAGCAGCAACATCAGTTGAACGACGAGGCCGGCCACGTACCATCCCCGAAAGCGCGGTGACCAAGGGTAGCAGGTCAGCACGTACCAGACGCCGAGGTAGACGATCGGCAGGGCGGTGGCGTGATGCTTCCAGGTCCGCTCGCTGAGCAAGAGCATCGCCAGCAGGACCAGGCCGAACTCCAGGAGCTGTCCGGGAACGCGTCGCCCAAGGGATCGACCCCGGCAAACGTAGGCCAGCGTCCCCACGACGCTGAGCGATATCGCCGGCCGCAGCAAGCTCCCCAGCAAGGTGACCGGCCGGGCCAGGGTGTCCATCCCGGTGGTGAACATCTGCTCGGTCGGGGTATGCTCGACGGCCACGATCCCGGCGTTGTAGAGCAGCCGCAGGGCTACGCCGTAGAGCGATTGGTTGGTGGGATGCAGGACCGCGTAGCCTTCCAGGGCGAAGGGAGCGACCAACATGTCGAACCAGGCCTGGAGCAGCTCGAAGTTGCGATCGAAACCCAGGTAGATGCCCGGGACGATGATGAAGAGAAGAAACAACCCCGTCGCGGCACCGAGCCCCAGCCACCTGGCCCGGGTGAAGACCAGGTACACGACGGCGACCGAGAGCAGGGCCCAGGTCGCCTGGAGAGACTGAATCAGCCAATGCGGCCAGGCCCCCTGTTGGGCCACGAGTATCACCAGCAGCAGGCCCCATCCGATGCCTCCCAGGCAGAGCAGCCGGGACTTCTTGTACACCAGATAGACCAGCAACAGGGCCGGGGTGAGCTTGGTGACGATGGCCAGGGCGACGAAGATCCCGGTCCAGAAATCCCTCCCCTTGACGTAGGCCCACCAGGCCAGGGCCAGCCAGATCATCATGAAAATGTTCAGGTTGCCGTGCTGGAGGTCGGAGATGATGGGCCGCATCCCGAACATCCCGGCCATCAGCAGCACCCCGACCGGGACGGCATGGCCCGCTGAGCCGAGCAATCTGACCAGCAACCCCATCACCGCGACAAATCCGACTACTTTCAGCGTCGCCCAGATCACCCCCCCCGCCGTGTAGCCCACCATCGACAGCGGCAGCAGGCCCATCAGCACCGCCGGCGGTGCCGGAAACCAATGTCCGTAGCCATAGGGGTTTTGGCCCTGGTCGATCCGGGCCAGGGCTTCGGCGTCCAGCAGCCAACGCCCCAGGGCGGTGCGATGTCGGAAGCCACCGGCCCGGAGCGGGCTGGCCTCGACCTCGCCGATCCGGATCACGAATTGGACCGAGGGTACGATCAGGATGACGCCGAGCAGAATCGCCAGGGCGATCCGGACGGGCCGCTTGCTTAGATAACGCTGGTCGAGCCGGCCGAGGAGGGTCTGCCGATACTGCTCCAGGCCGGGCGAAAGTCCGCCGGCCGGTGCTTCATGGTGATCTTGTCGCCCACCGTCCGCCATCGACCATTCGCTCGTTCCAAAGATCGCTACGAGAATCCAGCAGCTGGGCAGAGAGTGTACCGCCAGGCCTGGTGGTTATCGACAACTGCTCTGTCAACGTTGATCTGAGGGTTCGAGTGAGCCGGGCCGTCCTCGGCCCGGTCCCTGCCGAACAAGTCGGACGCCCGCCATTTTGGAGGATCAAGCCATCAACGCATGAGTGACCGAGCACCACAGCATTTCACGATTGTCTGCAGGCATCCGGTCGTGGGGTCCTTCTGCGGCAAGGCCGCGCGGGCTGAAGCCCGTGGCTCCTCGGCTGCACCGGCAATCGTAAAGCGCTCAAACCGTCGGCTGCGGAGGGCCAGCGGAGTACGCGGACCGGATGATCAAGCTGCGGACCTGATGATCAGCGCCAGGCCGCCGGGCCGTTACTCCTCTTCTCGATCCTCGTCGCCCGGGGCGCTGGTGGTTTCCTCCTCATCGTCCTCCTCGGCGGCCTGCTTGGCCCGGTTGGTGGCTTTGAGGACCTCGGCGGCGGGGAGGATCAGGCCGCCCATCACATCGCGGCCCAGCCCCTGCATGGACCGGTAGCCGCCCTCCATCTCGTCCTCGCCGGGCATCTGGATCACCACGACGCCGACCACCGAGCCCTCGGCGGTGAAGACCGGCAGGCCGGGTTGGAGGTCGAGGCTGCCGCTGGGGATCAACAAGTCGCGAGGCTTTTGGGTCGTCCCGGAGAGCAGCCCCTCGCTGACCAGGACGGCGCGGTCGAAGTACTTGCTCATCCGCCGAATGGCCAGCAGCCGCCGGCCTACTTGTGGCGTGGCCGACTCGGAGAGATTCAGGAAGGCGAACGGTGTCTCGCCGGGTTCCTTGATGCGGATCCAGGCGAGGTCCAGTTCGCTGTCTCGGGCGAGGAAGCTGGCCTCCAGGCCCTCCGTGTCCTTGCCGATGAGGACCTTGATGTTGGTGGGCGTTGCCGAGCCGAAACGAAGGCCGCCGATCGAGGAGTTCGAGCAAAGCACCAGCCCCTGAGGATCGATCATGATGCCGGAGGCCTCGCTCTCACTCTCCCGGCTGCCGAAGCGGCTCTGAGTCTTGAGGACGAACTTGACCGCGACGAAGGCCGGGGCCTTGGCCGCCACCAGCTTCTCGTATGGCGGCTGGTCGTCGGCCCGGACCGGCGGGGCGATGCCGGCCGCCGAGGCGATCAAGGCCAGGGCGGCGATCCAGGCCGGTTTGCCCGGCCCGCGGGTCGGGCGCGTCGGACGGGCCTCGGTTAGGACCCCACCGGCCGCGGGACGGGCCGATGATCCACGGATCGAGTTTGGCTGATGCGGCATGGCCTCATTGCTCCTTGTTGCTTTTGCTGTCGTTATCGTCGTCACCGTCGCTGTCTTTCTCGACCTCCTTCAGCTCCGGCTTCCACTCCGGCTCGACGTACTGGAAACGGGTCTGCACGCCCCGTAGCAGAACAAAGACCACCCGCCCGGGCTGGGCCTTGGTGATCTCCACCATGGCCTTCCGATAGCTCTTCAAACCTCGAATCTGGTGGTCGTCGATCTTCTGGATCAGGTCTCCCGGGCGAATGCCGCCGAGGCCAGCCCAGCCGGCGGGCTCGACCCGCTCGACCAGCACGCCCCGGACGCTGTCGTCCCAGCGGTGGTCGTCCCGGTCGAAGAAGGTCAGCTCGCGGACGGTCAGGTCGAAGTCGCGGTTGCGGTCCCGGCGGGCTTCGGCGGCGGTACGGCGCGGGGGGACCACAG
>CAZFMS010000149.1:0-10276 GCA_964520125.1 uncultured Planctomycetaceae bacterium
GGCGGCGTACGCGAACTCGTTGCTGTTTCCCACTACAAAGGAATCAAATCTGAAGCGCGGGTTCAGGGCGATCGGATCAAGCAGGCCACCTCCTGTTATGGCCTCCACCTCCGGAGGCGGAAGAGGCTGTGGCGGTGGAGGGACCTCGATCACCTGTGTCTCAGCGATATCAAAAACAACTTCAACATCCTCGCCGGCACGGGATCGGATCACCCTCTGCAGGATCGGGTAATAGTGCTGTTCAACCCAGTTGATGAAAAACTGGCTGGGGGCTTCGAGGCGGAACTCACTCCGGGAGCAGTCGAGGGGACGGATCGGTTTGAACCAGGTCTCCAGTGTCTGGGGAGGAATCTGGGTCGCGAGGTCCTCCATACAACGGGACCAGAGAGTATCAACCGACGTCGACAAATCTATATCTCCTTACACCAAATTACGACCGATAGTTCACACCAACCGTTTGCGCTATCCCTAACCTTGCCAGTATGTTGCGGTAGTTACCACTCAACCGGCAGGCCACCTTTCCACACGGTATCAACACACTTATCAACAAGTTATCCACATATCAACATTCACACCTGAAGCGCCAACCTATCACACTCAATGAGGCATAGTCAAGGGTTTTTCCACACAAAATAAAAATATATTTACACAACCAGTTCAGGGTCATATTATTTAAAAATGAAGCCGGGTGATCGGATGACGCGGAGATTTACAAAGAAGCGGGCATAATTAATCTTGACTGAACGGAAACACCATGTGTAAGTTAACAGGTCTTGCATTAATCCGTCGGTAATCTATTGATACAGGTGAAAACACGTGAAGAGAACGTATCAACCAAGCCGGCGTAAGAGAAGAAACACGCATGGCTTCAGGGTGAGAATGAAAACCCGGAGCGGTCGTGCGATTCTCAAGCGTCGGAGAAGTAAAGGGCGCCGTCGTCTGACGGTGTAAGACATGACCGGGATGCGGTTGCCCCGGGGGGAACGCATCAAGGGACGCACCACCATGCTCCGGATGTTCCGGGAGGGTAAGAGCGTTCAGGATTCCCTCCTGATCATCAGATACCTGATGCCGTCAGATTGTGTGGCGCGACGCGCCGGATTCACAGTCAGCCGGCGTTTCAGGAGGTCGGTTGACAGAAATCTGGTCAGGAGACGGCTCAGAGAAGTCTACCGCACCCACAGAGAACAACTCCCCCCCAAAGGCGACTTCCTGATCATCGCCAGGACGGGCGCTGGACATGCAACATACGCTGAGCTCACAGCTGAGCTTCCTCCAGGGCGAGGCCGCGCGGGTTGAAGCCCGCGGCTCTTCCAGGATATACGCAGGCATGAAACGCTCTCGTTCTCCTGCCCGGCAAGACATGGGCGGGCAGATGGTCTCATGGCTGCAAGAACGTAGATGCTCGGTGCGCTGGCGTCAAGATGGGCGGTGGACGGCGGGCCTCGCGGCCCCGGGGGGCGTTCGTCATGCAAAACGAAGCGTCACCGGCGACGACTTACGGTCCGCTCCGAGCCCGGCGATCATCGATGGGTAGCCTCTGTTGGTCGACCTGGCCTGGGAAAGACCCAGTGCGGCCAGGGCCCGGCGGATCTCCGCCTCGTTGGGACCTTCGATTTCTACGAAGGTTCCGAGTTCGGGCAGTTCGTCCAGCTCGATCCGGCAGGAGCCCGATGTCCAGGTTTCGCGCCGCTTCTCGAAGATGACGCGTTCTGCGTAACCCAGGGCGTGCAGGACCTCCGTCGCGGCGTGGGCGTCGCCGATGGGGACCTCGATTTCCTGGCGGCGCTTGAAGGTGCTGTCCAGTCGGGGGCCTTTGTAGGTCAGCGTCGCCGTCGGGCCGTCGCCGTCCAGCACCACCACGGACCTGACGCGGAGGCTGCAGCCGGAACGGCTCAGAGAGCCATCCCGGTGGTCGAAGAGCCGGTTGGTCTCCAGCACCCGCCCGACGTATTCGGCGCCAGTCTCCTGGAGCATGCCTCGAGTATCCCCGAGTGATGCTACGCGAATCTTGCACTCCAATTCGATGGGCATGCCGACTCCCGGGGGGCTACTTCTTGATGACGATGTTCAGCATTCTGCCGGGCACGTAGATCTTCTTGATAACGGTCGCCTGGCCGATCTTCTCGGCCACTCTGGCATCGGCCAACGCGGCGGACTCCACTGCGTCTTGCGGGGCGTTGCGGTCGACGGTTACCCGACCGGCCAGCTTGCCGTTGACCTGGATGGGAATCTCGACTTGATCCTCGATCAACAGGTGGGGATCAAACTCCGGCCACGGCTCGTAGGCCAGACTGTCTTTCCACTGGCTGCCGCGCAGGCGCTGCCACAATTCCTCGCCGAGGTGGGGGGCCAAGGGTGAGAGGATCAGGACAAACCGCTCGGCCTGACTCTGGTGGATGGTCTTGAGCCGGTAGGCCTGGTTGACAAACTCCATCATCGCGGAGATGGCGGTATTGAAGGCCATTCGTCCGATGTCCTGGGAGACTTTCTGTATGGTCTTGTGCAGGGCTCGCTCGAGTTCCTGATTCACTTCGCCGGTCGAGACCATGGTCGAGAGGCCGCCAGGCTGGTCTCCGGCGATCAGTCGCCAAGCCCGCTGTAGAAAGCGGAAAACACCCGGTACATCGCGGGGGTTCCACGGCTTGCCGGCATCGAGGGGCCCCATGAACATCTCGTAGAGACGCAATGAATCCGCGCCGTATTCGCCGATCACCTCCTCGGGGTTGATCACGTTCTTGAGGCTCTTGGACATCTTCTCGACCGCCCCGCTGAGCTGCTCCCCGTCGGACTTCAGGTAGGCCCCGTCCTCGCGGAAGTCGATCTCGTCGTAGGCCACGCACCGGCCGCGGCGGTCCCGGTAGGCGAAAGCCCGGATCATGCCCTGGTTGAACAGCTTGCCGAAGGGCTCCGGGGTGGAGACGCGGCCCAGGTCGTACAACACCTTGTGCCAGAAGCGGGCGTAGAGCAGGTGCAGGACGGCGTGTTCCGCGCCGCCCAGGTATAGATCGATCCCCCCGGCGTGCGGGGTGCCGTCTTTCTTGATCGAGGCCATCCAATAGTTCTCGGATTCCGGGCTGCAGAATTTCTCGCTGTTCCGGGGGTCGAGAAAGCGCAGGTAGTACCAGCAGGAACCGGCCCACTGGGGCATGGTGTTCAACTCGCGCCGGTAGGTCTTGCCGTCGCGGCGGACGGTCAGCCAATCGGTGGCCCGGCCCAGCGGCGGGTCGGGCATCGCGTCGCTGTCTTCCGGCACCAAGGTCGGCCGATAGTCGTCGATGGCCGGCAGCTCCAGGGGTAATTCGGACTCCTGCAGGGCCCGCAGCTCTCCGTCCGGACCGTGCAGAATAGGGAAGGGCTCACCCCAATAGCGCTGCCTGCTGAAGAGCCAGTCGCGCAGCTTGTACTTGACCGCGGCCTTGCCCAAGCGGCGCTCTTGGAGCCAGGCGTTGATTTGGTCCTTGAATTCCTCGGTGGTCAGGCCGTCGAACTGCAGAGAGTTGATGGCTGTTCCCTCACCGGTGAAGACCTCGGGGAAGCTGCCGGCATCCTCGGCGTAGCGGCTCTGCAGCTCACTCCAGGCCTCCTGCGTGTCCGGCGGCGACGCCAAACCCGCCCCGGCAGCACATTGTTGCCCCAGCCAGTCGTTATCCGGCATGACCACGGGCATGATGGGCAATCCGAATTGCTTGGCGAACTCGAAGTCCCGGGTGTCGTGGGCGGGAACGCACATGATGGCCCCGGTGCCGTAGGTGATCAGGACGTAATCTGCGACCCAGATGGGGATCCGGGCCCGGGGGTCGCCCTGGGGCCAGACCGGGTTGATGGCGTAGGCCCCCGTGGGGACGCCGGTCTTCGCCTTGTTGTCCGCGGTGCGGGCCAGGTCCGATCGCTGCATGGCGGCCTGGCAGTATTCCTTGACTGCTTGCCGCTGGCCGGAAGTGGTGATGATCTCCACCAGCAGATGCTCCGGGGCCAGCACCATATAGGTGGCCCCGAACAACGTGTCCGGCCGGGTGGTGTAAATCTCGAGCGGTTGGTCATGGACTTCCACGCCGAAGATCACGTCGGCCCCTTCGCTCCGGCCGATCCAGTTCCGCTGCATGAGCTTGATCGACTCGGGCCAGTCCAGAGACTCCAACTCGTCGGCCAGCCGGTCGGCGTACTTGGTGATCCGCAGCATCCATTGCCTGAGGGGGCGTCGAAATACAGGGTGATTGCCTCGATCGCTGCGACCCTCGTTGGTCACCTCCTCGTTGGCCAGGACGGTGCCCAGGGCCGGGCACCAGTTGACGCTCACGTCCGCCATGTATGCCAGACGCTGAGCATTGATGACCTGGCGCTTCATGCCCTGCCCAAGTTCACTCCAGCCGCTCGATCTGTCCGGGTTGATCTTCTGGCCCGTGCCCAGCGCCCCGCTAAACTCGGCACCCTCCGCTAAGGCACGCCAGTCGAGCGTGGCCTCCTCGAGTTCCTTCTCCAGTTCACAGATCGGCCGCGCCTTGTCCGCCCGCTCGTCGTACCAGCTATTGAACAGCTTCAGAAATATCCACTGGGTCCAGCGATAGTAGGCCGGGTCGGCGGTGGCGACCTCGCGGTCCCAGTCATAGCTGAAGCCGAGCATCTTGAGCTGTCGCCGGAAGGTGTCGATGTTCCTGGCCGTCGTCTCCGCGGGGTGCTGGCCGGTCTCGACGGCGTGCTGCTCGGCCGGCAGTCCGAAGGCGTCCCAGCCCATGGGGTGTAACACGTTGTCGCCAAGCATCCGCCGATATCGGGCCAGGATGTCCGTGGCGGTATAGCCCTCCGGGTGGCCGACGTGCAGGCCGGCCCCGCTGGGATAGGGGAACATATCCAGGACGTAGAACTTGGGTTTGTCCGGGTCGAAGCCCGGCTCGCCGGGATTGGCCTGGCGGAAGGTCTTGTGCTCCTCCCAGTAGGCCTGCCACTTGGCCTCGATCTCAGCAGGAGGGTAATCTGCGTTCATGTTGCCGGGCCTTATTGAAGTCCTGCCTGCCGGTGGCCGCCGCCATCCGCGCCGAACCCCGCATTTTAGGGCACATGAGATACTCGGCCAAACTCGGCCGCTTCCCAGCGGGCAGCCGCCGCAGCCGGGCATGGTCTGATATCGACCCGGAGCACCGGCGAGCCCGCAGGCGAATCACCTCGGCGAGGGGCCACCGATCGGGTGATTGACGGCGCCAACCGTGGGTCCGTCTGGTCGGACGCTCTTTCTATGAACTAGGCGGCTACGCGGGCCAAGGTCCGATGATGTGGCCCCCCAGATGTTCCGCGCCGTGTACACCTGCCCGGGGCTGGGGGGGCATGACGTTGCCTCACCCTCGACAACGCCAACCTCCTTCATATCAAGGTGTTACAGTCGAACGCGGTTGCACCGGACTCTCATGCTGTTGCCCCTTCACAACCAACCCGCAGAATCGGCACAGCCGCGGTCGGGTCGGCTTCTCGGGGAGACGGCCGTAATTGCAAGTCACAAAGGAGATTATGGGGTTCTTCACCGGGGCGATCAGTGCCTCCCCGGCGGGCACGCCGGTTGCTCGCCTACTCACGCCAACGCCGTGGGGCGTCGCACGAAGGCAGGAGGACGCCTGGCAGGGCAACGGGGCAGGCGGGGAAACCTGCGGGAGGAACCGGATGGACGAGAACATCTTTCAGAAGAAGCTGGCGGAGCTGGTCCAGGAGATCGGCACCATGCCGGAGAGTGAGCGAGCCAAGCTGGAGACCCTCGCCGAGGAGACCAAACAGCGTCACAAGAAGCTCAAGCGGACCGTCAGCAGTCTGCAAGATTCCATTGACTACCTGCGGCTGTCGATCAAGTACCTGCTCTTCGACCTGGAGGCGACGCGCCGCGAGAACGGTTATCTGCGGAAGATGCTGGAGGAGGAGCCGGAAGTTTGAGTGCCTGGCCCGGAATCGAAGGAAAGATAGGAGCAGCCAACAGACATTTCATTCCCTGAACTGAGCCCAACTCTGTTGGGCGGACGGCCCTGCAATGCTGCCAACCATTCGCTTTTCGCGGTGCAGTGAAGGGCGAATGCCGCTGGCCGTTGGGGGGACAGCGGAAACTGGAGGGTCGTCACCGAGTTGACCGTGCCTACCGCACATCAGGCATGAGATCACTTGGAGGGGTAAGAGGGAAACGCAGGCCGCCTCGCCTGCGTTTCTCTTTTTTTTACGGGCCGCCGCCGGGGCCAGGTAGGCCGTCCTGACCGCCACGACCCCCGGTGGGGGGCTGAGGGCCCGGATCCAGCCGGCCGGGACGCCTGCCTTGCGGAGACGATGACCCTCAGCGACGATGCCGCCTATGCCCCGGCGATTCGCACTGGCTTTGGTCGTGGTGGTCGTTCTGGCCAACGGCGCGGCCACCGTGCTGTACAGCGGGATCGGACCGACCGACTCGGTCACCAACGGGGCCACGGCCTCCTGGAACCCGGTGCTGGAGCTGCTCGCCGATCTCCTTACGCTTCCGATCGCCACCCCCGGGATCACCGATATTCGTGATATTGCCCTGTTGGCCGGTCTCGGCCTGGCCCTCTTGATCGCCGCCGCGGCCCGGCTATGGGGCGACGAGTCTCCCTCGGGCCCTGATGGCACGGTCCCTGATGACCCGGGCCCCGATGGCACGGTCCTTGATGACCCTGGCGCCGATGCCACGGGCGCCGTCGCCCACCGTCGCGTGGTCGGGCCCGGCCGTCCCGCCGAGACCTGGCTGGGCTTGGCCGCCGGGGCAGTCATCTTGCTGGCCCTGTCGTCCGCTGCGGCGAATGGGACATTCGACCTGTCCTGGGGGTGGATCGTTCGCTTCGTTGCCGGGGCCGGTTGGGCGATCCTGATCGGCCGGACATTCTCCCCGCAGATGACTCGTCAGGCATTCTGGGGCTTGCTGCTCATGGCCCTGGGCTTCATGGCCTTGACCGTCCTGGACCGGGCGGATCGGGGCTTAGCCCACTTTCGCTGGCCGATCGGACCGATCACGACGACCGCGGCGGTCGCGGCAATCTGGGCGGGCCTGGCCGGGGCGTGGGCCGTAGGGCGGGCGTCGCTCCGCCGGTTCGATGCCGGCACGCTGCTGCTGGTGATCGTTTGTGTGGTTGCCCTTTACGTCTTGCAGCAGACCGGCCGACGGGCACCCGCGATGGGTCTGATCGCCGCGACGCTGATGACCGCCGCACTGTACGTGTGGAGCCGATATCGCCGGCGGGTCTTCCGCGCCGGCCTCATCGGGGTTGTTGGTATCGCGGCCATCGGCGCCGGGTCCTACGTCATCGGGCAACTGCGCAGCCCGACGCGCGAGGTCTCCGGACCGCTGAAGCTGCGTCTGGCCTATTGGGAGCAGTGCGGCGACCTGATCGCGGCCCACCCGTTGCTGGGATGGGGCCCGGACACCTTCGTCGTCCGAATGACCAACGCCATCGCGCCGCTGCGCGCTGAATCCCCCCATTTCTACCACGGCAACATCACTCTCTACGCCCACAACGAGTGGATCCAGGCGGCCGTCGAGCTGGGCATCCCCGCTGCACTGGCCTACATCGTCTTGCCCATTGGGGTGATAGCCTGCGCTGTTTGGAGCCTGCGGCAGACCAGAGCCGGATCGCGGAAGCCTGAGCAAGGTCGAGCATTTGTGGGCCACGGCGATGCTTCAAACCGGGCCCTGATGGTGGCGTTGATTGCCGGGCTGACCGCCATTGTCGTGACCGAGTTGGCCAGCATCACGATGCGCACGCCGGTCACCCCGATGTGGTTCTGGACGCTGCTCGGCCTGCTCGGGTCACTCTGTCCGGCCAGGTCCGGGGTCCGGGGTGAGACGCACCGAAGGCACCTTCCACGCCGGGGATCGGCTGCGGCGCTGGCCGTCTTGGCCCTCGGTTGTCTCGGGGTATGCACTGTGGAGATCAGGCGGGCCTCCGCCGAGGCCCGGGAAGAACGCGGCCCCGACGGTCGCTTCGAGTCCCGGCTCTACGCCGAGAAGACGATTTCCGCCCGTCATAAGGCCGCCGTTCGGGCATCCCACCTGGTCCGGGCCCTCCGGGAACCGAGGCATATTGAATTGGCCCGGTCCTTGTGGGGCGAGATGTATCGCCTCATGCCGGCCCTGCACGATGTCCCGGCCAGATACGCCGAGGTCCTCATGATGGCCGGACAACCCGATGCGGCCCGCGCCGTGCTCGAGGAGGCCCTCAGCGAGCGCCTCAATCCGTTCAGCGTGGGGGCCAATGTGGGCTACGCCGGCCTGCTGGCCGAGGACCCGGTGGGGCGATTCCGCTGCGTTCAGCGGGCCCTGCGCAGCGGGGCCCTGAGTATCGAGTTGGGCGGAATCCTGAGCGGCGCCCTCGAGCACCCGGCGGTGGCTGAGCTGTTGGAAACCGAATTGTCCGGGGCCCGGGCGGTGGCCACCCGTCAGCAGGGCGGCTCGGTCTCCGAGCCCGTGGTCGAGCTGTTGCGGGTCAATGCGTTTGCCCTGCGACAGCGTGGTCTGCCCGGCGAGGCGATCGCCGATCAACGGCTGGCCGCACATTTCTACCGGCATCTGGAACGAGAGCATTACCCCTATCGTCGCCCGGCCGAGGCGGAGACCGACGCGTTCTTCGTGTTGGCCGCGGTGTTGTACGAAGCGGACCCGGGCAACTACCCGGAAGCCTACGAGGCCATCGCCGAGGCCGAGCGTTATGCCGTGCTGGGCATCAACCACCAACGAGTCGGCCGGCCCGATCCGGAGCTGGGCTTCGTGGGCGGGGTGGTCTTGCCGACGGAGTTTCCTCGGCGCCTGCGTGGGCTTTGGCGGCTATCGGCGCTGCTGCACGTGGTTGCGGGGAACGAGCATTTCCTGATCGGTCGAGTGAAAGCGGGCCTGCCCCCGGAGGCCTGGAACGACGATGAGGTTATCCGGCGGGAGCTGGGCGGCCTCTACCGGCAAGCCTTCGCCGACATGCTCAGCCTGCCCTCGGCCAAACGTCCGGAGCATTTGCCTCATCTGCGGGAGATGGCCCGGGCATTTGCCGGCGACGTGGTCCAACCAGCCTACCCCCCGGTGCCACCAGTGCAAACTCCCGACTGACTCCTGAAAGGGTGTTTACCTGACGCAGTCCTGGGGCCGGTCAGCTCTCCTTCTCGTTGTCCGGCCGACATCCCGCCTCTACCATCGAAGTTGGCCGCCGCAGTGGGGCGGAGATTAGTAGGATCGATCACTCCTCGACGTGCGTTGCCGTGACGTGGGGGCAGACCGCAGGTCAAGCTTCGGTCGGTCCTCCCAGTATCTATACACCGCCCTCACGGTTACGTCCTCGACGATGGTCACTTCAACGGCAGTTTCTCCTGCATCCTGCATCACACCATCCACCACCCAGCCCTGGAAAGACAGATTGTTGACCCACCCGGGGGCAGTCAGCGTGATGACCGTCCCGGGGTGGTAGATCCGCTGGAAGTCGGCGAAGCCGGAGTCGTCCACGTTGAGGTCCGACGGGCTGAGTTCGACGAACAAGTCAGCCACGTTCGAGTCGACGTTCGCATTCGAAGTCCCCTGCGGTACGATCAAAATGCAATCCCCGGCGGTAGTAAACTCGGTGCCGTCGAGCAGCAGGCCGGCGACCACCAGCTCGACTTCGCCGCCGAACTCGAGGTCGTCAAGCTGGAGAATCTCGACCACGTCATCGGTGCGGAACTTGAGGGACAGGTCCATGATCCCGTCGCCCGAGGTATCGTCACAGTCGCACGTCTCGCCCTCGAACGGCGTAGCCACATCCTCAAAGACCGAATGCGGCCCCGGCGGTCCTTCGTTGGGAGGTACCGCACCACCGACCCCATCCGCCCGCTTGAGAACAACGGACGAGACATCGATCTGCGTCGCGTCGAAGTCCTCCGTCCCGACCACCGCGATCGGCAAGACGCCGCGGCTCCTCCGATTGAACGGGTTGGGACACGAGCCGGGCTTGATGTCGAGGCCGCCGCGCGGGGGCGGATAGGCCTTGATTCCCAGAGTGAAATCCCAGCCCGCCGCGATCGCCACGAAGTCCGTGTTCGGCGCCGGTACGTCACATTGGCCGTAGTTGTTGAGTCCCCAGGCCTCGATCGAACCATCGGACTTCAGGCCCAGGCTGTGGTTGTAGCCCGCCGCGACCGCCACGAAGTCCGTGTTTGGCGGGACCTCGCATTGGCCGTAGGTGTTCCTTCCCCAAGCCACGATCGAGCCGTCGGACTTCAGGCCCAGATTGTGGTTGTCGCCCGCCGCAACCGCCACTAAGTCCGTGTTCGGCGCCGGAAC
>CAZFMS010000150.1:0-10233 GCA_964520125.1 uncultured Planctomycetaceae bacterium
GCGACGTGGGAGTGCGTCAAAACCAAAAAGTTCTCAAACTCACAGCGGACCCTACGCGACTGGGTCACCCGTCAGGGCTGGCGCCCTGGGGTGTTGTCTGCCGTCTCGGTGGGAATGTTGCCGGGAATGCGTTACTTGGCGTCCTGGTATTCTTCCAGCCAGGCCATTTGGATGGCTTCGAGTTTGGCTTCGTTGGAGGCCTGGGGGTCGTCGCCGAAGTCCTCCAGGTCGACCACCCATTTGCGCAGATCGGTGAATCGGATCGTCAAGGGATCGACCTCGGGCATCTTCTCGTGCAGGCTGATGGCGATGTCCTCGGTGTCGAGCCAGGTCAGTTTAGGGGGCATGGCGCGTTCCTCGCGGTTTGGCGGAGGTCGCAATTCGCTGGTGGTGTCGGGGTCATGGCGTTGGGGGGCCGGGCGTGGCGCTGGGGCCGGGGTTCGAGGACGGGCTGGGGGAGGTCATGGTCTCGGCGCCGTGGGGCTCGCGGACCAAGTTGCGGTTCCAGTTGGGAATGCGGATTCTCAAGACCGATGCCGACCCGTCGGGCACACACTGGCAGGCCAGCCGACTGTTGGGCTTCAGGTCGTAGGCCTCTTCGAGCTGGTCATCTTCGTCGTCGGTGGGCTCGTTGCAGCTTTCTTCGCCCTCCAGGATGTGCACATGACAGGTGCTGCAAGCGCAGACCCCTCCGCAGGCGTGGTCCAGCTCGAGGCCGTGGCCCAGGCAGAGGTCCAGGATGGAGCCCGGCAGGCCGTGGTCGCCCAGGGGCAGCTTGGCGGGATCGACCTGCAGGGTGTGCTCCTCGCCTTGCTCATCGATGATGATGAGCCGGTAGGCCTGCCGGGGCAAGTCGGTCTTCTGGTCTTCAAGGTAAGGGTTCTGTCCGCCCATAGGGGCTCTCCCGACCGGCTACGGAGCCACGCCTGATTCCGTGCGGTGCTCCTGATTCTGGCGCAGGGCCTCGGCGACCGCCAGGTTGGCCAAGGCCTCGGTTCTCTTGCCGAAGCGGTCCAATTCGGCGTACAGCTTGTCGGCGTCATCCGACCCGGCGGCGAGGTCGCGCAGGTGACGGATGCCCGTTTGCAACTCGGCCTGTTCGCTCTCGGGCAGCAGGTGGCCGTACTTGCTCAGGGTTTGTTCGGTCTTGTGGGTGTCGAACTCGACCTGGTTTCGCAGGTCGATGAGGCGGTGGGCGGCCATGTCCTGGCGGGCGAACTTGACCGACTCGGCCTCGATGCCGGCCACTTCCTCACGGGTCAGGCCGTGCGAGGGGATGACCTGGATGTTGGCCTCCTTGCCGGAGCGTTGCTCCCGGGCACTGACATTGAGGATGCCGTTGGCGTCGATGAGGAATTGGACCTCGATCTTGGGCAGGCCGGCGGGCATCGGGGGAATACCCTGAAGGTCGAAGGCCGCCAGGCTGCGGCAGTCGGCGGCCAATTCGCGCTCGCCTTGCAGGACATTGATCTTCACGCTGGTCTGCCCGTCGACGAAGGTGGTAAACTGCTCGGTCGCCTGGCAGGGGATCCGCGTGTTGCGCATGATCAGCTTGCCCATGGCCCCGCCCATGGTCTCGATGCCGAGTGACAGCGGGGTGACATCCAGCAGCAGGGCGTCGCTCCGGTCGCCGGAGAGAATCTGGGCCTGCACCGCGGCCCCCAGGGCGACGACTTCGTCCGGATTCAGGGCGGTGTAGGGCCGCTTGCCGAAGAAGGCCTCCAGGCGCCGGCGAACCAGGGGGATCCGGCTGGACCCGCCGACCAGGACGATCTGGTCGATGTCGGCGGGGGTCATCTTGGCGTCGCGCAGTGCTTGGCCGCAGCCGGCGATGGTCTGGTCGATCAGGCCGGCGATGCGGGCCTCGAATTCCTCCCGGGTGATGGCCCGGCGATAGACACGGCCCTCGCCCAGGTCCAGCTCGATGGTGGCGGACTCTTCGGTGCTCAGCTTGATCTTCACTTGCTCGGCGAAGGTGCGCAGGGCCTGCCTGGTGGCGGGGGAATCGATGTCGATGCCGAACTGCTCGGCCGCCTCCCCTTGGACCAGGGCGATTATCGAGCGGTCGAAGTCGTCGCCGCCCAGGCGGGTGTCACCATGGGTGGAGACGACCTCGAACACGCCGGCGGACAACAGCAAGATGCTGACATCGAACGTCCCGCCGCCGAGGTCATAGATGGCGATGGCAGACCGATCGCCCGGGGCGGGCGATCCGCCGCGGTCTGTTGGGCTGCTGGTGCATTGGGCCTGGTCGCCGATCGGCAGAGGGGCAGTCGCCGGCCCGGTCGGTGAAGCATCGTGCAGGCCGATGCCGTAGGCCAGGGCCGCCGCGGTGGGTTCGTTGACGATGCGAACGACCTCCAGCCCGGCGATTCTCCCGGCGTCGCGGGTAGCCTGGCGCTGGGCGTCGTCGAAGTAGGCGGGGACGGTGAGGACCGCCTTGGTTACGGTTCGGCCAAGATGTTGCTCGGCCCGGGCCTTGAGACGGCGAAGGATGATCGCCGAGATCTCCTGCGGGGTGAGGAGTTGCCCATCGATGTCTACCTTGACCGTGTCGCGCTCTCCGCGAACGACCCGGTAGGCGAGGAAGGGTAGCTCGTTCTTCAGGTCGTCGATGCCTAGACCCATCAGGCGTTTGATCGAATGGACGGTGTTTTGGGGATTCTCGACGGCCTGCCGCCGGGCGTTCCAGCCTACGGTCACGTCGCCCCGGGGGGTGAAGCCGAGGACCGAAGGCAGCAGGGCCTCACCGTCGGCACCGCGGAGGACCTGGGGGCCGCGCTGGTCGGCGTAGGCCACCAGGCTGAAGGTGGTGCCCAGATCGATGCCCAGGATGGTTTCTTGGTTGGTCATTATCTTGCCGGATCCGAGAAATGCGATCCTGGGATTCTACGGCTCTCACAGTTGAGCCAGCAGGCTGTTGATGTACTTCATGGCGTTGAGCTGCAAGCGCAGCTGGTTCCTGGTCTGGTCGGTGGCCGCGGTCAAGCCGTGGCACAGCTCGGCGATGTTGTCCTCGACGTTCTGCTGGCGTTCGGTGATCCGCTCCCGGATTAGCTCGAGTGCCTGGTGATCGCCGGCGACCTTGGCATCGTCGATCTCCTCGCGAACGGTCATGACCTCGGTGAGCAGGTCCGGGGGCACGCGTTTGTCTTCCGTGGCTGATCTGCCGCCGACGGATTCGAGCAGGTACTCCGCCCGATGGATCGGATCGCGCAAGACGTCATAGGCATTGTTTACCGCAGCCGAGGCTCGAAGGGCGAAGGCCTGCATCTCTTCGCCGGCGACGGCGAATTTGTCGGGGTGGATGTTCCGGCTGATGGCCAGGTACTTTTCTTCCAGCTCATGGTGGTCAAGATCGTAGGCATGGGGCAAGGCGAACAGCTCGAAGTAGTCCGCCCCCTGGACGTGGGCCAGTAGTTGATGGCAGTCCTCACAGGCGAACGGAACCTGCTGCAGTGCCTGGCAAGTCGAACACTTGGTGGGGACCGCGCTTCCGGAACTCAGCGAGGGGGTCTTGGCTGGGGCCATGGGCTTTCTCGATAAACCACCCGCCTGAGGGACCATTCGACCGCTACGATCCCCCAGGCGGACGTTCATTGCCGCCCGAACACGGTGTCGGGCGGCACTCCTCTCTCCGAGGATAATCACTACGCGCTAAAACTGCTACCACACCCGCAGGTCTGGCTGGCGTTGGGATTCTTGAAGACGAAACCGCGCCCCATGATTTCGTCCTTGAAGTCCACCGAGGTTCCGCCCATGTAGATTTGGCTCTTCGGGTCACAGATGATCTTCACTCCGTGAACCTCCCACACCTCGTCGTTTTCGGCCTTGTGTTCGGTCAGATCCAGGGTGTAAGAAAACCCGCTGCAGCCACCGCCCTTGACGCCGACCCGCAAGTAGGTCTTTTGGGTATCGAGCTTTTGCTGGCCGATAATAGTCATCACTTCTTGGGCGGCTCGCTCGGTTAACTCAATGGCCATGTCTATAGAACTCCTGTTCTGGGATCATCGTTCGGTTGTCCTGCTCTACGCCGGCGCGATGTGCGGCGCGACGCTGGGTTGAGCGCTCGCTAGGCGTTTACGGCGGTGGTGGCCTCCGCGGTCCGGCCGTGCTTCTCCTGGTAGTTGCGGATCGCCGCTCGGATGGCGTCTTCGGCCAACACGCTGCAATGGATCTTGACCGGCGGGAGCGACAGTTCCCTGACGATCTCGGTATTCCTGATTTCCAGGGCCTGATCGATGGTCTTGCCCTTGACCCATTCGGTGGCCAGCGAACTGGAGGCGATCGCCGAGCCGCAGCCGAAGGTCTTGAATCTGGCATCCACGATTCGGCCGTTGCCGTCGCACTTGATCTGGAGCTTCATGACGTCGCCGCACTCCGGGGCACCGACGATTCCCGTACCGATACTTACATCGTTCTTGTCGAAAGACCCGACGTTGCGCGGGTTTTCGTAATGATCAACGACTTTTTGCCCATAAGCCATAGGTTATTTCTCCCAGGTCATTGGCTCTTCGGTTATCAATAAGATCCAGGGACCGCCGGTTCCGCACCGGCCTGCGGCCGCCGTGACCGGTCAGGTCAAGTCGCCGCCCACTGGACCTTGCTGAGGTCAATTCCCTCTTGGGCCATCTCGTAGAGGGGGCTCATGCCGCGCAGCTTCTTGACGGTGGAGCACACCCGCTGGATGGCGTAGTCGATCTCCTCCTCGGTAGTAAAGCGCCCGATGGAAAAACGGATGGAGCTGTGGGCCAGGTCATCGCCCACGCCCAGGGCCTTGAGAACATAGCTGGGCTCCAGCGACGCGCTGGTGCAGGCCGAGCCGGAACTGACCGCAATGTCCTTGATCCCCATCATCAACGACTCGCCCTCGACGTAGAGAAAGCTGATGTTGAGATTGTTGGGGATCCGCTGCGTGGGATCGCCGTTCAGGAAGATCTCCTCCAGCTCGCCGAGCAAGCCGTCTCGGAGCCGATCTCGCAGGCCGGCCAGACGGCGCGTTTCCTCGTCCTGGACTTCGACGCAAAGTTCCGCCGCCCGACCCATCCCGATGATGGCCGGGACATTCAGGGTGCCGCTGCGCATGCCCCGCTCATGGCCCCCGCCGTGGAGAACGGGTTCGCAACGAACTCGCGGCCGCTTCCGGCGAACGTAAAGAGCCCCGACCCCTTTGGGGCCGTAGATCTTGTGACCGGAGCAACTCAACAGGTCGATGCCCATCTGCTCGACGTCGATGGGCATTTTGGAGAATGTCTGACTCGCGTCGGTGTGGAACAAGACGCCGCGGTCCTTGCAGACGGCGCCGATCTCGGCGATGGGCTGGATCGTGCCGATCTCGTTGTTGCCGTGCATGATGGAAACCAGGATGGTCTGGTCGGTGACGGCCTCGCGGACTTGTTGGGGATCGACCCTGCCCAGCTTGTCCACCGGCAGGACGGTGACCCGGCATCCGTGTTGCTCGAGATAGGCGCAGGGATCGAGGACCGCCTTGTGCTCGATGGTCTGGGTGATGACGTGGTTGCCCTTGTCGCGGTACATGGCCGCGACGCCCTTGATGGCTATGTTGTTGGACTCGGTCGCCCCGCTGGTCCAGACGATCTCCTTGGGGGATGCCCCGATGGCCGCAGCCACTTGTCCCCGGGCCTGCTCGACGGCCTGGTCGGCCTTCCAGCCGAACTCGTGGCTGCGGCTGGCGGCGTTGCCGAAGGAGTCCTGGAAGTATGGCAACATATCCTCGAGGACCCGCGGGTCCACGGGGGTGGTGGCATTGTAGTCCATGTAGATAGGCAGCTTCATTTAGTTTGCTCCACGCACACGGCCTTACCCAGGCCCAGACATTCGCGATTCGAGTCGCCGTAATCCTCATCGTAGGCGATCTGGGCGAGGGTTACTTGTTTGAGAAAGACGTTGAGCTGATCGTGCACCTTGTTCACCGGCTTGGTCACCGGACAACTCTCGGCCAAGCCACAGTTCTGGGTGTCGCTCTGGGGTCCGGCGGCGCATTGAACGAACCGGATGGGACCCTCGACCACGGTGATGATATCACAGAGCGTGATATCCTCGGCCGGCTGGGCCAGGCGATAGCCGCCCTTGGCCCCCCGACTGGAGCTGACCAGCTCACCCTGGTTCAGGGTCTTCAACACGTTCATCAACAAGGCGGACGGCATGTTGAACTGCTCGGCGATCTCCCGGGCAGTGCAGATCCGGTCGCCCTGCTGGGCCATGTAGCTCAAGGCGATGATCGCGTAGTCGGTCTTCTTGGTCAGGGCGAACATGGTGAACCTACCGAGGCCTCCGATTCGTAGAACTCACTATCGACAAAATATAGCACTACACAGGTGCTATTTCAAGCCGAACGGGATGGACATGCGATCAACATCCGATAATCACCATAACGTGTGTCACAGCAAGATCTTACGAGATGTCCCGTCAAGGCTGGAGAGCGATATGCGAACAACCTGAAGCCTGGGGAGGATGCCGATTGCCTCGGTTTCAGGAGCAGGAGGAAGCGTGGGTCAGCCAGGCGGGGCGTATGTGGACCCGTTGCGGCACGTGAGCCGCCGACCGAAGGCCCGTCAAGACCATCATGGAGAGCTACGCTCTTCTCGCCAGTTGATGACCCTGGGAGGCGGGGCATCCGCCGGCATCACGATCATGAATGGTTCGACATCGGCGGCTCCGCCATGATTGGCGGAGATCTGGGTCGAGGCGGACAAGGATGAACCGTCCCAGCGTAGGAGTTCCAAGTCATTGCCAGCATCCGACACGGCGACAAAGATCTCACCCGCGACTGCGCCGGTCCGCAGTTGGATGGTGTGGGCGACTTGGCCGATGTCCGGGCCGATCTGCTCGGTCGACCAGGAGGACCCGTCCCAGGTGCGATAGCGTAAACTGGTCTGACCGTTTTCATGGTAAACCAGCAGGGCCTCATTCCCGCCGTTCTCGTAGGCCAGGTCGAACTGGCGCCGATCGTAGTACTGAACGTTGTCCTCGACCTCCAGGACGCTGCCCCAGGCGGACCCGTCCCAAACCAGCACGTTGAGGTCGCTGCCCTCGTCCAGGGCCGCGAAAAGGATCTCATCGCTGGCGGGATCCGGCGCCAGGCGAATCCAGTAGGCAACGTCGGCAAGATCGGGCATGCTCGATTCGACGGACCAGGCGGTCCCGTCCCAGGTTCGATACTCCGGGCTGGAGTCGTTCATATGTGAGTAGACCGCCAGGGCCTCGCCGGAGCTGCTCTCGTAGGCCAGGGCGTAGGATTCCTCGGTGTTAGTCTCGATATTGGATTCCAAGGTGGTCCAACTTCCCCAGGCGATGCCATTCCAGGCCGCGGCGCTCAACTGCCTGGTGCTCCCTGCTACCAGGAGCATTATCTCATTGCGTCTGGGCTTCGGGTGCAGCGTCATATGGGGTGTGCTGCCGCCCCCCGGCAGGTCGCTCGCGCTCGAGAGAGTGGTGCCGTCATAGGTTACGTACTTAATGTTCTTCTGCCCCGGAGTGTCGTTGTAGTAGACCAGCAGCAGGTCGCCCGACCTACTTTCGTAGGCCATATCGAAGTTCCGGCTGTCGGTTTGGCCCGTGTTGATGCAGACTTCGGTCGCGGCGGTCCAGACGCTGCCGTTGTAGAACATGACGTTGACGTCTTCGTTGGCGTCCAGGGTGGCGCAGGCGGTCTCGTTTCGTTTCGGGCAGTTTCGCAGGACGACCCAATGCGGATTAGCGCCTACCGACGACGTGTCGGCGGGTGTGCCCCAGGAGCTGCCGTCCCAGAGCGAGAACTGCGGCAGATTCGACCCGCTCTGGCTGAAAGCGATCATGACCGACGAGGTGAGGTCCGCCCGCACAGCGGCCGGTACGAGGCAGACCGTTACGGCAATCAGGCAGATCATCGTTCGTCGCCACATGGTGGTTCTCTCAGACGGTTAAGAGGCTCCTTGGCCGATTTGCGGGCCTCAATTCAGTACCCGGCCCCCAGAGGTATCGGCAGGGGAGGCCGAAGTCTCATCTACCATGGGGATTCAGACCGGTCTGCGGCCCATACAAATGTGATTATGGGGCGCCCTGGCCACCCCGGCCTGGGGGAGACCCGCCCGGATCGATCATGCCGGAGTTGCCCATCAAGGAGGGGCCGACGGCGGGGGTGGCATGGCCGGGATGACCATCAGGTGCATTCCGAAGGGTGCTTCGGAGATCAGTCACCAGACCGTGAGCCCAGCCGTTAGCGGGGCTGGCAAAAGAGGTTCCTCGTCCGGAGGCCGAACGTGGACCGCCTATTGCAGAGCGCGTCGGCGTTGGTGGAGAGCCTGAGCGAGGTGGCGTTGGGCGCAAAGAAAAACGCCGCCAAGAGGCGGCGTCTGGTGATTCAACTTTGGGATTCGATCGTTAGGCCCGGCGGCGGCGGCGGCGGCGGCCAACCAAGACGCCCATGCTGACCAGGAGCAGGCTCAACGAGGTCGGCTCGGGAGTGGTGATCCACGCCGCATCAGAGCCGAATTCGACTCGTACCAGGTTCTCGACCAGGAAGTCCAGATCGGCAATCGGCTGGGTGAGGGTCAAGGTGGCTACGATTTCATCCTGAATGGCACCCAGGCCACCCATGGGCACCGGGAGGGGATTGGCGACCAAGCCGCCTGCAGGACCGTCGATCTCGACCGGCCCATCAAGGTTGGGCCCGCCAAAGGGCGTGGCCTGGGGGGTGCTGCTGCTGATGAAGTTGGTCAGGGCACCGGTGCCGTCCTCGTTGCCGTAGCCCCATTCGCCGCTGACGTTGGTTCCCGGTCCGTACTCTCCGGTGTCGAAGTTGATCGAATGGCTGTTGGGGCCGATTTCAATCAGGCCGCCGGAGATGTTGGCATCGCCGTTGTAGCCGGGATGGCCGAAGTCCCAGGAGATGGCGCTCAGGATTTGATCGGAGTTGTCAAAACCGTCGGGCACGCCGGTGGAAGTATTCCGGGCGGTGACGATCAGGGTGGTGGCATCGCGAGGAAGGGTGAAGGTGATCTCGGCAGACAGGCCGGGCCAGTTCACATCGTCCGACAAGTAGAAGGTAAGAGAGGAGGCCGCAACGGGCGCGCTAAAGGCGAGTGCAACAGCCGTTGCAATCGTCGCAGTTAGCACGCTTCTTCTAGTCACGTTGCGCTCCTTCCCAAGAGCAACCTTGCGAGTACACGCTTTCCCCGGCGTGTCTCACTCATAAGCATATCAGAAGTGTACATGGCAAATCAACGCCAATTCGTTTTTTTTTAGATTTTTTTTCGGGCCACCCTTGCGCCCGAAAACGGCACAAATATTCATAACTTGTTTAGCCACAGGCAGTTATGGATCAATTTGGCTCGTTTCGCCTCCGAACCTGCCCCCACAAGAAATGTCCATTGGCCGACCATGGGGACCTGAAAGCCGCGCAAAGAGGGCCATCAAGGGACGGCGGGCCGCATCGTCCGCGGCCTTGGAAATCGCCCCTGGAGCACACCAGGCCCGCCGAATACGTGGGAAACACCCCAATAGTCGGCAGTTGCTGACGGCGCTGCGCGCTCCACGCGCAGTACTCGGGGCGCCGGTAACGGCGCTGGATTCTACAATAGGGCCCGCCAAGTTGCGTTCATCGATAGCGCAGTTTCAACCGGTCCGGCGTCGCCGCCGGCCTAGCAACATGGTCAGGGCCAGCAACACAAGTCCTGCGCTGGCTGGTTCAGGCACAATGCTCCATTCCTCGAATCCTCCGTCGCCACCATGATGGATGCCGAATTTCGAATAGAAGACGATGAAGTCCGATTCGCCGGCGCCAGCAAAACCGCCTGCCGGGATCAACGCCCGCATGTCTGTTTCGCCACTGCCTGAGGCATTGACATAGTCCAATAGGATGTGGCTATCTTCCACGGCGTCCAGATCGTAGCGCAGCGTTCCCAGCGACCCCAGGTCGGTCGTGTTTTGGCCCCCCAACGGCGAGGTATAAATCTTGATTTCGTCCAAGGATAACAGGCCTCCCGTGGACCCCGAGGACTCGTTGATGTCCAGGATGAACTCGAAGTAGTCAGCGCCATCCACGTTGAGCAATTGGAGATCGGCGAGCCGGAGGTCGTGCGTCCACGGGCCGGGCTTCTCGTCGAAGGGCAGCTTCGAGTTGGAGGTGTTGTATCCTTCTTCGACGCCGTGGGCCTGGATGCGGAGGAAGGGTTCGAGAAGGCCGGTCCCGGCGGGCTGAACGGTGGCGAACTCGAAGAAGGCCCCACCGAT
>CAZFMS010000151.1:0-10206 GCA_964520125.1 uncultured Planctomycetaceae bacterium
TACACTGGAGAAGAGCCGCACCGGAACGTGTTCTTCGAGTTCTTCGAAGAGCGCGGCCGGCAAGAAAGCATGGACGTGCTGAACTTGCAGCAGGTCTTCCAGGCCAGCAGAGTGTTTCCCCTGTGCTACGCCGACGATGCCCATTACAACGAAAATGGCTGCCAGGTTGCCGCGGCCGGAATCCTGGAATACCTGCGGAAACGCGGCTTTATCGAGTGATCCCTTCGGGGTACGCACCACGGCGGTGACGACAGCCTCGGCAGCCATCCGGCCGGTATGGCGTAAATACCCGATTGAGCCCCGCTGACCATCCGGGGCAGGACAGCAAGAGGCCCGTTACTCGGCCTCCATCTGGGCTACCGTTGCCGCGGCTTCCGACTCGGCCTGCTCCCCGCGGGCCACCAGGAAGATCTCCACCCGCCGGTTGGCTTCGCATCCGCCGCGCGCCGGGTTGGGCTGCCGCGGACGATGCTCGCCGTAGCCCATGCAGCCTATCCTCTCGAAGTCCAGGCCGTATTGATTCAGCGCAAACATCACCGACACCGCGCGATGGGTGGACAGGTGCCAGTTGGTCGGGTGCTTCTTGGCCGTTGCCGGGCCGATCCGCACGTTGTCCGTATGCCCCACCACGACCACCTCGAACGCTTCGGCGGCCACGGAGTTCACTATGTCGGTAAATCCCTTCAGCGAGCCGCGGATGGACTCGCGGACTTGATCGCTGCCCAGGGCGAAGGTCAGGTCACTCTTCCAGCGCACCGCCCCGCGAACGGCGTCGTACTCGACAGTCTCCGGATACCGGGTCGCGAATTCCTGCAGGGCCCGGTCCAGCTCCGGCGGCAGCTTTATCTCCACCACCTGGATGTCCCCCACACCCTTGGCCAGGACCGTGTCCAGTTGCCCCTGCAAGGTCTGCCTGATGGAATCCAGGCGGTCGTTCTCGGCTTGCAACGTCTCGGCCATCGCCGTCTTGGTATCCAGCTCGCTGCGCAGGCTGGTCCGCTCGGTCTCCAGGGCCATCGTCCGATTGCGCTCGTCCGCCAGATCGCGCTCCAACTGATCACGGTGGGACAGAGCCTGGCGTCGGGCATAATCCACCCGCAGGTATTCGTCCTTGGACACACAACCGGTTGTCCCGATCCACACCCAGGTCAACCCCCCCAGCAGTGCCAATGTCCCCATCTTATTCATATCAGGCCTCCTTGTATCATGATGTTGGTCGGTTACATTATGCTCGCTACCCATCGGCGCGCTGCAGATTATGCCCGGCGCCGACCAGGACATCAACTGAAAACTTGCCGCTGGCCCGCCAGCCGGGCAGTCCACGACTGACCACCGCTACGCTTCCAACGCTCACCACGGCCTGTGAGTTCTTTCGGATCGAAAGAGTTTCTTCGGGATCGCCAGTGGCCCGAACCTGGAGGGTGGGGCTCGTTCCCGCGGCTTGCCCCGGTGGGAGACCGCTTGCCCCCGGGCCCTCGCATTGACCTCTCATCGCCCTCTCATTGCCCTCACCGTGCACGCCTGGGCCGGCGATTAGGCCGGTTCAGAGCCGATCCTGAGCACCTGTTCCTGAAATCGGCTCCCAGCCGGTGAGTGCCGGCCGTGGGCAGGTTGCCCGCCCCGCGACCTGAGACAGGCCTGGGCTAGCTGGAATCCAGGACCGCCATGAAGGCCGCCTGGGGGATGGCCACATTGCCGATTTGTTTCATCCGCTTCTTGCCGGCCTTCTGCTTCTCCAGCAGCTTGCGCTTCCGGGTAACATCGCCCCCGTAGCACTTGGCGGTAACGTCTTTACGCACCGCACTGATGGTCTCCCGGGCGATTATGCGGTTGCCGATGGCCGCCTGGATGGGTATCTCGAACAGATGCCGATCAATCTCCTTCTTCAGACGGGAGATCAGCCGGCGACCCCGCCCCATGGCCTGCGAGCGGTGCACGATCACGCTCAGGGCATCCACCACTACCCCGTTGACCAGGATGTTCAGCTTGACCAAATCGCCTTGGCGAAAACCGATCATCTGGTAGTCCATCGTCGCATAGCCGCTGGTCACGCTCTTGAGACGGTCGTAGTAGTCATAGATGATCTCCGCCAGGGGGAACTCGTATACCAGCACCACCCGCTCGGAGGACAGGTACTCGGTCCGCACCTGGCTCCCCCGGCGTTGCTCGCTGAGCTTCATCACGTTCCCGATCAGGCGGCCCGGCACGATGATCTCCGCTTGAACGTACGGCTCGTGAATCTCCAGTATCGAATCCGGGGGGGGCAGCTCCGCGGGGGACTCGATCAGCCGGGTCGTCCGGTCCTTGAGGACCACCTCGAAGCCCACCGTGGGGGCCGTTTGGACCACGTCGACGTCGCTCTCCCGCTCCAGACGCTCCTGGATGATCTTCATGTGCAAGAGCCCGAGGAATCCGCAGCGGAAGCCCAAGCCCAAGGCCGCGCTAGTCGCCGGGGTGAAGTTGAAGCTCGAGTCGTTGAGCCACAACTGCTCCATAGCCTCCCGAAGCTGGGGGCTGGTCGTGCCGGGACCGGGGTAAAAGTCGCAAAAGACCATCTGCTGCGGCGGCTTGTAGCCCGGCAGCAACTCGTCGCACGGTCGAGAAGCCAAGGTCACCGTATCCCCGATGCTCACGTCGTGGATGGTCTTGATCCCGGCGAACATGTAACCGACTTCGCCGCCGGCCAGCTGGGGTCGGCTGCTCGTCTTGGGGGCGAAAATCCCCACGTCGCTAACCTGATAGGTGCGTGAAGCCGCCATCAGGAGGATCTTGTCTCCCTTGCGGATTACCCCGTCGACCACCCGCAGGTGACACACCACTCCTCGGTGCACGTCGACCTTGGCGTCGTAGATCAGGGCCTTCAGCGGCTTGTCTTGCTCGCCCTGCGGCGGCGGAATCCGCTCGACAATGGCCTCCAGGACTTCCTCGATGCCCAGTCCCGTCTTGGCTGAAGCGAACAAGACCTCCTCGGCCGGCAGGCCCAAGACCTGCTCGAGTTCCAGGGCGATGTCTTCCGGCCGGGCCGCCGGCAGGTCGATCTTGTTGATCACCGGGATGATCTCCAGCCCGGCCTCGATCGCCTTGTAGGCATTGGCCAGCGTCTGGGCCTCGATGCCCTGGGCGGCGTCCACCAAGAGGAGCACGCCTTCGCAGGCCGCCAGCGCCCGGCTCACCTCGTAATGGAAATCCACGTGCCCCGGAGTATCCAGCAGGTCCAGCGTATAGATGCCTGGCGGGGGTGTGGCCCGTCGCTCGCCCCGGCCCGATTCACCTGACCGGGTCCGATTCTCGGGCCGGTATTCATAAGTGAGCGTCGCCCGGGCGGCTTTGATGGTGATACCCATCTCCCGCTCCAGGTCCATGTCGTCGAGGAACTGTTCTCGAAACTCGCGCTTGGAGATGGCCCCACAACGCATCAGCAGCCGGTCGGCCAAGGTGCTCTTGCCGTGATCGATGTGGGCGATGATCGAGAAGTTGCGAATCCGGTCTATGTCCATCACCGGATTCTAACCTGCCTTCTCAGAACGGTGGAGAATAGAAAGACCGAGCGGAAACGCGCATCTCCGATGGGACCACCGGCCATCAATTGCCGACCCGCCTGGTCCCCTCGGCTCCCGCCGCGTGCTGCGGCCCGAGATATCTGCTGTTCACCCGCAGAAAGGCGGTGTGCAGGCCTTCGTCCGTCAGGACAGACGGCCAAACCAAATACTGGCTCCGCTCAACTGATTGATACCGAGATGCCGCAATCGCCAATAAGAGAGTCTAGAATGGAATGACCCCCGGGGTGTATTTGTCAGGCCAGGTGGTGGCCCCCGAGTGATCCGTGTAGCGGGTATCGATGTACCGGTACTCCGCATGGCCGTCCAAAAAGCCCATCGCGTACTTGGAGAACTTGCGGTGCCAGCCGACTCCCAGAGTCTGGAGGGCGCTCGGAGGGCTGAAGCCCTGCGGCCGGGCATCCATGGTGTAGGAGTTCATCGTGTTTTCCATGAAGATGACGAATCGAGACGCCGAGCCGCCGACCTTCAAACGCAGCATCTCGCCACCGGCGGCGCTCATCGCCGGAAGAGAGCCGTAATCCGGGCTGGTGAAGGCCTCGTACCAGTACCAGTTGATCGGGTAGCTGTTTCCGGCCACCTCCCAGGTCCCCCAGCGGTCTTCCACCACCGGCTCCTCGAATTGGCCCACCGTCGGTGTGGTGTTCGACTTGTCGGAGGGGCAAACGTAGGACTTGACCACCGTCCGGCCGGTGATCCCCGGGGCGATGTACTTGTTGAACGGCCGCCACTCCGTGGGAAACTGGTACATGTCGGTGCCGGTGCCGTAGTCCGGATCCGGAATCGATGTCTGGAAGCCGCCATAGATGAATTCTGAAATCAGGCCGGTACCGACCCCGTTGTAATTGAAGCCCAGGTGCCAGGGCAGCCTGGCGGTGCCCAAATCATCCATGTACATGCCCGAGGTCTGCGAAATCGTCTTCAGGTTGGCGATGCACTTGGAGACGGACGCATTCTCCTTGGCGGCACTCAGGGCCGGCAGCAGCATCGATACCAGCGTAGCAATGATGGCGATCACCACCAGCAACTCGATCAAGGTAAACCCGCGCCTCTTCATGATCCTGCTCCTACTTTCCACAATGGTCGTTATTGTCTCTAAGCCTCGATCCCGCTCTGCCGCACCCCCCGGTGGGCGACTCGCTCGGCCGTAATCGGCGGGACCACGACCCGCAAGCCGGCTAGCAATCGGGGCAGGCGCCCCTGCTGCCATCGGCAAGCTGGGCCGGATAGTACTGGCTGTGCTCCTTACAAAAAGCCGCGCGAAAGGCAGTGTTCTCATTACACTGCGGGCAACTAATCGGCGTCGGCCGCCGCCCGGACGTTCGCGTCCTCCCGGCGGAGGATCCACCCGTCGGGCGCTCAACCGGCGGCGCGGCTTTGAGGGCCTGTTGCAGATTATCATAACTCAATTGAAATTGGTGCCCGCAATCGGTGCAGACCAAGTCCTGCATGACCGCGTCCTCGGCCAAGGCCGGCGCATCCTGTTCCGAACGCAAAACCACCAACATGACCCCCGCCGCAACGAACAACACTACCGCAACCACGATCTTCATCGCGTTCCCACTCATGTGCGTTTTCCTCGTACCAGTACAACTATCGGCGTGCCCGCCAACGCGGAAGGCCAGGATGATTCAAACAGCGGTTTATTCCGTCGCGAGAGCCGAGCAGCGTTCGGCCTGTGGTATGCCATTCTCAAGCCTAATCTCACTGCGCCTGAGCAGCGCCGGCTTAGCAGCGACGCTCCCCTCGACCAGTCAGTCGAGCGGCGCGCTGCTCCTCAACGCCAACTCTACTGGTAGGTCATCTCTGGCTGACAGCTCACATCCACCCTGTCACCGACTGATTCTACCACAGATTCTACCGGCCATGCCACGCAATTCACCCAGGAAGGCAAAAAAATTGGCCCGGCCACCAGGACTCTCCTACATCCAACCAAGTAATCCGGCAGCCCGTTGGCCAGACATCCCCAGTGTTTCGTCAGAGCCGGCTCCCCGCACCATGTACGCTGCCGCACCATCGCGAACGATACCAGCCGGGTAGAAGAGAGCAGCCCGACCCGCCATATACACCCCAAGTTCTTTACCCAGAAGGACTTACGCTCTCCGCTGCGTCGGTCAGCGACGGCTTGGGGCAGGCGGACCCCAGTTTGGCGGCCTCGCCCGCTTCCATCTGATAACAGTGTTCCTCGGTGGGGTAGAGCCGCTCGGAGATATCCGCCAGGTAGGCCCGGATGGCCTCTCCCATCTGTGCCCGGATGTCACCATAGCGCTTCACGAACCTGGGCAGCCTGCCGACCGACAGGCCCAGCATATCGTGCAGGACCACGACATGACCGTCGCAAAACGGGCCGGCCCCGCAGCCGATGACCGGCAGGCCGGTGGACTCGGCGATGATCCTGGCCGGCTCCGGCGGGACCGCCTCGAGCAGCAATGCGCACGCCCCGGCCTCCTCCACCCTCCTGGCGTCCTCGATCAGTCTCCGGGCGGAATCCGACCCCCGAGCCTGAGCACGGTAGCCGCCGAACTGATGGACCGATTGCGGGCGCAGCCCAAGATGGACCATCACCGGAATGGTCGCCGCGGTCATCGCCCGCACCGTCTCGGCGGTTCGGGCGTCACCTTCGATCTTCACACAATCGCAGCCGGCCTCGGCCATGAACCGCCCGGCGTTGCGGATTGCCTCCTCCACGGTCACGTTGAACGACAGGTACGGCATGTCACCGATCAGAAACGAGGTCGGGGCCCCCCGACGGACCGCCGCCGAGATCGTCACCATGAAGTCCATCGTCGCCGGCAGAGTCGAGCCGTGCCCCAAGACCACCTGGGCGGCCGAATCGCCAACCAGGATGCAATCGACCCCGGCCTCTTCCTCAATCTGGGCCTGAGGAAAGTCATAGGCCGTCAGCATGCTGATCGGCTGGCGGGCGCGTTTCTTCTCTGTCAGGGTGGAGATGGTCACTTTCGCCCGGCGGACGGCCTGGGATGGCCGCCCGGGATCGGACCGAACCTGTGGGCGCGTGCTGTCCATACGAGATAGGTTAGGTTGGGGGATGGCCGCAGGCAAGAGACCAGACGGAAACCAGACAGGCCCAGCCCAGCGACCACCCGGGCCCTCCAGCCATCCGCCGGCGGGGCCGACCAGGGTCAGGCTACCTCAGGATACGTTGTAGCAGGCGGGCCTCCAGGGTCGCGTCGCGCCCCAGATGGACCCAGCGACGCCCAGATTGGGCATCCTCGGTGGTCCTGCCCACCGTGGTCGGCAGGGCCCCGTCGAACGCCTGGATCGCCGAGGAAGCCGTCGTAATCTGGGATTCCGGCGTGGTCAGTCGGTACACGTCTACCTGGACATCGACCAGCCAGCCGCCTTCCTCTCGGACGAACCGCACCGTGGCCTTGCGTTGGGTCGTGTGCAGCCAGCCGTGAACCAGGCTATAGGGGTCGGCGACGTCCTGACGCCAGAATTCGATCCAGTGCTGGCTGGTCGTGGGCAACGTCTCGATCACCCCCGAGGCCCGATCCTGTCGATCGGCACGAAAATCGTGCTTGGCCAGCACCGACAGGGTCGTGTCCCAGAGGATTTCGAGGTCTTCCCCCACCACCTGGGCGGACGTAATGTCCTCGGGCGGCACCGGACGCTGGCACCCGGCCAGGCAAACAAGGGCCGCCGCAAACAGCGGACCCACGCCCGAGAGCCAAGTTGTTTCTCTGCCGATTACACGCATGACGGCAGCATGATAACTCGGCGAATCGGCTGGTCAACGCGGTACCCAGCCATTTAGCTTTTCTTGCGGCCGCTCCTCCGGGGACCACATCGATGATCGTGAACCTCTCGATCGTCTCGTGGACCTCTCGATCGTCTCATGGCCTCTGGGTCGCCTCAACGGGTGCCACAGTGCTCTGTCATTGTCGGTTTGAGGCTCCGATGGAGCCGGGCCTTCCTCGGCCCGGTCTCCACCGAACGCCCCAGACGCCCACCCGTGCCCGGAGGTCAACCCGCCGAATCATGCCTGCCAGGGCGTTAGTTAGCGGTGGCCCCTCCGCAGGCCGGCAGCGGCTGGCCAGCACGGTGCTCCAGGGCTAGACTCGCTCCCGCGAAACAACCGATCCCCGCGGACGTTGATCTCCAGAGGCGGCCGACCGAGCCCCCGGGCCCCAGGCCCCCTCCGATCGGCCGCCGGCAGATCGACTGGACGAATCACCCGGCCTGCTCTACTGAGGTCCAAGCATCGGCCTCGCCGAGATCCTTCTGGAGGAACCCATGACCGACCCCACTGCCCCCCACCTCGCCGGACGATGGTTTGCCGCAGCCCTGCTGCTGGCCGCCGTCGGCCCAGCGGCCGCAGAGCCCACCCCGCCGGCCAATGAAGAAGTCTGGTTCACCCTCCAAATAGAGGGCCAGAAGTGCGGCTACATGCACAGTACGACCAAGACCGTGGGCGACCAGGTACACACCCGCTCCTACATGCAGATCGAGATCGCCCGGGCAGGCACCAAGCTCAAAGTGAGTTCCGACGATAGCTTCCGCGAGACCACCACCGGCCGGCCGTTGGCCTTCAAGCGTAGCGTGTCGATGGGCTCGGCTCCCATGTCCTACAGCGGCACGATCGACAACGGCCGACTGAAGCTGATCACCGAGCAGTTCGGCGTTCAGCGTGAGGTGACCTACGACTTCGACCCGGAGATTCGCTTCTCCTGGGGCCAACTCCTCGAGCAGCGCAAACACGGCCTGAAGCCCGGCACCACCTACACCCTCAAGACCTATGAGCCCAGCGCCAAGGTCGACGGCCCGATCAGCGCAGAATTCGAGGTGCTCGACAAGGAAGAGGTCGATGTCCTGGGCAGGAAGCGAAAGCTGACCCGAGTGAGAACGACCTTGCTCATGGGCTCGCCGATCAAGACTATGTCATGGGTGGACGACGACTTCAGCCCGATCATCATGACCCTCAACATGGGCGTCTTTCAGATGAAGATGCTGGCCGCTACCAAGGAGCTGGCCCTCGGTGGTGCCGAGCCGCCGGAACTGTTCATCAGCACCTTCGTCCACGTCAAGCGGAAGATCAGCCGGGACGCCCGGCGGGTCAAACTGCGGCTGAAGCTGCCGCCGGACGGCGATGACCGTCTGCCCCACCTGCCCCAAACATCCATGCAGACCGTCAATCGTCTCGGCGACCATGAGGCCGTGGTGACGATTTCTCGCCTCGACTGGAAGGGGATCCGTGCCGCCGGCCCCACGACCAGGCCCAGCGACGAGGCGACCGGGGACTACCTCCGTGCTTCAACGATGTGCGACATCGAGGACGTGCGGGTCAAGCGTCTGGCCAAGAAGGCCGTCAAGGGCTGTAAGACGCCCGCCGAGAAGGCCGATGCCCTCCGCAAATACGTCACCGACTACGTCAACGACAAGGGCCTGGACGTGGGATTCGCCACCGCCTCCGAGGTGGCCCGCAACCGCCAAGGCGATTGCACCGAGCACGGCGTTCTCCTGGCCGCCCTGGCCCGGGCCGCCGGCCTACCGGCCCGCGGGGTCAGCGGCATAGTCCAGATTCCGGGAAGCTCCTCCCCCACCGCCGGTCCGGGGGCCTTCGGCTACCACATGTGGACGCAGGTCTACATCAACGATCAATGGGTGGACATCGACGCCGCCCTCCGTCAGACCGACTGCGACCCCACCCACATCGCCCTGGCCATCATGCCCCTCAACGACGAGGGCATGCTAGATTCGATCATGTCCTTGCTGCCCCTGCTGGGCCGCCTGCAAATCGAGGTGATCGAAGTAGAGCAATAGCCGCCATTGAGCGCATTTCACCTGGACCCATCACGCCTCGAGCCCGCAGACTCTGCACCTGTTCAGACAGGGTGGCATGGGTACGCTCTGCCGCTGCCAGCGGCGGAGCTTACCCGTGGGGCCTCGCCCCCCAGACGGCCAGTGCGTGGGAAAGGCCGGACTCAACCACCGGCGCGCCCGACGCATCCAATCTCGCCGTCCCGGATCCGGGCGATCACCTCCGGCAGCAGCTCCCGCTCCAGGGCCTGGACCCGCCCGGCCAAGGACTCGACCGTGTCACCAGGCTGCACCGCGCAGGTCTTCCGCCCGATGATCTCACCGTGGTCGTATTCGTTGTCCACCCAGTGGACGGTGGCCCCCGTTTGTTCCTCCCGGGAGTCCAACACCGCCTGGTGGACACGATTGCCGTAGAAACCCTGCCCCCCGAACTTGGGCAGCAAGGCCGGATGGATGTTGACCACCCTGCCCAGCCACCGTTCGGGCAGCCTCCAATAGCACAGCCAACCGCCCTGCACCGCCAGCTTCACCCCGTACCGATCCAGCGTCCCGGCGATCCGCTCACTGAAATCCTCCACCTCCGGATGATCCTTGACCCGGATGACCTCCAGCGGCAGACCGGCCTCTCGAGCCCGCTCCACGCCGGCAACCTGGGAACGCGACGATATCACCACCCCGATCTCCACTCCCGCCAACCGCCTCTCGGCGATGCGGTCGACGAGATTCTGCAGCGTCGTGCCGCCGCCGGAGATCAGCACGGCGATCCTGAAGGGTCCTTCGCTCGGGACGCTCATTGTTCTACATCCTCGATATCCTCGATGATCCCGCCGTCGCGGAGGAACTCGGCGATCTGATCCCAATACGCGGC
>CAZFMS010000152.1:0-10198 GCA_964520125.1 uncultured Planctomycetaceae bacterium
TCGCCGACGACCTGCTGGACCTCACTGCCAGCGAATCCGAGACCGGCAAAACCGTCGGCCGGGACGCCGACCTGGGCAAGCTGACCCTGCCGCTGATCAGGTTTCTGGAGCAGGCTCCACCACCGAGGCGGCGGGAAATGTTGGCCATCCTGTCCAACGGCCAGGCCGCCAAGACTTCCGCGGCCAGGCGGTTGCTGCAAGGCTCCGAGGCGATCGACTACGCGACGGAGCTGGGCCACTCTTATGCCCAGTCGGCCATCGCCCACCTGGCCGACCTGCCCGCCGGCGAGGCCAAGGACGCCTTGATCGGCGCCGCTGAATTCGCCGTGCAACGCCGCCAGTGATTCCTCCCTTGATGTGAAGACCGCGCGGACTGAGCACGTTGGGCTCGGCGCCGAACGGCCGTTCGTCCAGCACCGGAGCGGTTCTGGCATCAGTGGACGATCAGAGCCGCGACCGTCAGGAAGCGGTACCTCACGAAAGCACCACCTGAAGCCTCTGTTGATCGAGCACAGGCAATCGAGAACACGCTCTGGTGCTCGGCCACCCATGGGTTGATTGTCCGGACGGCGGTCGTCCGACGTGTTCGGCAGAGACCAAGCGTTAGGCGTGTTCGAGAGTTTCGCGGAGCAGCGCCGACAGACGCGGGCGTCGGGTCATGATCTCCGTCACGTGGTAGTCCAGCAGATCGAAGGCCGCCAGGGCCTCGGCCTTCTCCGGGATTCCGGAAACGGCCAGCGACCGGGCCGCGACGGGCGAGATGCGCCGTTTCTCCACTATCCCCGGTTCACAGTCCCGACAAACCGCCCCACCCTGTCGCGAGCTGAAATACAGAGGATCGCTGTTGTCTATCGGCCGGCGGCATTCGACACAGCGGGCCAGCTCCGGGCGCAGGCCGATCTCGGTCAACATCAGCCACAGATAGCCTGCCAGGGCGACCGCCGCCGGCTGGTGACCCAGGGCCCGCAGGAACCGATGCAGGCCGTCAAACAGCCCGGGGTGCGGATCGTGAACCTCGGTCAAATGAGAGGTCACTTCGGCGCCATATTGTGCCGCGTAGCAGCAGGACAAGTCTCGACGGAGGTGAGGGAAGTTGTCTTCCTGATGCCATTCGGTCAAGGTCGCCAGGTGGTCTTCCTTGCCCGAACGGCGCGAAAAAACGAGCCCCCCCACTTCCAGCAGATCGATGCCCACGGCGACGCGCGTCTTGGTGGACCGCTTGATGCCCTTGGCGATTACTCGCTGCTGGCCGTGCAGCCGGGTTAGCATCACCAGAACCTGTGAAGTCTCGCTGTAGTCCAGGCGACGCAGCACGATGGCGATGTCCTTGACCAGCGGCACCGGGATCACTCGTCTTCCGATGGGGTGAGGACCCGAATTCGCAGCCGGCTGACGCTGCGCTCCTCGGCCTTGATAATCTCCACCTTGATGTTGTCCGTAACGAATTCTTCGCCGGACGAGGGAATGCGCCCTAACTTGCTGAAGACGAATCCTCCCACCGTGTCATAGTCCTCGTCCTCCGGGAGGGAGATGTCCAGCTCCTCGTTGATCTCCTCCACCCGCACCCGGGCGTCGACCTCGGCCGTCTGGGAGTCTATCCGATTGATCGGCGGGGCCGGTGGCTTCTCGTGCTCGTCGGTGATCTCGCCGACCAGCTCTTCGAGGATGTCCTCAATGGTCACCAGCCCGGCGGTGCCGCCGTATTCGTCGACCACGATGGCCATGTGCACCCTGTTTGCCTGAAACTCACGTAACAAAGAGGCCACGTCCTTGGTCTCGGGGACAAACGGCACCCGCCGCATTTGAGACTTCAGGGCAAACTCCCCCGGGTCGCTCACCCCCAGCAAGTCCTTGGCGTGGAGAACGCCCACGATGTCATCCATGGTCCCCTGGTGAACGGGAATCCGCGAATGACCGGCCTCCAGGACCAGCGCCCGAACCTGGGCGTAATCGGCTTCAGCATTGATGCCCACCATGTCTGTTCGAGGGGTCATGATCTCGCCCACCGAGGTCTCATCCAGCACCATGACCGACTTGATCATCGCCTTCTCGGATTCGTCCACCGCCCCGCTGGTCTCGGCCTGGATCACCGCATCGAGGATCTCCCGCTCCATCTCCTCGGCGCTGTCCGGGGATTCACGCGGCGCTCCCACCAGGCGACGGACAATCTCGTCGATGGCATTGACCGCGATCAGCACCGGCCTGCTGGTCCGCCGCAGCAGCTTCAAGACCGGCAGCCCCCGGGCCAGGAAGGACTCGCCGCCATATCGAGCCCAGCTCGTGGGGATGGACACCCCGAAGACCACAAACCAGCCGGCGGATACCAGCAACACCTCCAGCGGCTCGGCAAACCAGGGCTTATCCACCGTGATCATGACGCTGAGCGTCACCACGAACAACACCAGGGCCAGTTGTTGATAAAGCAGGGCGGTCAGGGCATATTCCCGCTCGTGACGGTCGAAATCCTCCATGCCCCCACGGTAGCCGGTCCGTTTCATGGCGGCCATGAGGCGGGTTCGTGAGGCGATGCGGATCGATACCACGGCGGTTCCGAAGAACAACGCCTGCAGTGTCCACAGGATAGCCAGGATGGTGAGCATCTAACCGCCTCTAGCCCGAGCAACCAGTCGGGCGACCATCTCGGCCGGATGTTGATCGGCGAGATGCCCGATCCGACAGGATTCTTCGATCGTCTGGTACATGATAATTCTCAATGGTCCTCGACCTCGCTGGCCGGCGGCTGGGGCAGAGTCAAATCCGCCCAGAGCGTTGAGGCCTGCTTGGTCTCCGCGGCCGCCAGCACCTTACCGCCGGCGTCGACTATCATACTCATCCCCGGGCAGTTCCAGGGGGTGTCTGCGCCGGCCGTGGTGACATCCGCCACGGCGCAGCATACTCCGTATCGCCCGGCCCGCTCGGCGATTTGCCTGCGAAATTCCGCTGCATCCGGGGCCGGCTCATCCTCTCCGGCCGCCCAGCAGCCGATGCCCAGCAGCAGAGCGGCGCCCTCGCCGACGGCGCCCTCCCAGGACCGGTCGTCAAGGACCTCGTCACCGGTCAATATCGCGAAGCGGCCCAGCATGACCTCGGTGACCGACGGGTCGGCGGCGCCGGCGAAGGGCCGGTCTCCCTTGGAGTGAAACACTCCTTGGCGATGGGCCAGGCAGAGGTCTCCGTCGTTGTCCAGCAGTAGCCCGGTGACGTAGGGTCTTTCCGGCCCCCGTTCGGCCAGGCCGAGGGCCACGAAGACCCCCCAATGTCGGGCCCGTAACCCGCAAGCGGCCACCGTTGGACCGGCCCGCCGCTCGATAATCTCCATGTTGCCCGACCTGATCGAGAGCACGTCGCAGAACGCCGGCAAGACGACCAGGTCCGGAGCCGGATCCTGCTCTGCAGCGGCGTCGATGGCCCCCAGGGCCCGCTGAAAGGTCAGCGTTCGCTTGGCCGTCTCGACCGCCAGTTGTGCTACCGCGATCCTCATGCTCGAGTCCTGCGGGCGGAGCAGCGGCCGGGACGGGCCGGCTTTGGGCCGGTACGGCGCTTGGCCGATGGCGTCGCGGCCCCGGCTGTCCCGGAGAAGACCGGCCCCCAGCCCAGTGACGCCAGGATCTCGTCCTCGCGACGGTGCATCCGGGCCGCCTCCTCCACCTGGTGATCGTCGTAGCCGCTCAGGTGCAGACAACCGTGCACGACATACAACAGCAGTTCGCCGTGCCAGTCGGTCTTGCGGGTCCGGGCCCGGCGCCGGGCCACACTGGCACAGACCAGCAGTTGGCCGTCAATCCGCGCGCTGCTCGGACCATCACCCAGGTCGAACGTCAGAACATCGGTGGCTCCATCCTCACCCCTCCAGTGGGCGTGTTGCCGCCGCATTTCAGCCTCGCCGACCACGGCGATGTCCAATTGCCCGCCGCGGCATCCCCCGGCGCGCAGCGCTTTTCGGGCCGCCCTGCGGATCTTTGATATCAGGTCCTGCGAACCACCGGTGACCGTGATCGTCAAACGGCGATCCGGCGAATTGCCCGCCGCGTCCTGGTCAGATTGATCGTCAGTCGTGCTCATGCGCTGCGGACTTGAGATACGTTCCCTCGGCTGGGTTCCGGATAGGCGATCCGCCCGTGATGGATGGAGCGCAGACTCTTGACCAGGCATTGCTCGACCCGGGAGAGTTCCTTCAGGGTGATTTCGCAATCGTCGAACTGCCCGTCCATCAGTCGGCCCATGACCAGTTCGTGCACCACGCTCTCGATCCGCCCGGGCGTGGGATCCTGCAACGATCGAACCGCTCCCTCGACACTGTCGCAGAGCATCAAGATGGCCGACTCGCGGGACCGCGGCTTCGGGCCCGGATAGCGAAACTCGGTGTCGCTGATCTCCCGGTTGCTTCCGCCGCGGGCCTTGGCTTCTTGGGTGGCCATGGCGTGGAAGTAGCGGACCATCGTCGTACCGTGGTGTTCGGGGATGAACTGATGCAGGACCGGCGGCAATCGATGCTCCCGGGCCAAAGCCAGGCCGTCCTTGACGTGAGCCAGAATCACCAGCAGGCTCATCGTGGGAGCCAGCCCCCGGTGGGCGTCCATCTTGGCCTGCTGGTTTTCGACGAAGTAGTTGGGCTTGCATATCTTCCCGATGTCATGGTAATAAGCCCCCACCCGGACCAGCAGGCCGTTGGCCCCGATCTCTTCCGCCGCGGCCTCCGCCATACTGCCCAACAGATGGCTATGCTGCCAGGTCCCCGGGGCCTTCTCGATGAGCTGTCGAAGAAGGGGCTTACTGGTGTCGGCCCATTCCAGCAGGGTCAGGCTGGTAGTGATGCGGAAGACCTTCTCGATCACCGGCAGCAGCACCAGCACGATACTGGTGCCGACCACCGCAGCCAGGGCGGCGTACCACGCCTCGCCGATGACCGTCCCAATGCCCTGCTGTTGCGAGAGGCCCGCGAAGAGGGCCCCGACCCCCGCAGACAGGGCGGTAATGCCGCCGACCACAACCATCCTCAACCGGGTGCGAATCTCGCGCAGGAGGACCACCACTACGAAAGCCGTGGTCAACAGCACCGCCAACAAGCCCAACGGGGCGTCCAGAGTCAAGATGGTCAGCAGAGCCAGGCCGGCGGTCGCGCCCAGGGCGAATCGCTGAGAGTAGGCCACCGTCAGGATCGCCGCGGTCATGGTAATGGTCGCCACGCTCCACATCCGGGACGTGCCCACCCCCAGCAGGATCAACCTGTCGATCAACAGCATCAGCAGCAGCAAGAGGGCCAAGGCCAATGCTCGGGCCGGCTTCTGGGCCACCCGCGGCTGGCTGCGAAAGGTGTAGACCGACAATCCCACGGTCACCAGCAGGATCAGGCCGAGCATGCCCAATTGCCTCTGCCGCCACTGGCCGCGCATAGCCGCATCCACCTCCCGCCGCCGGAGGTACTCTTCATGCTCCGCCTTCAACAGGGCCAGGCCTTCCCCGTCGAGTTCCCCGGCCTTGACCAATCGGTCGCCGGCTCGGTAGCTGTCCTTGGCCGGCGGCAGAGAGCCGGCCTCATCGAGCTTGGCCTTGGTGTAGCCGCGGTCGAAGACGTACACCGGTCGGTACTGATCCTCGGCTGGTAAGATCGCCTGCCTGACGATCTCCGCCAGGGCCGGCCTGATCCCCTCAGCGAACAGGTCCCGCACCAGGTCCTCCGCCAGGCGGGAGACGTGGTCGCCGTTGGCCGCGTAGGTCAGCTTCTCCTTGGCCACCGAGAAGAACTTCCCGTCGCCACGGTCGATCATCACGATGCTGGCGGTGCTGCGGATTTCACGGTCCAGCTCCGCCTTCTCGATCATGAACTCGCGGGCTGTATGGCGGGCGATAGTGTCCACCTGACGTTTGAATTGCTCGCTGCCGGCCTCGTCGGTCATCCCCTTGAGGCTGTCGAACTGGGCCTGCTCCAGCGGCCAGCGCTGCAAGTGGGCCTCGGTGTATTGCTGGAAGTCCTCGGCCTCCTTGGCCGCGGCGTGCAGATCGCGGAACTCGGCCTGGATCCCATCGACCAGTTCACGATTCAGCCGAAAATAGCTGGGGACTGCCTGTTGGGCATTCTTGCGAAGCTCCGCGGTCCTGATCTCGTTGGCCCGATTGAAATCGACCCGCGACAGAACCGGCCGGATCAGTTGCTGTCCCAGGGCGTAAGGAAGTGGTTCATCGCCCGATAGCACGATCAGCGCAGCGCAGGCCCAGAAGCCGACCACGATGACCACCGGCCAACCCAGCAGCCCTCGCAAACGCTGGGGCCATGGCGATTGGCCTTCGGCCAGTTTCCGCCGCCTCTCGGACTGTCGTGAAGAACGGGATAGTCCCAAGGGCCACATCACCTTCGCCGCCACCAACCGCGGCAAGCGGTCATCCAGGACCCGGTGTTCGACCTTCTCGTCCCGGCATCCACTCGTACGGTTCCGGCCAGATTATATCGCCTCAGGTCCATTCCAAGGAAACCTATCGCCCACGGGGCAGACAATCGTGACCAAATTCAGCAATGCATCCTATAACGCTGCTCCCTGGTTGCCAGTTCACCACCTACCTGCACTTTCCTTCTCTCGGTCGTAAATCGCTGTAAGTCCAACAACCAGAACTAATTACGATTGATACTCCCTGGCGGCGCTCAAAACCCGGGCACAATTCGTTGCCATCCTCACAATCCATACAGCACGATCCCGCCGCCAAGGTGTACTAACGTCTCCCCTGCCAGACTGCAATCCCCCCCCGCCGTCGTCGTAGCCCCCCCGTCGCCCCGTCGCTGCCCGGCCCAGAACTCGACCAGCCGCGGTACGCAGAGTGCAACGACCATGGCCGGCCCGCTCGGACGGACCGACTGCGGGTATGGGAAAGAAGCGCGGGATCGAAGCCGATGATGACCAGCAGCCCCAAATCACAACTCTTGCCTCGGTTGCTGTGCTGGGCCATCGCATTTCTGGGCCTGGCGATCATCGGCTCCGTGCCACAGAGCCGGCTTGTGTCAAGCCGGTGCCCACGCCACAGAGCCGGCTCCTGTCACGCCGGTGCCCGCCCCACAGAGCCGGCTTGTGTCGAGCCGGTGCCTCCGTGGGCGGGTACGTTCCCACGTGTTGCCGGGCCACCGGCCTCCTCTGGCGTCGCCATCCCGGACCTGCCTTGCTCCGTCGCCGGAGCCACCCTCCAAGCCATCGGACCCCACGCCCACAACCAATCCTCGGTTGCCTCAGGACCTCTGGACGCGCTGACCCCGCCTCCGGACAATTCTCTGGCCCCCTGAGCGTGCTCGGTGCATTCCGCCAGGGCGTGGCGGTCCCCTTCGACTCAAAGCTCCCGATGCGACGGCCTATCGCATCGGGAGCTTGACGCGCCGTCAGCCTCCGTATCTAAGACCATCTAACAGAATGAGCCGTGGCACCGCCGCCATGCAATGAGCGTCATCACCACGAACGTGAGCCAATGAGCATCATCACTCTAACCACGGACTTCGGAGAGGCAGACCACTACATCGCCTGCATGAAAGGCGTGATCCTGCAGCACGCGCCCTCTGCGCGGATCGTAGACGTCACCCACCTCATCCAGCCGCATCACGTCGTCCACGGGGCCTTCGTGCTTTGGCAGATCATCGACTATTTTCCGGAAGGGACCATCCACATTGCCGTGGTCGATCCCGGGGTGGGCACCGCTCGGCGTCTGGTCGCCGCTCGGTACAACGACCAGACCTTCCTCGCCCCGGACAACGGATTGCTCAGCCTGGTCCATCGCGATCACGCCTTGCAGCAGCTCCGGGCCATCGAGAACACCCGGCTCTTCCGCACTGAGGTCAGCGCCACTTTTCACGGGCGCGACATCCTCGCTCCGGTGGCCGCCCACCTCGCAGAAGGCACACCCTTTGAAGACCTCGGGCCCATCATCGACCGGCTCGATATCCTGGACCTGGGACGGGCCACCTCCCTCCCCAACGGCGGCCTAGAAGGCCGGGTCCTCTATGTGGATCGGTTCGGCAACCTGATCTCCAACATCAGCCAGGCGGATCTCCAGGCCGCCGCGACCGACCATGGGCTCGCGTTGCCGGGCCCCAAGAGCCCCCGAGCCACAGAGCCGGCTGGTGTCAAGCCGGTCCGGGCATCAGAGCCGGCTGGTGTCAAGCCGGTCCGGACATCAGAGCCTGATGGTGTCAACCCGGTCCGGACGTCAGAGCCGGCTTGTGTCAACCCGGTCCGGACATCAGAGCCTGATGGTGTCAAGCCGGTCCGGACATCAGAGCCGGCTTGTGTCAAGCCGGTGCCTCCGCAGGAGGGTGCCTTCCCACGTGTCGAAGGTCTGAGGTTAGAGGTGCGGGTAGGCGCCCGGCTCATCGGGCCGCTGCGGTCAACCTATGCCGACGTAGCCGAAGGCCAGATCATCGCCCTGATCGGCTCGACCGGCATGCTCGAAGTCGCCGTCAACCAGGGCAGCGCCGCCGATCACCTGCACGCCGGCCCCGGCACCCCCATCCTCTTTCGTTGACCGCATCCACTCCTTGGCCAAATCACAATCCCGCGGGAGCCGGCTGGGTCGAGGCCGATATCGGAGCCTGCGCAGGGCAAGTCCGAGGCCGGACGCCGAGAAGGTCGGCCGGAATGAGCTGTGGCACCGCCGTCTCGGCGGTGGTTCACAGGCCCTGACCTCTGGGCCACTCATGCTGTCAGAAGCTCTAAATCAAGCATAACGCCCGTCTGACCGAGGGGATGCTACGGGGCGGGCCTGCCCGGGCGGGCGTGCGGTGGTCCCAAGTGTAGCGTCACCCCTAGTGGGTGGCGCGGAATCAGGCCTGGCCTCCCGCCGGAGTTCCTCATGCGGCTACAAGTGCTCGACGACTCGGCGAGCTTCTCCTGCAGGAGTTGCACCTCTTGCTGCGATCAGCCATGGCGCACCTTGATCGAGGTCGAGAAGGCCGACGCCCTGGAGCAGCACGACTTCAATGCCTATCCGCAACTGATCGGCCAGCTATTCTGCGACAAGTCGGCCAAGGCCCCCAAGGGATTCTATGAGCTGGCCAAGGGACAAGGCACCAAGTGCCTGTTTCTCGACACTGACGGGCTGTGCATCATCCACAAGGAACTCGGGGCGGAAGCCAAGCCCCGGATGTGCCGCCAGTTTCCTTACCTCTTGTCCCGAACATGTGTGGATGATCGAATATCGGTGAACTTCGGCTGCCCGGCGGTCCAGGGCCGGAGCGGGCCGTCGCTCTCGGAACAGGCCGACCATATCTCGGCCGTCGTTCCGAGGAAACCTCGGCCCACTAACCCCGACGCGCCGGTGCCGCTGGATGAGATGCTCGAACTCACCCAGCCGGAAGCCGACGCCTTGTTCCAGCGGCTGGTTTCGTTATTCGACACCGCCCGCAGTGATGACGTTTGGTCGTCCTTCGCCGAGGCGTTGGCTTTGCTGGTGGCGGTGCGGGCCCACCAGAGGCAGGTCGACTCCGAAGGGGCCGAACCCGCGAGCTTGGTCGACCTGCTGCGCAGCGGAGACGCCCTACCCGATACCCCGGAGCTACCCGAAATCCACGGCTATCCTCACCCCGCCAAGGCCCCGCTGCCCGCCAGGACCCTCTTTGTGGCCACCCTCTTCCCGGACGCCTTGCCTCCCAATGCCGGACAAGGCGTGGGACTGTTCAAACGCTTGGCCCTGATCCCCAAGCTCCTCAGCCTGATGAAGCTCTCCGGCGTCTACCCCTCACGCTTGCTGGGGCGGAACGTCTCCATCGACGAAGTGTTGCGGCACGAGGTGGAAGAGGAAATGGACGCCGAAGGGGCCCGGCTGTTGGTTCGCTACTACCGTTCGCGCCTTTGGCAACGGTTGCCGGCGGGGACCAAGCTGCCGATCATCGCCGGCCTCCACCAGCACATCCACGACCTAAACGCGATTATCTTCCTGGCTCGGGCCGAGGCCCTGGCCCAGGGGCAAGCTCGCCTGACCGACTCCCTGATCCGCCAGGCCGTGACCCGCGTGGAGTTCCATCTGGCCAACCAGCCCCGGCTCTACGACCACACCCTCAAAGCCCTGCTGCGCTCGCAGTTGTGCAACCCGGCCATCGCCCTGCAGAGCCTACGACTCATGTCCCTCCGCCGGACCCCAGAGGTAGCCGCCTCTGCCGGCGCCGAAGACCACCGGTGAATACTCGGTTAGTCGCCTTTAACTCTTGGCCGCGGCGAAGAGTTCGTCC
>CAZFMS010000153.1:0-10156 GCA_964520125.1 uncultured Planctomycetaceae bacterium
GTTCCCCCCGGTTTGTTGGGGGGTTTTTGGGGGAGGGGGGGGGGGGGGGCGGGGGGGGGGGGGGGGCCCGGGGGGGGGGGGGGGAAGGGGAAAGGGGGGGGGGGGGGGGGGGGCGAAGAAGCAGGCGGTTGATGCGGCCCGAAAGCGGGCCAACCAGGAGATCAAGGAGGGGCGGTTCCGGCGATTGCGGCAGTTTCCCATATTGCTGGATAGCCGTAATGACGTGCTGTACGTGGCGGCGACGCAGCCGGCGGTGCTGGAGCGGTTGCACCCGTTGTTCAAGGAGACGCTGGGCAAACGGTTGGAGCCGTTGACGGCCGGTCGGCTGGGCCAGCGCTGGGCCGAGCGGGTGGGGCTGAGCAGGAAGTGGGACAACCTGGAACCGGCGGAGTTCGTTCGGCACCCGGGCGGCGACGGTGCGGGCGGGGTCTATTGGACGGCCCACGACTCGGCCTCGCGGGATTATTTGGGCAACGAGTTTCTGCTGTGGCTGTGGTATACGTTGAGCGAGGAGTCGGACACGATCGATTTGTCGGACAAGACGGATGTTGCGGTGGTGATGGTCAAGCAATTGACCCTGGAGTGCCCGTGGGCCGAGACCGGCAAGGAGGTGATCTCATCGGACGGCCCCGCCCAATTGCCGGAGAGTCGCCGGGCGATCCAGTCGGGGAAGCTGCCGCGCAAGGCCGGGCTGATTGTCTCGCGGCAGGGTGAGCAATATGAATTCACCCTTCAGGCGGAGACCCTGGGGGTTTCGTCGGCGGTTCTTCCCAAGCTCGAGCGGAACGGGAACGGGAACGGCAACGGTCGGGCCCGGGCCGAGGAGCGCGTGGAGCAGATTCGCCATTTGGCTGATACGATCGACCTGCTGTACTTCGCGTTTCTGCGATTCCGCCTGGCATCTGACTGGCCGGACAGGCTGGAACAGATCCGCAAGTGGTTGCGGCAGGGGGGGTAATGGGGGGTAGGGTGGTCCCAGGGGGGCGATCACAGACTGAAGTTTGAGGCCGTTGGTCAAACCGCCTACTCGGGTCGGGCTGATGTCTTGATAACGTCCGGCCACGGGCAGCTTGCCGGGGCGTGTTCACCGTTCTGGCGGGCACTGGCGGGCGAGCCGCCAGTGGCACCCGGCATACGGCGGGTGAGCCGCCAGTGGCACCCGGCACGCGGCGGGTGAGACGCCGGTGGCATCCTGCGCCACTGCCCTGGCCGCATGGCCTCTGCCTCTGCGAGGCGGGGAGTTGTTCAGCGGGAGGTGGTTCCGCGGGCTTCGCTTCGGTGCGCCCGTGGCTGCGATCCTCCGGCCCCGTCGGGGCGGTATTGTGTTTGGAGCACTCACTCTGTACCCTGGAGATGTCTTGGTCCGGTGATCGCCTGGTGGGCTGGGGCCGGGGGTGGATGGCCCTGCCGCCCGGCCGGGGGCGACTCCGAGGTGGTCGGGGGCGCTTGTGATGGTCCGGCCAGGTGGCTGGGTGGTGGGGAGAGGCCCGTTGGGCAGGCGATGGAGTGAGCAGCGAGATGGAGTATCACACCGTTTGGGCAAGGAAGATCGGGCTGGTCCTGGCGGGGCTGACTCTGGGGGTGGCCGGTGTCTGGCAGGGGGCCATGGCGGCGGATCGCATGGTGCTCAGTGAGGAATTCACCGACGCAGGGTGAGGGGCCTGCGCCAACGCGGGTCCCGCGTTAGACATGATGCTGAACAACTACCCGGACACCTTCAGCCTGGTGCAGATCCACATCTATCAGAGCGCCTGGGCGGAGGCGCGGGGCGAGTTCTACGGCCAGCATTCGGTTCCGACGGCCTGGTTCGACGGGTCGATCGAGATCGTAGGCGCTTGGAGCATCAGCGAGGCTTACGCGGCATATGAGGATGCGTATTTGGCGGCGATGTCGGTGCCCTGCGACATCACGTTGGACCTGACGGCTCAGCAGATCGACGGGTCGGAGTTCGACGTCACGGCCAGCGTTTGCCTGGAGCCCGGCGGCACGGAGAGGTGGGTGCGGATCTACTATGGTGCAGGTGCTGGACCACTGGCCCGTTTCGCCGAGTTATTCGCGTAACGGCTTCAAGCAGGTCGCCGAGACTCAGGACTTCTCGCTGCAGGCCGGCCAGTGCTACGAAGTCACCCGGCCGTTTACCTTCGACATGGAGAGTTGGGACGACCAGGAGAACATCAAGATCATCGCCTGGGCCCAGGAGGCCGTCCACGACGCCATCGGGCGGGATGCCAGCATTCACCAGACTGCGGTGATGAGTTGGCCGTTCCCGGTGTCTTGTGCGTGTTCGGGTGATCTGGATGGTGACGGGGCGGTCGACGGTGGCGACATCGCTCTGTTCGTGGAGTCGTTTCTGGTGGGCTCGGCAGCCGAGCCCTGTGCCAATTTCGCGGGGCCGGGCGGTCAGCCGCTGGACACCGACGATCTGGCCGGTTTTGTGGCGCGCATTCTCGAGGGTTCGACCTGCCAGTAGGCGAGCGTCGGGCCGGCGGTTTCAGCATATCGAGGGGAGTGGTTTGGCCCATCTGGTGGAACGGTACTGAGAGCACGTTGAGGATTGGTTCGAGGGAAGATTCTACTCTCCTGGTGGGTCCGCCAGCTATAATAGGGTTGCCCTACCATTCCGCCGGCACACCCGATGGGGTTTCTTCCACACCCCAATTAGTGATGCCCCGACCTGAATCGCGGCGTGGTGGGGCATTTTCCTGCGCTGGGTGTTGTCGGGAGGAGAGGTTCCCGCTTAGCAAGACAAGCGGTGGCCGCGCGGTCTCGGGCGGTGAAAACACAGGCTTTGGCGCCTGGGCCCATCATGTCGTTGGAAGCTCTGGGGAGGTCGGACAGCCACGGCCTCCTCCTGCCGGGGGGAGGACGAGGTCGGCGGGCCTGCGGTTGGGCGGGTGCCGGGCGGGGTGATGACATGGTGTGTCCGGTTGTGCTTGCTGACGGCGCTATCCATGGTATGTTCTTTGGGGTATCTTCAGGGGTGGATGCCGAGGGCGTCGTGGCGACCGGGGCGCGAGACGGGGCAGGGTGGCCAGGCCTTCCGCTCGGTCTCGAACTGGAGGAACGCCTCTCCGGCGATGTCTCTGGGCGAGGGAGTATGCCGCCGTAGCTCAGTCGGTAGAGCAGCGGTTTTGTAAACCGCAGGTCCCCGGTTCGAGTCCGGGCGGTGGCTTTTTCGTTTGGCGTCGCACTGCGTCGCATCGGCCTATTGCGGACAGAGGTTCAGGTGCTTCGGCCGATCGGGCCGCGGGGGTGCTTTGTCGCAAGGCGTTGCATTGGTGGGCAGTGTTTCGCGTGGTAACCGTCGGGACGACTGCCGGGCCGGGGTGGTCACGATGGAGCGGTCAGATGGGCTCCTGCGCCGGCGCGGAAGGCCGCTTCCTCTTGCAATGGACAGGTCTCCGGGGTAGGATGCCGGCTTAAGGAGTTATACAGGAAACATGTCTTAGTAGGGCCCAGTTTGCCTCGAGGCGAAGATGGCGAGGTCATGATTGCAGACTACGACAAGAGCTTGCTGGGGGCGGCGCTGGCATTTGCCAAGGCCGGCGATGTTGCCGATCTGCTGCGGATCATGACCGAGGCGATGGTGCCGCTGGACCGGTTCATCTTGGCCGGGTTGGGGATGCACGACCCTCGGCGAAGGACCGTGGTGGTGTACGCGGCGCGGCACGCAGATGCCAAGTCTGATCCACGTCAGGGAGCGGCCCTGTCGCTCGATGGCGAGGAGTTCCCTGTATCGGAGACCGAGCTGGCGGCGATGTCCGCGGAATCACCCACTTACGTCTCGCCCGACCTGAACTCCGATTGCCCCCTGTCGATCCACCGGCGGCTTCGTGATGCCGGGGTCGGCCGATATGTCTCCATGCCGCTGCGCCTGGGTGATCAACTGTTGGGCACGCTCTATGCATGCTTTGCCGGTGGGGCGGCGCCGGCACGAGAGATCCTGGCTTATCTCGAACTGCTGGCCCTGATCCTCACCCCGGCCCTGTGGAGCCACCGTACCAGGATTCGGCTGTCCAAGGGGGACCGTCGTCGGGCGGCGCTGATCGATTTGAGCCACGCGATAAACACATCGCTCAAGCTCGAGCCGGTCTTGCGTTCCGCCGGGAGGGCGATCACCAGGATCGAGGGCCATTGTTCGAGCATCATCGGCCTGCTCGAGGAAGATGGGGAGACCTTTCGGGCTTACCACCACGATCAGTTGGTGAATAGCGAGAAGACATCCGCCCTGGAGCCGGAGCTGCTGCCCGTCGGGTCGACGGCGCTGCCCTGGATCCTCAAGCACCAAAGCACCTACGAATCAGATGACCTGGAGAAGAGTACCCGGTTCGAGGTCGATGCGGAATTTCGCAAGGCGGGCGCCCGACGCTACGTGGCTGCTCCGCTGTTCGTGCGCGGCAAGATCATCGGGACGTTTTTTTTCGGCACCCGGGATCTGCACCCCGCCCTGAACACGGACCTGTGGCTCTACGAGAACATAGCCCTGCAACTGGCCCTGGCGATCGACAACGCCCGCCAGTTCGAGGAACTTCAGCATCTTTCGGAGCAGCTTCGACAACAGAACGTCTACCTGCGAGAGGAGATCGAAGCCGAGCATGATGTCGAAGGCATGATCGGCCGGTCACCGGGGATGCAGCGCGTATTCGAGGAAATTTCGCGGGTGGCCAAGACCGACGCCTCGGTGTTGATTACGGGTGAGACCGGGGTGGGCAAGGAACTCGTGGCCCGCGCCGTCCATGCCCGGAGCGGTCGGGCAAGTCATCCGCTGGTGAAGGTGAACTGCGCCGCGATTCCCGAAGGGTTGGTGGAGAGCGAGTTGTTCGGCCACGAGCGCGGGGCGTTCACCTCGGCCAGTTCTCGGCGCATCGGGCGATTCGAGCTGGCCAAGGACGGGACCCTGTTCCTCGATGAAGTCGGCGAGCTGCCTCCGGCGGTGCAGGCCAAGCTGCTGCGGGTCTTGCAGGATGGAGAGTTCGAGCGGGTGGGAGGAACCGAAACGATCCGTACCGGGGCCCGCATCGTCGCGGCGACCAACAGGAATTTGGCCAAGGCGGTGGAGAACAAGACCTTCCGCTCTGACTTGTACTATCGCTTGAAGGTCTTTCCCATCCAGGTGCCGGCCCTGCGGGATAGGCCCGATGACATACCTCTGCTGGTTGATTCGTTCATCACCCAGCTCAATCGTCGAATGGGCACCGACATCCAGTCCATCGAACCGGCTTCGCTGGAGTACCTGTGCCGTCGAAATTGGCACGGGAACGTACGTGAACTCCACCATGTCATCGAGCGGGCCATGATCCTCTGCGATGGGCAACGGCTCACCGTGGAGGCCTCAGACGATCTCGGCGTTCCGCCGACCGGGGCCCAGACACAGGCTGAGCCGCCGGGCGATTCACCGCCTCGGTCGGCGGTGGTGGCCGGGTCGGTGGTGAGCTTGCAGGAGGCGGAGAGGGATCACATCCGGCTGGCCTTGCGAGAGACCGGCGGGGTGGTCGACGGGCCGCGCGGTGCCGCGGCATTGCTGGGCCTGAAGCCTTCGACCCTCAGATCACGCATGAAGCGCCTGGGCATCCAGCGCGTTTCCTAGACACCAGTCCGTCTTTGCACGCCGCAGTATCCTGACGCGGCATACTGTACCCAGTCGAATCGTGAGCGGCGATATATCGCGGAGGCCGCGAAATATCGATGGTGCCACGATATCTCGCTGACCGCTATTCACAGCAAGTCTACTTCTACATCGACAACACCTGAAGAGAGGCCGCTGAGGACCAATTCGCCGAGTAATTCGGCCCATCGCCTCCGAACTTCCTGTGAAGTGAACCTGGCATACGACTTGATATAGGTCCAGTGAAAGCAGGGTGATTCATCGATGGAGGGTGATCGGAATGTTACGTAGCAGTGCTGGGACCTCATCGTCGGGCGTGGCGATACCCAGCGGGAAGACCCTGGTGTCAGGGTGATGTGTGCTGAGAGGAACTCCGGAGGAGATGTTAGATATGTGTTCTAAGTCATCACTAATGGTTTGCCTGATTTGGTCAGCGGTGGTTGGGTTGCTTCTTCCTGGAACGAGTCTTGGCCAGGCGAACTTTTCCGAGAGCTTCGACGGTCTGTCCAGCACCCAATCCGGTGATCATGGCCCACCGCAGTTGATCGCGGCGGGTTGGGTTTTCCGCAACCAGAGCGATCCGGAAAGCGCCGGTGACTGGCGGCGATCGGCGTGGGCGTACCAGGGGAACTGGTCGCTGCATATCGACCAGTCGATCAGTTGGTGGGACGGGCCCAACGCGGAGGCCAGCAGTTGGGCCATCCTGCCGGCGATTGAAGGTCAGATTTCCGGCGATGTCATTCGCTTCTGGTACGACTGCGGCTCGGCCCCGCCATTGGTGCCCGGTGGGCAGTTTGAGATTCGATATTCGCCGTCCGGCGACACGGACACGGGCTCTGGAGCCGACCAGGTGGGTGATTTCGACGTCTTGTTGGCTGCGTTGCCGGCGGATCTATATGACTGGAACGAACAGTCATTCGTGCTGCCGGGCAGCGGAAGAATCGCCTTCCGTTACTACATCCCGCAGGTGGAATCGCAGTCAGAATTCTGGGCATCGGTGAGCATCGACAGCCTCAGCGTGGGGGCGCCGGGACCGGGCTGCAATCAGCCTGACCCGCCGGCGGGCGGCGAGACGGTGACCTGGACGGCCGCAGGGGGCCCCTATGAGTTTTGCGAGCTGGTGACCATTCCAGAGGGTAGTACGGTAATCGTGGAGCCCGGCGCAGTCATAGATGTCTTGCAGAACGCTCAATTGACTATCCAGGGCAGCATGATCGGCGCGGGGACGGCATCGCAGCCGATCAGCATCACCGGGGGCAACTCGTGGATTACGCCGCCGGTCCGGGTGCTGGGAACGCTCGATCTTCAATTCGCTGATGTCTCGGCTCGTTTGCGGGCCGGCGTTGGAGGATCAGTCCTGGTGGCGGACTGTGCATTCACCGGTGTCACTCTGGATGCTCAAGATGGTTTCCTCCGAGTAGACCGGTGCGACTTCACCGACGGGGCCGGGGTTTCCGCCACCGACGCCACGCTGGCCGTTCGAGACTCATCGATTGTGGGGCAGTCTCCAACTCCGCCGGGGGTGGACGACCGACTGACCATCCTGCGGGCGTACCTGTATCTCGACAATGTAATCCTGGATGGCTCCGAGTTCTCCTTCTACCAAGAGCGCTTTGTGCAGGCTATCTACCTCGACAACCTCAGCGTCAGCAACAACGTTGACCAGCCGGGGTTGGACCTGGTAGGGGCCAATTTCTTCGTCGGCAGCGGTGTGACTCTGCAAGGCAACCAGTACCCCGTTCACGTCGGTGGTTCCGGCATCTTGCCCGGCAGCGTGCTTCCTTCCACCGGGAATCTCAACAACTACATTGACGTCCACAACGTCAGCGCCATCAGCTCCGGAATCGTGTGGTCCGACGCGGGGATCCCCTACGTGATCGATGATCAAACCTACTCGGCCTCATCGCTGCGTATCGGGCCGGGAGTCAACGTCAAGCTGGGGCCGAGTACCACCTTTTGGGGGGCACCCGAAGCCACCCAGGTCCGCGGCCTGCCGCAGGCACCGGTGGTCATCGAGCGGCTGGACCCGGCCCAGTCCTGGCAGGGCCTGCAGTACTTCAACCGCTTCGAGAACTGCATCATCGACGGCGGGCAAATCGGGGCCCGATTCAGCTCCGGAAACGTAGCCGGCCCCGGATTCGTGGACAACTGCGTCATCCAAAACTGCGATTTCGGAACGCAAAACAACGTTTACGTTCGCAAGACGCGGTTCTTGAACAATGATACCGCGGTGTGGGGCAATGGTTTCCCCGACGACATGAACGGCCAGACCAACCCCAACAGCTTCGAGGGCAACATCCTTGCCGTCCATGCGGCCGACGACGCCCGCTACAACTGGTGGGGCGACCCCAGCGGGCCGACCTCGCCGGACAACCCGGGCGGCACCGGCGATCCAGTCAACGGGTTCATTCCTATCGCTCCGTTCCTCACCAGCCCTCCGGATTTCAGCGACAGTCCGCCGGTTGTAGATCTCCATAAGCCGTACTCCTTCGCCGCGGTGGGCGACCGGTTGCTGGTGAGCTGGGAATCGTCGGACGACGTCACCGTCGCCTCCCATCGCGTGCTGTTCAAGCCGCGTGGCGGCGAGCCGTTTCAGGTGGTGGCGGACAACCTGCCGGGAACGCAGCGCTCGGTGGAGATCGCCGTTCCGGATATCCCCCAGACCAACCTCAACGGCCCGGCCTTCATCCGTGTCCAGGCGTTTGACGACGCGGGACAGATGGGCTGGGACGAGGGGGCCGCCGACGTACCCTGGGTCAACACTAATCCGGGGACCTTGACCATCACCAGTGACTTGACCGGCCCGTTTCTGGCGGGACAGCGGGTTCTCCTCTGTTGGACTGTCGGCGGCGGCGCTTCGGCGACCATCAGCATCGTGCTGTTTCTGGACGGCGATTCGCGGGCCATCTCCCTGGGCGGATCCCACACCGGCATAACCTGCTTTTCGTCAATGGGGGTGCTGTTGCCCTTCGTCAGCACCGACTCGGCCCGGATCGGCCTGGTGTTGAACATCGGTACCAACGTGCGCAAGTACTTTCTCAGTGATTACTTCGCCATCAGGCCGGACGACCGCATCGGCGACCAGCCACCCACCATCACGATGCTCACCCCGCAGGCGGGCAACTCGTTCCCCGGCGGCAGCGTGCTGCCGATCACTTGGGTGGCGACGGACGACGAGGCCGTACGGTCCGTTGATATCCAGGTTTCCTACGACGGCGGACGGATCTGGGAGACAATCGCCGAAGATCTGCCGCCCGAGACGACCAGCTTCAACTGGCCGGTGCCAGATAGCGAGGGCGTGGCGGATGCACGAGTACGCGTCATCGTTCGAGATTTGCGCTTCCAGAACAGCTCCGACGGGGCGGATCGGCCATTGACCATTGCCGTCGGCGTCTCTCTTCCGTCCGGCGACATCAACGGTGACGGGGTGGTGGATCCCAACGACATCGGCCCGTTCGCTGCCGTCCTCCTGGATTCGCCCCTGGACTCGGCACACGTCGCCCGCGCGGACCTAGACGGCGACGGAATGTCGAACGGGCAAGATATGCAGCCCTTCATTCAGATCTTGGCCGGTCCATAGTGATGCCCATCAGGGCAGCGCGAACGGCGCGCCGCCCATGGATTGAAGAGCTCTCTGAGGAGGAGGCCGCATCATGCGAAACAAACGAAACCGCACCTACCCGGTCCTGGCGGTGATGGTCGCCGCCCTCGGATCCACCACGACCGTGGCCCGGGCGCTGTCTAACTTCGATCACTCTGTGGACTACGGCCTGTTGCTGAGCCTGAGCGGCACGACCAGCGGCTACTTCGACGGAAACGGCCACATGGCCTCGTGAAGGCCAAGTCAAGAAAGGAGCCTATCATGTACCTTGCAAATCAACAGAACACGCGGACCCTCATTCTCTTGTCGACCCTTATTGCCGTTGCCTGCCTGAGCGCCGGCGAGGTCCGGGGGGAGGCCGCCGACACCATGTACCTCACCGACGAGCCGGGCAAATGGTTTTGCAGCGATGCCACCGGGACTCCGGTAGCGGTGATCAATGCGGGAGAGCGCGTCGACTTCAAGATCAACAACTGCTGCACCAACACCCGCCACACGGTGACCCTGCTGGTCAAGCCCGAGGCGTCGGGCATCTCTATGGACCAGGACTCGTCACAGCGCGGCACCCTGTCGTTGGAGTTCGATGTCCCCGGGGTCTATGTCCTGGTGTGCAAGATCCATCCGTACATGACCGCCGTAGTCGCGGTCCTGGACGATCAGGGCAACATCCCGGACGTCACCGCCGGCTCGCTGCCGTTCATCGGCCACCTGGGCCTGGAGTCCCTGCCGGCCACCACGGTCCTCTCGGTCATCACCACTATCGCCCCGACCGATGAAGAAAGATCGGCCAAGTGGGATATCCTCGGCCCGAAGGCCCAAATGACGCCGCCCACCCCCGGGGTCGGTGAAATCTGGATCAACACCCAATTCGAGCGCGTCCCGGGTCAGACCGACAGCGGCGGCGTCCTCAAGCCGGGAACGATCACCGTCGTCGACGCCGCCTCCTTCAC
>CAZFMS010000154.1:0-10125 GCA_964520125.1 uncultured Planctomycetaceae bacterium
GGAGTCAGCATCGGTCCTTTTTCTGGCCAGCAAGACGGCCGGGGCGTTCGCCGGAGGAGTGTTGGGCGCCGCCTTGGCAGTCAGCAGCGGCAAGGAGATGCTCCACCTCGTCGGGCAGATCTTATTCTGCACCGGGATCGGCTTCATCCTGCCCAATATCTGGCTCAACATCGCCTCCGGGCGGCGTGGTGAGGCCATCCGCAATGGACTGCCCGACGCCCTGGACCTCATGGTTGTCGCCGTGGAGGCCGGCCTCGGTCTGGACGCCGCCATTCAACGGGTCAGCGATGAGATGGACACCGTGCACCCCGCCCTGGCCGAGGAGCTGAAGATCTCCACCATCGAGGCCCAGATGGGTAGTCCCCGTTCAGAAGCACTGCTGAATATGGCTAACCGAACCGGTGTCTCCGAGATGCGGACCCTGGTCGCGGTCATTACTCAGGCGGAGAAGCTGGGCACCAGCATCGCCTCCGCCCTGCGGACCCAGGCCGATTCTCTGCGCACCAAACGCCGACAGAAGGCTGAAGAACGGGCCCAGAAAACGGCCGTCAAACTGTTGCTCCCCTTGATCCTGTTCATCTTCCCGACCATCTTCGTGGTCCTGGCCGGCCCCGCCGCCATACAGCTCATGAGGACCTTCAGCGGCGATACCCCGGGCCAGTAATCCACAATCGCCCGCCGCGTTGGGCCGACTCATCTGCACTGGCTGCAGCACCTCCTCATCCGAATGGGCGGACCGGCGAACGGTACTCCCCCCGGCGGTAATGGCCCGGCCTCACAAACTCACTGATCATTAAGAAGCAACACCCGTTCCAGGATCGCCGGCTTGGCACCGACGCCTTCTGGCGGTATAATGCAAGTCCAGAGCCCGCTCATCCTGACCGGTCGATCTCACCCGGCAACCGCGATGCTCTGCAAGCATCACCCCGCCCTCGAGGGATAAGCAATGAAGCAACTCCACCGTTTGACGCTCGCGTTGATTCTGATGGCCGGCTGTCAATCTGACTCCGGGCAACAGCAGCAAATGTCCATGCTGGGGGGGTGGGACAAGCCCACGCCCCCGACCGGCAAGATGAGCTTCGGCCCGCCGCCCCCCGGCTACATCAAGATCCGCGGTGAGGCCGTCCCCGACTGGCAGCCGTCCGACATGATTCACGGCCCGCGCGGCGAGGCCAGCCCTTTGAGTTGGTATCCCCTGGGCCCCAGGCCGATCGTAGGCGAGTATTGGAGCGGCAATGATGACGCCAGCGGGCGCGTGGTCTCGATTGCCGTGCATCCCGTCGATCGGGACACCGTTTACATCGCCTCCGCCTCCGGCGGCATCTGGAAAACAACCGACGGTGGCAACATCTGGTCTCCCCTCACCGATGAACTCTCCAACCTCAACCACGGCTGGGTGGCCATCGATCCCTCCAACCCCCAGACCGTTTATGCCGGAACGGGGGAATACACCGTTGGGAGCAGCGGCGACGGCTTGTTCCGCTCCACCGATGGTGGCGTCACCTGGGAACGGATCGGGACCACCAGCCAGGTCGGCTCGACCTGCAGCCGGGTGATCGTCGATCCGACCAACCCCCTGCGGATCCATGTCACCGGCAACATCGGCTACCTGCGCAGCGACGACGGCGGCTCGACCTGGGTCAACTATCTCCCGGGTTCCGCCTCCGACCTGGCCCTCAACCCGGACGATCCTTCGATCCTCTACGTCGGCCGGCATACGGATGGGATATATCGTTCAACAAACGGCGGCACCAACTGGACCGAGTTGACCAACGGTCTGCCTAGTTCCGACGTCCGCCGCATCCGCCTGGCCGTCGCCGCCTCCAAACCGGAAACGCTCTACGCCGCCATCATCAACAGCAGCTCGGGCCTCCGCGGCCTGTACAAGACCACCGACGGCGGCGACAGTTGGATTCAGCAGACCAACACGCCGGATTTCCCCTATCCCCAGGGTTGGTATGACGCCTTCTTGGGCGTTGATCCGGCCAATGACGGCAACGTATTCGGAGGCGGGGTCTTTCCCTCCTATGCGGTGGCCGGCGTCATCCGGAGCACCGACGGCGGGGCTACTTGGACGGATATTAGCGTTGGCGACCTCGGCGGGCAGGTGCACCCCGACCAGCACGCCATCGCCTTCGGCCAACCAGGCGTGATCTGGGTGGGCAACGACGGAGGCGTCTGGAAGAGCCTCAACAACGGCAGAAGCTGGATCAACACCAACGCCACCCTGACGCTGACCCAAAACTACAACATCGCCCTCCATCCGACCGACCCGTCCCAAATGATGACCGGTACTCAGGACAATGGAACCGTGGGCCGCGAGTTTGACGTTCCGGAGTGGCCCCAGGTGTTGGGCGGTGACGGCGGCTTCCTGGCCTACGACTTCGTCGAGCCGCTGCGCAAGTACACCACCTATGTCTACCTGAGCATCTACCGCTTCAATCCCGGCGGCGGATACGACAACATCAGCGGACCCTGGAGCGGCGATCCCAAAAACTTCATCGCCCCCTTGGTCATGGATCCGAATAACTCCCACACCCTCCTGGGCGGCACCAACCGTGTCTGGCGGACCAGGGACGCCCATGCCGCCGCGGAGTGGACCCCCATCAGCGGAACGGAACTCGGCGGCGGAGGGACCATCAACGCCATTGCCATCGCCTCCGGGTCCTCTGATACCATCTACACCGGCAGCTCCAGCGGCAAGCTGTACGTCACCACCGACGCGACTACCTGGTTCAATCGTTCATCCGGGCTGCCGGGCGGGCAGATCAGCGACATTGTGGTCCATCCTACCGATCGGGCCACCGCCTATGTGTCCTTCCACAACACCGCTGGATCGCGAGTCCTGCGGACCGACGATTACGGTATGACCTGGACCAGCGTCACCGGCGACATGCCCACCGGCATCTCCGCCCGGGCCCTGGCCGCAGACTGGCGATTCGACCCGCCGGCCCTGTTCTCCGGATCCGGAGTAGGGGTCTATTCTTCTTTGGACGGAGGCGCCCACTGGATCAGGGACGGCCTGGACCTGCCCAACGTCAACATCGGCGACCTGGCCATCGATACCGAGGAGAACACCATCACCGCGGCCACCTATGGCCGGGGTGCGTGGCGGGCGACCCTGCCTCCGCCGGTCTTACTCGGAGACATTGACGCCGACGGTGATGTGGACTTCGACGATCAAAACGCCTTCATCAATGTCTTGTTGGGTACGCCGCTCGATCCCGACCACGTCTCCCGAGGCGATCTGAACGGCGATGGAGCGGCCAACGGGGCGGACTTGCCCCTGTTCGCCCAAGCCATCCTGCAGACTTAAGCGCCGGCAATACCGCGCTTCTGTTCCTGCAAGAAAGAAAACGGGCCCGAGCCAAGCATGGCCCGCGCCCGTTTCGAGAAACTCATCGATAATTAGACAGCCGCTTACTCGAGAACATGGATGTTTCGCTCGGCGCAGATGTCCTTGAGCTGCTTGGGCCAGATGGCAACGCTGACCTCGCCAAGGTGGGCCGTCCGGAGCAGGTACATGTAGGTCCGGCTTTGACCGATGCCGCCGCCGATGCTGAGCGGGATCTGGTCGTTGAGGATCGCCTGATGATAGGGCAGCTCCAGGTAATCGAGTTGGCCGGTCATCTCCAGTTGTACCTTGAGCAACTCCTTGGTGACCCGGACGCCCATCGAGGTCAGTTCATGTCGCCGCTTGGTCACCGGGTTCCAGACCAGGATGTCGCCGTTGAGCCCGTGCATCGGCCGGCCGTCGTCGGACTTGGTCTCCGTGACCCAGTCGTCGTAATCCGCAGCACGCATTTCGTGGGGGTAGCCGTCCTTGAGGGTCCAGCCGATGCCGATGATGAAGACCGCGGGGTAATCCTGCAGGATTGCCGTCTCGCGTTGCTTTCGCGGCAGGTCAGGAAACTTGTCCAGGATCTCCTCGGCGTGGAGGAACTTCAACTCCTCCGGGAAGTCCGGGTATTGGCCCTTGAGCTGCGGGAACATCTCCTGGGCCCGCAGCCCCGCGCCGCGGATGACCTTCCATATCTTGCGGACCGTGTCCTTGAGGTAATCGAGGTTGCGGTCCTCGGGCTTGATGACCTTCTCCCAGTCCCACTGGTCAACGTAGGCGCTGTGGTCATGGTCCAGGAAGTAGTCCTTGCGCACGGCCTTCATGTCCGTGCAGATGCCCTCGCCGACCTGGCAGTCGAACTGTTTGAGGGCCATGCGTTTCCACTTGGTGGCGGCCTGAACAACCTGGGCCTCGATTCTCTTCTCCAGCCCCAGCCCACACGGGAAATCTATCGGCGTCCGAGACCCGTCCCGATCGAGGTAGTCGTTCACCCCGCTCTGGCGGTCGACGATCAGAGGAACCTGCACCATCTCGAGGTTCAACGCCTTGCACAGGCCTTCCTCGATGTACTTCTTGATCTCGAACACACCCTTCATCCTATCCAACGGACGCAACACCGGCTCGTAGTCGTTCGGTAGGATCTTCGCTACTTCCTCATAGGTGCTGATACCCGGCCCGGCCAGGTCTGCTTGCTTGTCTGCCATTCTCGTTACTCCTCTGAACTGCGTGATTGTCGATAGACAAGGACCATATCGTGTTGGCCTCCGCCTGTCAATAACTCCCCGTGCGGGTCTTCATCCGCCGCACTCCCATCTTTCACCCGGCCTGCTTCGACTTGTCCGGGAACGCCGGCGTCTCCGGCAGGTTCATCGGCTCGGTGGCCAGCTTCTCCAGCAGGTAGGCAATCCCGGCCTCCAGTTGTCGGTCCTGGCCCTGGAGGACTTCGCCCGGCATGTTCTGAACCTCGATGTCCGGCTCCACTCCGCGACCCTCGATCAGCCAGGTACGGTTCAGGCCATAGGGCGCGAACTGCGGCGGCGTCGTGGTCCCTCCATCGACCAAACGCTGGTGCGGCTCGATGCCCACAGCTCCGCCCCAGGTCCGCATGCCGATCACCTTAGCCAGTCCCTTGAGCTTCATCGCCTCGGAGAAGTATTCTCCGTTCGAGCCCGTGTCCTCATTGATCAAGACCACCAGGTGGCCGTGGAAGACCCGCTCCGGGTCACGGATGACCTTGCCCTCCCGCGGCTGGGTGATCGCCCAAAGCTCACGCTCGATTCGGTCGATGATCATGTCCCCGGTGAACCCGCCACCGTTGTAGCGCACGTCGATCACCATGGCCTGCTTCGTGTAACAGGGAAACCAGGCCTTGGCGAACTCGATCAGGCCGCCCTGGCCCATGTCGGGGATATGCACATAGCCGGCCAGCCCGTCGGTCGCCTGGTCCACTGCTCGGCGGTTGTCCTCGACCCACTGGCGATAACGGATCCTCCGTTCGCTGCCTATGGTGCGGAGCCGGTAGGTCTGGGCATTCTCCGGCGACGGCTCCGAGTTGTAGGTCAAGCTCACCACCCGCCCGTTCTTGTTCTCCAGGAAGCGAAAGACGTTATCCGTGCCGCCGACCTCCTCGCCGTCGATGGCGATCAAGTAATCTCCCTCATTGATGGGGCAATCCGGGGCATAGAGCGGCGATCGCTCGCGTGGGTTCCAGTTGTTGCCGGGAATGATCTGGGCAATGCGGTGGTAGGGGGCCTCGGCAGGGGTGGCGAATTCCACACCCAGCAGGGCGGTCGAGACGCGCGGCGGGCGGCCCCTGGTCTCTCCGCCGGAGACGTAGGTGTGCCCGATATTCAGTTCGCCGATCATCTCCCCGATCAGGTAATTCAAATCGCTACGATTCCCGCAGAACGGCACGAATCGGCGGTACTTCTCCCCGGTCGCTGCCCAGTCCACCCCGTGCAGACCGGGATCATAGAACCAATCCCGCTGCACCCGCCACGCTTCATTGAAGATCTGCACGAACTCTTCCGGCCGGTCGATCCTGATCTTCACGGCGCTTAGCGAGACCTTGCCGTCACCCACCTTGGCCTTCTTGGTCGCGTCCACCACGCCGTACTTGCGGCCGTTGCGGTAGACCAGCTTCTCGCCGTCGGCCGAGAGGTGGTAGTTGGTGATCCCGGCGAGCAGCTCCTGGGGTTCCCGCTCATCGGGATCATCCTCGTCTACTTCGTAGTAGTACAAGTCCACCTTGCCGCCGGTGTGGTCCGTCACGCTCTGGTACTTGAGGAATTGATTATCATCCTTCTTCAAGTACAGGAAGCCCTTCTCAGTGGCCTCCAGCCGAAAGTAGTTCCCCGCCGGAACACCTTCCGCTACGACGATCCGGCGCTCGAAGTCCTGCGTGTCGATCTTGGTCTCCTCCGCGTCAGATGCGTCGTCCTCTTTGTCCTCCTCGGGTTCCTCGGTCTCTGCTGATTCCTCGGTCTCCTCGGCAGTCTCGTCCTCGTCCTCGGCCTCGATCTCCTCCTCGGAATCCTCCGGGGCAAAAGGCGACGGTTGGCCCGCCTCCAGCACCAGGACATACGGCCGACAAACATTCAGGAAGATATGGTTCTGGTCCACCATCCCCATGATCGGCGAATAACTGCGCTCCGACAGGAAGTACAAGTAGCGCCCCTGAGGATCAAACGACGGGCTGGAATCCTGCGTCATCGCTGTGGTCAGGCGGTGGATCTTCCGGTCCGCCAGCGAGTACAGGAACAAGGACTGATTCAGGTTCCCCTCCAGTTTCGAGTAGGCCACCCACCGGCTGTCCGGTGACCACGCATAGTCCTGAATCCCCCAACGCTCCCAGCCATCGTCGTATTCCCCCTGATCGACGACGGTCAGCTCCCCGCTCTCGGCGTCTGCCAGGTTCAATCTCATGGACTTGTCGGAGAACGCCAGCCAATTGCCGTCCGGCGACCAGGCCGGTTGCATCCGCCAGCCTCCCCCGCCCTTGGTGAGTTGCCGCCAGGGGCCCGCACCCTTCTGATCAACCAAATACACTTCCTCTTCGCCGGTCTGGTCCGAGATGAACGCCACCCAGCGGCCGTCCGGCGACCACGCCGCTTTCTTCTCCCGGGTGCCCGACGTCCTGGTCAAGTTGATCGGCTCGCCCTTCTTGACCGGCACATTGATGATTTCGCCGCGCGCTTCCAGCAGCAGGCGTGTTCCGCTGGGCGACAGCCCGAACGAGCCCTGGTTGGCCGTCACCTTCACGTAACTGGGACGCATCCGCACCAGGTCACTGGGAATGTTGACCTCGATCTTCCGGGTCTTGCCACTCGCCAGATCCAGCAGGTGCAGCGATTCGGCATACTGATAGATGATCTTCCCCGAGCCCAGAGACGGGTACTTCACGTCATAATCTTTGAAGCCGGTCAACGCGCTGACCGCCTGGCTGCGAATGTCGTACTTGTAAATGTTCATCGTCCCGAACTTGCGGTCCGAAGTGAAATACACCGCCTCGCCCGACCACATCGGGTAGTTGTCGGTCCCCGGCCAATCGGTGACCTTCCGAAAGTCCCCCTGCTCCAGGCTGCCCAGCCAGATGTCCTGGGCGGTGCCACCCTGGTGTCGCTTCCACGTGCGGGTCTCCCTGCTGATGCGGTTGTAGGCAATCGACTTGGCGTCGGGAGACAGGGCCGTCAAACCCGCCCGATCGACCGCCAGTCGCTCCGGCATGCCGCCCTCCACCGAGATCCGATAGATCTGATCCGCCCGGTAGGGATAGGCCCGCCGAGAGCGAAACAGGATTGCCTTGCCGTCGGGGAACCAATTCAGCACATAATCACCAGCCGGATGGAAGGTCAGCCGTTGCGGCACCCCACCGCGGGCATCCATGAGGTACACATCCGTCCCGCCGTCATACGACGCGGTGAATGCGATCCGCGAGCCGTCCGGGCTGAACTTGGCCCAACGCTCGTTTCCAGGATGACTGGTGATTCGCCGGGCATCTCCCCCGTTCGTCCGGGCCAGCCACAGATCGCCCTCGTAGGTGAAGACCACTTGGTTCTCATGGACATCCGCGTATCGCATCAGGTGGCTCTCGGCCTTCGCCGCTGCTGTCCCAGCGCACCACACAACCACCGCCAACAACATCCGTACTCTGCCATCTATCATGAACTGCCCTCCGTTGTTGCATGCACTCCAACGATCCACCTTGACGGGAATGGCCAAACACCCCCCCGGAAAACACCGCGATCTTAGGGCATATCTCCCGCCGACTCCACGACGATGCCCTTCCTGCGACCCAAGCCTCGGCCTGGACACCTCGGGCTGCACCTGGTTGCTATAGGTGCAGATCGGCCAGCCCGCGGAGCGTCGCAGGTGCCGCCGACCAAGTTCCCGAGAGGAGCCTCAGATCACATTCTCTCGGACGCGGCCACCGGTCCGAATCGCGCCTGACCGGGCCCGATTCCTCGGTCCTCGAATCCGGCGGTCCTTTCCAAGAAATACACCGCTACTGAGGCTTCTCACGCACTTTGCATTCACGCTAATTCGATTCCGAGGCCTGAGAAGGCCGGGGAGGGGCAAATTGGAGGCTGTCAGCGAGGAACATAGGACCATTTAGCCTGCAGGACGCTCGGTAGGCCTTTTTGAGGACCAACGCCTCCAAATCGGCAATCTCCGTGGTCCGCAGATTCCTAGAAGGTCGGCGGCACGAAACTTGCATTTCTGGGCACTTGGAGACCGTGTTGCGCCGCCGCCAGGAGCATTGACCGCGGTCCGAGAGCCGGCCGGGAGGCCACGTCAGCGGCGCATCACCACCGCTTCCTCGGTGGGGCGGTAGTCCTCCGGTGGACGTGATCGTGAACAGCCGCATTCATTTCAGGACAGTCGGTCACCCGCACGCCAACCGCCGGGCGAGTGCGCAGCCTGCGGACCGGGATTTCCTGACCGACCTGGCTGATCTGGTCAAGGAGCGGTTCAGCCGAATCAGCGGCCTGACCGTCGTAACTATACCTCTTGATTTGCCCGGGACCGCGTTTTCCACGGGGCTGCCTCCCAAGCCGATCCATCCCGCCTGTGCCAAGTTCGCGGATACCGAGTACTGTCGAAACGCCTGGCAGTCGCATCTCGTCGAACTCAAACGCCGGCCAGAACTTCATTGGCACAAGTGCGGCTTCGAGCTGTTCTGTGCCATTGTGCCCGTTGTCTGGGAGGGCCGATGCCTGGCCGTTCTGAAGCTGGTCTGTCCCGACTCGGTGAGCGAGGCCTCCTTCGAGCGCAATGTGGAGCTGCTTGACATTCTGGTCGAGAGTTTCCTGGCTGGCGAGGCCGACGTCTTGGCGAGGCTGGTTCCACCGCGGCAGCTCGCCGCCGACAGCGAGGCCCAGCGCGCCGCCGGCAACGGCAACTCCGACAGGAAGCGACCCACGCACCCACAGGTTCTCAGGGCCCTGGAACACATTGAGCAACACCTGACTGATCCCGACTTGACCGTCGCACGCATCGCCCGGACGCTCGACATTAACTCCACCTATCTCGCCCACCTGTTCGCCGAGCAGATCGGGCGGCGCATGAGCCGGCATATCTCCGACCTCCGCATGGAACTTGCCAAGAATCTACTGTCTACCACGGACTGGCAGATCAAGCGAGTCGCCTTCGAGAGCGGCTATGCCAACCCTGACTGGTTCAGCCACGTGTTCCATGTTCGGGCAGGCCTGACCCCTGGCCAATACCGAACCAAGACCCGCGTCCGGTAAGCACCCACGCGGCATTTGTCCTTGTATTGCTTGGATCACCTTTGTGTCCGTTGCATTTGTCTTGTGGGAGTCTTGGATTCCCCGGTAGAGTCGACGATAAGGCGGAGAGGGAGAGAGAAGCTCATGTCGGCTGTATTGCAGCTTCGCCGTCCTGGTGCGCCCGGACCGCGTCAGGCCTGGAGCACTCATTTGCGCGTGGGCCCGGCCGGATCTCTTGGCGCCCCGGCAGGGGCCGACAGCCTCTCCACACCTCGAAACCTCATGGCGTCCATCGCGACGCCCGTTAATCTCCTTAACCAACCAGAATCGAGCCTTCCACAGACCGTCGTGGCCAAAAGGAGCGCACCATGAAACAACGGATATCAATCTCGGCCCTGGCCCTGGTCGCCATCGCGATACCGGCCCTGGCCGGGGGGACCGTCACGCTGGATCTGCTGTCGCCCAACTCCGGGGTCAACTATCGAGCCGGCGGACCCGCCCAAATCGACTGGACCATCACCGCCACCCTCAGCAGCGGCGACAACATGGGCCTGG
>CAZFMS010000155.1:0-10115 GCA_964520125.1 uncultured Planctomycetaceae bacterium
ATGTACTCAAGTCACTGGTCTTGCGCGATCTGGACGGCGGGACCATCTCGGCGGTGGAGTTTCCGTCTCGCGGCCCGGTGGAAAGGGCGATGGGGTCGTTTGCCGCGGAACTCATTGGCCGTACGTCGCTGGGCGGGATCTTGAACGAGATGCGCGGCGTGCCGGTGGAAGTCAAGGCCCCCAACACGATTACCGGCTCCATCGTCCTGGTGGAGACGCGGGACGTCATCACTCAACAGAATACAAGAGTCGAGCAGTTTGTCTTGACGCTTCTGGCCGACGACGGACTGCGATCCTTCGTCCTGCGCGATCTGACCAGCATAAAGATATTGGACGCCAAGCTCGACCAGGAACTGCGCAAGGCATACTCGATCCTGGCCGCCAGCCGTGATTCAGAGAAGAAGACGGTCACGGTAAATTTCGAAGGCCAAGGTCGGCGCCGGATCCGCGCTGCCTACATCCTGGAGACGCCCATCTGGAAAACCACCTATCGGCTGGTTCTGGCCGAAGACAAAAAGCCCTATTTGCAGGGCTGGGCCATCGTGGAAAACGCCACCGAGCACGATTGGGAGAACGTCCGGCTGAGTCTGGTGTCCGGCCGACCGATCAGCTTCGTGATGGATCTGTATCAGTCGCTGTACGTACCTCGACCAAAGGAACAGATGGCCCTGTATCGGTCCCTGCGCCCGCCGACCTATGAAGGTGCGTTGGGGGACGAGGCGAGGCCGACGTCGGTGTTGACCGCGAAGATACATACGTTCAATGGTAGGCCGGCTTCTCATGGCTTCGCGCCACCAGAAGGTGGACTCGGTGGCGGCAGGTCCGCGCGGGCTGCTGGAGCGGTGGGAAGCAACATATTCGGAGGGGGCGCCAAGGACCACGAACAAAACGGATACGATGAGGAAGATATGGATTTCGGGGACTTCGGGGTGGCCTCATTGGCCTCGGCCCAGGAAGCCGGCGAGTTGTTCGAATACGCCATTCAGACCCCGGTGTCTCTCAAGCGCCGGCATGCGGCCATGCTGCCGATCGTCACCACCGAGATCGAGGGCTCCAAGCTGTCCGTCTTCAACGCCGACATCCACCAGAAGTACCCATTGAACGTGTTGGAAATGAGGAATACGACCGCCCTGCACCTGATGCAAGGCCCCGTAACGGTCTTTGACGGCGGCATCTATGCCGGCGACGCCAAGCTGCCGGACCTGCGGGCCGGCGAGGAACGGATGATCGCCTATGCCTTGGACCTGTCAATCGAGGCCGACGTCCAACAAGAGGAAGACCCCGAAGTGCTGGCCGAAATGTGGATTGCCGACGGCATCCTATTTGCCAAGCGCAAGCACGTCGATCGGCGGGTCTATCGCTTCCGCAACAAGGACGACGAGCCTCGGACGGTCATGCTGGAACAGGCCACGAAGACAAACTGGAAGCTCGTCGAGCCGAAGGAGTTCGCCCAGCAAACCGCTTCTACGGTGCGGTTCAAGGTCGAAGTCCCGGGCCGGGGCACCAAGACCGTACCGGTGGCGTTCGAACAGGTGCTCCGGGAAGGAGTGGTCCTTGCGGACGCGGGAGAAGACGTTGTCGAGGTCTACCTGCAGGCCAAGGTCATTAGCGATGATCTCAAGAAGTCCCTGATGGAGATCATCGAGTTGAGAAGCGTCGTCAATGAGACCAAGCGTCGAATCAGGCAATCGGGCATCGAACTGGCGACGGTAGAAACGGAGCAGAATAGGCTCCGAGAGAACATGAAGGTGGTGTCGAATAGCAGTGACTTATACCACCGCTACGAGCAGAAGCTGGACACCCAACAAACCCAGATCGAGAGCCTGCGAGCCAGTATCGCTGAGTATCGCGAGCAGCAAGAGGCTCAGCAGCAGACGCTGGAGGCTTATATCTTGGCGCTAAACGTCAGGTAACGTACTGACTGCCCGCAGACCTGCCCGAGTTGCGCCTCTCCCCATGAGAGGCACCGTTTCGGCGCTCATCACGAGGTCCAATGCGGCCTGGGCCGTTAGAAGAGGGTCACGCCAATCGACGCCAGGACCGCTTGGATGCAGCCGGCGCCCAGGGCGTAACAGGTGCCTACGGTTAATGCTGCCAGGAGGCATCGCTTCGGGCTGGGGCGTTTTCGGTTCATGTCGTTACCTGCTCCAAAGGGCCGGACAGTCGGACGCCAACAGGATAAAGCGCCCGTCCATCCGGCACAACTCGCCGCCGGGAGGTTGTTCTGAGGTTGTCATGCGAACATAGGGAGCGGTATCATCGGCGGGGGCAGGTCACCTTGATTTGACGATTTGTCGCCTGCACACGGTGGTGCTAATCGGGATGCCCCTGTGGTCACAACGGGTACACGCACCCCGCAGAAGGATGCCCCCGCACTTCGGTTTCCACAGGAATCCACCATCCCCCTCAACCGCTGGAGCGACGGCGACAAAGTCTTTGAGGCCATCACCGTGCCGCAGACAGGAGATCATTAGATCGCCAGTGCTGCTGGGCTCTCCAACTGCCAGGCTTCGCGCGCATTCTTGCCACTAATCTCGGCATCGGCGTCTCGCCATTGCTACAATCACCTCGAGCTCATTCATCGCCCCGTTTGGCCGGTTCGATTTGTGCGGTTCAATCCCGAGGAGGCGTGATCCCGGCCGTGGTCCGACTGTCTCCAAGGCTCTGACTTGTCTCCCTTTGTACTCACAGCGAAGTTCGAGCCTCGTTGAGCTTCGGAAGTGATCCATGAGTTTACTGTCTGCGGGCTTATCTACCAGTAGCGGCCGAATTCTGGTTTCGGGAGGGTTCTGTCGAGTCGGATGGAAGCCGGACCCGGAAGATCATGCACCCCCAGAGCTTCAATAGGGTCCTTGAGAGAGGAGAAATGACGATACAGAAGAAACAAATGCAAATCGTGATGAGCAATCTAGCAGTGGTAATGGCAGGGCTCGTGGCGACGCAGGCGGCGCATGGCCAGTGTCCTCCATCGTTCGCCGCAAGGCTCAACTACGAAGCGGGTAACGGTCCTAGCTCCGTTGCCATCGGCGACCTCAACGTCGACGGCAAGCCCGACTTAGCTGTGGCGAATATGTTCAGCGACAACGTCTCGGTGCTGCTGGGTGACGGCGCATCAATCGGAATCGCCCAGCAGCCCGACAGCCAGACAGTAACGGCGGGCCAGAACGCCACCTTCAGCGTGACGGCGCCGGGAGCGGCGTCGTATCAGTGGCGGCGCAACGGCGTGCCGCTGGCCAACGGCGTTCCCTTCAGCGGCGTGACCACCAGTGCATTGACGGTGACGGGTGCAACAACTGCGGAAGCCGGCGTGTACGACGCACAGGTTATAGGCCGGTGCAATTCCGGGCAATTCAGCCAGGCCGTCGCGCTGTGCGTGAACGCGCCGATCTGCCGCGGCGACTTCAACGACGACAACGTGTTCGACTCACTAGATATCCAGGGAATCGTGGATGCGCTGCTGGCCGACAACGACTGTCCATAGACGGCAAGAACCGACGCACCCAACCGAGCCCTATACGCGCCCAAGCCGACCACGTAGGGCGGCTGATGGCGCCCCGAGGCGGCATATTCCCACGACCACTGGGCCGCGGTCCGCGGCTCGTAGCCGATCACGTCGGCCCCGGGGCGAACCTGGGGGTCGTTGTACAGGCGGTTTATCGCCTCGGTGTCGCCCGCTTGCCAAAACCGGACGGCGCGCCCGTCGGACCGGGTAGGGCATTCGAGACCGGGCTAGGGCACCAATGGGGTAGCCATGATGGGCCGTCGAAACTCACCGCGGGGCTGCCCCGCGGCGGATGATTCGTCCTAGACCGTCAGGGCCTCGGGCGACGGTTCTTTGACCTCCACTCGAGGATCGAGATGGGCCATTCCCCCGCTGACCTGCACCCCTTCGACCATGACTCTGGCGACATCCGGTTCGTCGATCAGGTATCGCAGGGCATCGCGATCGCGGACGTGCAGCCCGATCACGTATTCGCCCGGCGAGAAGTTCATCCGAAAGTCATACTGCACTGTCTGGCAGTCGCCCTTCTTGACCGGGGGCGATTCCAGCCCCAGCCGGGTGCTGCTGGTCTCGAAGATGGTCAGGTGATCCTGGGCCCGGATGATCGAGAAGCCGTAAGAAGGCCGGGCGATGTCCACCTCGAAGACCACGCGGTATCCGAATCGGGCGGCATCACCGGCGGAGAACGTAGTCATCTCTCTGCCTTGCTGATCGCCTACCCGGATATCAACCGTTCGAGCGAGGGGGGCCTGCTGCGGACCCTTGACCACGGTCGAATCGCGGCAGGCCTCGTAGTAGCGTCCCACCGCGTCTCCCGCGGAACCACAGAACACCTCGCGTCCGCGATCTAGAACCAAGGCCCGATCGCAGAAGCTGGTAACCGCCCCGAGGTCGTGGGAGACGAACATGACCGCCGCACCCTGCCTGAGGAAGCTCCGCATCTTGTCCATGCACTTGGCTCGAAAGACGCGGTCGCCGACCGATAAGACCTCGTCGACCAGCAAGACCTGGGGATCCACGTGGGCGGCGATGGCGAAGCCCAGGCGGGCGTGCATTCCGCTGCTGTATCGTTTGATGGGGGTGTCGAGAAAGTCACGCACGCCGGCGAACTCGACGATCTCGTCGAATCTGCGGTGGACCTCGCGCCGGGGCATGCCCAGGATGCTGGCGTTCAGGTAGATGTTCTCCCGGCCGGTCAGGTCGCCGTGAAAGCCGGCCCCCAACTCGATCAGGGCCGAGACCCGACCACGAACGTCGACCGCTCCGCGGTTGGGCCGCATGATCCCGGCGAGGATCTTCAGCATGGTGCTCTTGCCCGCCCCGTTGGGGCCGATGATGCCAAACGCCTCGCCGGGCTGAACCGCGAAGCTGAGGTCTTCGAGGGCCCAGAACTCGCTGACCCGCGATGCGCTGCCCCGACGTGTAGTCAAAAGGCGGGCGGCCAACAGATCGCGCAGCGAGTCAAACTGTTCCCCTCGGCGGAACTTCTTGAACACATGTCGTACGCTGATCGCCGGTTCATCTGGCAAGACAGACACCTTCGGCCGGCGCTGCGCCGACTGGCGGGAAGTTCAGGGAGCGCGCTCGAGACGGATGGTGCTCGACGACACCATCCGGTGGCTATACTGATATCGGTCGTTGTCTGTCCCCACTTGAGATGCGAGGTTATCGGGCCACCGACAGGACATCTTGGTCGATGCAGACCGAGGTGATGAGTTCGCCGGCTAAGGAGAGCCGCCTGGGACCGATGCGCGCGTCTTACCAAGGAGGCCGGGCCGCGCTGGCGGCACCTCACGGTTCCGACCCCCGGGAAGACCAGGCCTGATCCCGGACGTTCCCTCCGAAAGCCAAGGGTATATGGGTGGGTCGTGGAGCAACGTTCGACGGGAAGGCCAGGGGGACGAGGCGGAGTATTCCTCATCCGGAATGAACGACCGATCCCCGGCGGCGCATAAAAAGAGAGAGCCGGTGCTCGAGCGGTCCATGCCGCTATTCGAGCCCTGGCTCTCTTTGGGCGTGCCCGTGGGCCTCTCCAGCACCGTTGTGCCTCGAGGCCCCGAGCAATGGTTCGATGCTACCAGGCGGAGTAGCTCTTGCGGGCCGCCGAGGACTTGGTGCGATTGGTCGACCGGCTCTTCGAGCGACCAACCGAGTACCGGCTGCTGGTGGCGTTGTAGGAGGTCTTGCGACCGTAGGTCTTGCCGGTCGAGCACTTGCGGGCGGCGGTCTTGCAACCGACGTTGGTCTTCGAGCCGCTAAAGCAGGAGACCGTGTAGTTCTTGGTGATCCAGGTGCAGGCACCGAAGCCCCAGTTCTGCCATCTCTTGCCCCACTGCTTGAGTTCAGTGGAGACGCGAACGGCCTCGGTCTTCAGGAACTTCTTCTCGACGGGGCTCTTGGAGGCGCAAAACCGTCGCCTCAATCGACTCCACATGGCCTGCTTCTTCTTGATGTCCGTCTTGCAATTCGTCTTGCTGTAGTTTGCCTTGTTAGGGCTCATATCCATTTCCTTTCGAGATGATCAACTCTCCCCCGGTCCTCTACCGGGGCATGCAGCCCTCGTCGGCAACTACGCCCCGCGGGTTAAGATACTGGTAGTCATCTTCGACCCTCACCAACGGAGCGGGCGGTGCAGAATGCTAGGGTTCCAGACCCCATAGCCTCATAACATTAGCATTCACAACGCGTTACGTTCGCTTGCCAGTAGAATTAGCGCGCAGGGAGGCTTCAGGTAAGTTTCTCGGGCGGTAAAAGTTTTTTTTGCAAATCGAGGTCGTTGACGGAAATCCCAGGCCGGCGAAGACCTGGGCGATGCCTTCTTCAACCCCCACGTTCTCCGCAAACGAACGACAGAGCCTCGACTGCGGGGTTCCGCCGTCGGGTGCAGAACGACTTGCAGAACGTCGGCGGGGGTCAAGCTCTGCCTGTCCGGCCCCGAGCCCTAAGACCCGGTCAGGATGCCCTGCTCCTGCAAATGCTTGGCCAGGGTGGCGACGCAGGCCTCCAGCTTCATCTCGGCGGTCTTCAAGACGATTTCGGGATTCTCCGGGGCCTCGTAGGGGTCGCTGATGCCGGTGAAGTTGGGGATCTCCCCGGAACGGGCCTTCTTGTACAGTCCCTTGGGATCGCGCTCTTCGCACGCTGCTAGCGGCGTGTCCACGAAAACCTCGATGAAGGGGATGCCGGCTTCCTGGTGCAGCTTTCGGGCTCGGTCTCGATCGGCCCGATAGGGGCTGACGAACGAGGTGATGCTGATCACGCCCGCGTCGGCGAACAGCTTGGTGACTTCGCCGATCCGTCGGATGTTCTCGTCCCGGTCCTCGGCGGAGAAGCCCAGGTTCTTGTTGAGACCGTGCCGGATGTTGTCCCCGTCCAGGACGTAGGCCAGGCGTCCCTGTTGCACCAGGGAATGCTCCAGCGAGAAGCCGATGGTGCTCTTGCCGCTGGAGGGCAGGCCGGTCAGCCAGATAGTACAACCGCGCTGGCTCAGTAGCGCCTGGCGCGCCGATCGTTCGACGTGCCCCTCGTGCCAAACAACGTTGGTCGCCCGAATTTCGGTCATTGTCTCCCTTTCAGAATCCTTCAATCCCGTCCCCAAGGCCCATATCCGGAGCCCCCTACCATGCCGCGGGGTGCCCGTGGACTTGGGGTGCCTGGTATTCGTCGGTTGTCGCACCCGGTCCAGGCCGGGGCCGCTCGGTCTTCGAAGTCAGCTCTCCTGGAAAAGCGCCGTGCTGAGGTACCGTTCGCCGGAGGAAGGCAGGATGACCACGATCAGTTGACCGGCGCTTTCGGCTCGCGTCGCCACCCGCTCGGCGGCCCAAAGGGCGGCGCCCGAAGAGATGCCGCACAGTAGGCCTTCTTCCCTGGCCGCCCTGCGGGCCATGGCCATAGCATCATCCGAGTTTACCCGGATGATCTCGTCGTAGATGTCGGTATTCAGAACGGCGGGAAGAAAGCCGGCCCCGATCCCTTGAATCTTGTGGGGACCGGGTTTGACCTCCGCGCCATCCTGGGTCTGAGTCAGGACCGGCGATTCTTCGGGTTCTACGGCCACGCAACGAAAGCTCGGCTTCTTGGCCTTGAGCACCTCTCCGACGCCGGTGATGGTCCCACCGGTTCCGATGCCGGAGACCAGTACGTCGGCCCGTCCGTCGGTGTCCTCCCAGATCTCGACCGCCGTGGTCTGGCGGTGGACTTCGGGATTGGCCGGGTTGTCGAACTGTTGGGGCATGAAACTGGACGGCGTCTCGTCGGTCAATTCCCGAGCCCGGCGGATCGCTCCGGGCATGCCTTCGGCCGCCGGGGTCAGGATCAGCTTGGCGCCCATGGCCTTGAGGAGCATTCGCCGCTCCATGCTCATCGACTCAGGCATCACCAGGGTGAGTTTGTAGCCCTTGGCCGCACAGACGAAAGCCAGGGCGATGCCGGTGTTGCCGCTGGTGGGCTCGATGATCTCCATTCCTCGGCTAATCTTGCCGGCGGCCTCGGCCGCTTCGATCATCGATTTGCCGATACGGTCCTTGACGCTGGCCAGCGGGTTGAGGTATTCGAGTTTCGCGTAGACCTCGGCGTCGGACTTGATGATCCGGTTGATCCGAACCAGCGGCGTGTTGCCGACGATCCCCACAATATCTTCATGCAGGCGGGCCATGGCGTTTCTCCATTCCTAATCTGTCATCCGTCCCGATCGGTTGAACACCGAAATCCAAGCCCTTCATCATAGTTGAGCCCTTGCCTGCAGGTCAATCGATGATCCTTCAGGTCCGCCGAGGGCACCTCCCCAGACTCGGGCCGGGAGGCAGCCGGACAGGAGGTGGCCGGCCGGATGGCGGCCTCCCTTGACGATGGTTCCCTCAGGGACGGGAGACTGGATTTGGACCGGCCGGTGGCAGCTTTCCGCGAATCTTCCACGTTGATCCGTCTTGGAGGGCCCCGGCCTCGCGGACTTCTCTTGGCCCTCGGTGACGGTACAATGTCTTCGGCACGGTTCTCTGAGGCAAACCCATGGCTGACCCGAAGCGACAGAAGCCCTCTTCGGAGGACGACTTGCGGCGGCGACTCGATCTGCTGGAACGTGCCAACGCCCGGCTCAACCGACGGCTGGAGGCCACCTTTGGGGCAGACAATCCCTGCTTCGACCCTATGGCCTTCCAGAAGGCCCTGGCCTACTACAAACGCTGGATGGCCGCCCCGCTCTTGTTGTTCATGCCCTTGATTCTGCTATCCCAGTGGAGTGGGCCGTCGCTGCCAACTACGATGATCGGCCCCCTGCCGTTGATCGACCTGGGCGGCGCCGGCTCGTCACACCCGGGCATGGGTATCGGCATCATCGCGGCGGGCGGCGCGGGTTTCGGGGTGGTGGCTTTCGGCGGCTTGGCGGCCGGCATCTTCGCATTCGGCGGAGGGGCCATCGGCATCGTCGCGGTCGGCGGCGGAGCCATAGGCGTTATCGCCTTTGGGGGAGGGGCAGCCGGAGTGGTCGCCTTGGGTGGAGGAGCGGTGGGCCGGTACGTTCTGGCAGACGACGGCATCGGCAAGTACGTCTTCACCAGGAAACGCCAGGACCCCGAGGCGGTGGCGTTCTTCGTTCGGTATCTCCCCAGGCTCAGGAGCGCTATCACCACCCCCCTGCCGGTCATCCCGGTGAGCCCCACCGATGCGGTCACGGGCAGCGGAGAACGGCCCGAAGCAGACCGCACGGAGGGGGGCGGGGACGATGACTCGGCCGGCTGGCGGCTTACGTGACTCCAGCGTTCGTCGCCCGGTCTTCGGCACCGCGGCGGCAGCGCTGCCCGGGCGGTGAGGCATCCCCGGGCCGCATGCTCGAGTGCCCACGGCGACTCGGCGGGCAGTGGTCTGGGCACGTGCCAGCTTGATCGCGACCGCACGGCCGCGGGCACCACATTCCCGGAGTCCGGGGCGCCAGCCGCACCTCTCCATATTGCCGCTAACTCTGGCAACGACAACATGTTACGATTAGTTGTTGACACTCGCCAATACTAGCGGTATCACCTGGGCCGTGGTCGACGGGCCGAACGGATTCGGCTCTGACAGGCTTGCAAGTCCTTTGCCGCAGTTAGGAGGCGGCCATCATGACTCGCCGAAGACTTCGATGGATCAAGAAGGTGACGGTAACGTTGGGGGCCGGGGTAGTGTTCGGCTCTTGGACCTGCGTCCAGAACGCGGCGGATACCATCGGCACCGGGCTGTCGCTCACCGGGGCCACCGGCTTCCTGGGTGGCAGCAGCCCGACGGTCTCCGCGGTTGGTGCCGGCCTTGATTTCATCGCGGACGTCATCCGCTTCACTCCCCTGGGCGGATAGAATCCCAGGCCAGTTTGAAGTGCGAACGGCCCGGCAGGGCACAGTCCCTGGCGAGCGGCAGGTGATCCCCCCTCAAACCGACGGCTCTTCGACGGCAAACCCATGGGCTTCGGGCCCGGGCGGCCCCAATTCAGTGCAGGCGGTGGCCGAGGCCCGGTCAGGCCGAGTACCATGGGTTGGCAGCGCCCTTTGAACGACAACACCGCGGGCCCCGTCCTCATTGGCCTGCCGCTGATGTTCGGAGCGGTGGCCGGGAGCCTGGTTGTGGAAGAGCTGAGCCGAGTATG
>CAZFMS010000156.1:0-10068 GCA_964520125.1 uncultured Planctomycetaceae bacterium
TCAACGACAGGCGCTTCCCGGGACGGGACAAGGGCAAGACGCTGGCGGAGGACGGGGCGCCGATGGCCGGGCAGGTGTCTGAAGGGCAGGTGTCCATCCATTGGAGGGAGACGCTCCGCTTGTTGGTGGTCGCCTGCCCGGATGACGACGTGGACGCCGTGCTGCGGGCGATCCTCGAGCCCCCGGACGGGGAAGATGACAAAGAGACGGCCCGACCGCGAGCGATCCAGGCGATGAACTGCTTGGCCGATGAGCCGAACGTCTCTGAAGAGACTGCGTCGGAAGTAATACGAGTGTTCGCCGGGCATATCCAGCTGGAGGATGGTCTAGGTCCGATGTCAACGCCCGCTGACCAGGCGGCAGTCGAAGTCGGCGGTTCTGAATGGGCACCTCGCCTGGCAACTGCCCTGGCCCAGCAATTTGTGCAGGCAGATTGGGCAGAGCGTTCAAATGCAGGGAGCGTGTGCGGAATAGTCGCAGCCCTGGCGGCCCCGGATGGCAAAGATGCGATGAGCGATTGGCTGGTAGAACAGAAGCAACACCTGGCATCGCCGAAGGAAACCGATCGCATCGAGGCCGCGCTCGCAATCGCGTGGCTTGCGTGGGAAGAGCGGGCGGTGCTTGTACCGGGCCTGATCGACGGCCTGCAGAAGATGCTGGAGAAGGGCGCGCCCTGCTTCCATGCGGGCATATGGGCGCTGGCGTGGCTTTCGGGGGCATGGCGTGGTTCGGGCGTCTGGAGGCCGGACGCCCAGTTCGTGGACCGGCTATCGACGGCTCTGCCCGGGCTGTCCTACGACGGCAAGGGTGCTCCGTGGTTGGAGGCGGTGCTGGGTAGATGCGACGACCCGCGGGCGGTCGAATTCCTGACCCGCATAGTCTCTGACGACATTGTGCATGTGCGGAGGGCTGCGATCTTTGCGCTCGGACGAATTGAACGCGATGACACGGACCGGAAGTTGCTGTCTCACAATGTGGAAGGTGTGTTCCCCGGGCTCGATCCTCGGAAGGCGATCGGTAAGAAACGAGTCATCAAGGTGGCAAAGAAGCTCAAGCTATCGCCGCAAGAGGTTCGCACGCGATACGAGGCCCTGGCGGAGGCGTACGGCCTAAAGCTGTCCTGGCGGCCAGGCCCATAGTGCCTTTGCGCAAGCGATACCGCCGGGGGTAGATACAAAGCAACTGCCCCCTCTTCGCTCTGGCAGTATCTATAAGCCCGGTGCGTTCGTCCGGCGCCGGGTCTCCGTCCGCGGGACCGTGTAGCCCGCGTCAGGGCCGTCGTCCATCGGGGCGTCGCCCGATTGGTCGTGGGGCACGCCGATGAAGCACATGGCCTCGGCGACGTTGCCCGCCGTGTCGACCACCTCGAACCTCACTCCGTATACCCGGCCATTGCCCCCGCCCTGACGCTCGGAGCGCACTTTGAACGTGCTGTCGCTCAAAATGACAATATCATCGGTCGTGCGACCATCTCCCCGGCCGTGGGCATCCTCGGGCTCGTCGCTGTAGATCGAGAGGATCGTCCCCACCTCATCGACATCCAGCTCGCCGTCGCACAGGTCCACCACGCTCTCGACACAGTCCGACAAGCTGAATGAGTGGTACGAGTGGTTGGGAGGCCATAGCTCGATCATCTCGCCGACCGTCACCTCCGGCGGCAGGGTGTCCTCGACTTCCACCGTGCGCGTCACCTGCTCGGCGACGTTCCCGCAGGCGTCCGTCGCATCATAGGTGACCACGTAGACGCCGGGAGTATTCACGTCCACGGTATCGCCGCCCACCACCGCCGAGATCAGGCTTCCATCGCAGGTGTCCGCCGCCGACGCCCCCTGCTCCACGTAGGTATCAACGTGGCACTCCAGGGTCATCTCCGCCGGCCCGTTCAGTTCGACCACCGGCAGCGTGCCATCCACGATGGTGAACGTCGCCTGGTGGGTGCTGGTGTGGCCGCACTCGTCGGTAGCCGTCCAGGTGACCATCGCCGAACCCGTCGCGCCGCAATCGTCAGTTAGCGAGGCGAAGTCGTGGACCAAATCCGGTTGGCCGCACACATCGTCGGCGGCGGCGTCGGCCAGCCAGGCGTCCAACTCGGCCTGGTTGCCGTTGCCGTCGCACTCGACCGTCAGATCACTCGGGCCCTCGAGGGTCGGAGCCGTGCTGTCTGCGACGGTGAACGTCGCGCTATGCGTAGTTGCATTGCCGCAAGGGTCGGTGGCGGTCCAGGTAACCATCGCCGATCCGGTCGCGCCGCAATCGTCCGAGAGCGAGGCGAAGTCGTGGACCAGGTCCGGCTGACCGCACACATCGTCGGCCGTGGCGTCGGCCAGCCAGGCCTCCAGCTCGACCTGGTTGCCGCCGCCGTCGCACTCGACCGTAAGATCACTCGGGCCGTCAAGCGTCGGAGGCGTAGCGTCCTCGATGGTGAACGTTGCGCTGTGCGCGGTCGTGTTGCCGCACTGGTCGGTAGCGGTCCAGATGACCGTCGCCAAACCAGCCGTACCGCAACCATCCGAGAGGCCGGCGAAATCGTGGACCAGAGTCGGCGTCCCACAGACATCGTCAGCCGTGGCGCTGGCCAGCCAGGCATCCAGCTCGACCTGATTCCCGTGGCCATCGCACTCCACCGTCAGGTCACCCGGGCCGTCAAGCGTCGGGTCCGTGCGATCAGCAATGGTGAACGTAGCGTTATGCGTGCTTGTATTGCCGCACGCGTCGGTAGCGGTCCAGTTGACCGTCGCCAAACCGGCCGTGCCGCAACCATCCGAGAGGCCGGCGAAATCGTGGACCAGAGTCGGCTGCCCGCAGACATCGTCAGCCGTGGCGCTGGCCAGCCAGGCATCCAGCTCGACCTGATTCCCGTGGCCATCGCACTCCACCGTCAGGTCACCGGGGCCGTCAATCGTGGGGGACGTGGCATCCTCGATGGTGAACGTTGCGCTGTGCGCAGTCGTGTTGCCACACTCATCGGTAGCAGTCCAGTTGACCGTCGCCGACGCCGTCGCGCCGCAAGCCCCCGGCAGACCGTCGAAGTCGTCCTCCAGCCCGGCGTGCCCGCATACGTCTTCGGCGGTGGCCTCGGCCAGCCAAGCCTCCACTTCGGCCTGGTTGCCGCTGCCGTCGCACTCCACGGTCAGGTCCGCAGGCCCACCAATCACCGGCGTGGTCACGTCCACGACGGTGAACGTGGCCGAGCAGGTTGCCGATCCGCAGTCGTCCGTCGCGGTCCAGGCCACGTTGACGGTGCCGGTCTTGGCACAGCCGTCCGACAGGCCGGTGAAATCGTCGGCTACGTCCAGATTGGCACAGCCGCCCTCCACCGTCACACTGGCCAGCCAGGCCTCGAGCTGTTGCGTGCCTCCGGTCGAGTCGCACTCCACGGTCAGGTCCGCCGGACAGGCCAGCACCACCGGTGAAGCGCAGGCGGGATCTTCGACGCAGTCCGGATCATCGCAGTCGATCAGACCGTCTCCATCGTTGTCCACTCCGTCGTCACAGATTTCCGGCTCCAGTAGGGCACCGCCCATCATGGACAACACCCCATCGAGGCCCCGGCCATCCCCGAGACCGTCGGCGGTCTTCGAATCACCACAACCGCCGACCGCGACCAGCGCAAGTACCACAAACCCCAAAGCCCCGCTGCACCACAGCAGCGCGGCTTTCCTACGACTCTGCATATCTATCTTGTTCACTGGGATGCTCCTTCCGAATCTCCAAGCAGTTATGCCATTATGCACCGACACTAAGTGTACTCAGGAAAACCGGCCCAAGAATTTGTCCAAGATGTATCGGACCTTCCCCCCACACCGGTCTTTCGCCGACCTGGCCACCCGAAACGCTGGCCAAATCACCAGCGGGGACCACTGAGGGACCGGATAGCCACTCGACTCGACCACCCTGGCACCACATCACCCCGGCCTGAGCCCAAACCGCGGACCCCCTGCCCCCGGCGGATCGAGACCGGTGCCGCATCCATGCAGCCTCCATTCGCCGCGCCCCGATCCGGGGGCATTGGAACACCACGCAGGAAATCGCGAACGCCGCCGGCAAGTCCCGGCTCACCCGCCCCCAATCCTCGACCGACCCCTTGCCGTCCGGGCGGCGCAAAGCGACACCCCGAACAGATTCTCCCACGAACGAGGCATCGGGTGCCAACAGGAATGACTCAGGTGAAGAAGGCCGCGGTCGGATTCGAACCGACGAATAGCGGATTTGCAATCCGCCCCCTTAGTCCACTTGGGCACGCGGCCGGCCAAGGTGCCGGGCGGGACACCAGGCAACGGGTGGTTTTATCGCCTTACTGCTCCGCGGTCAAGCACCGGCAATAACCGGCACTCCATCCATCGCCGTGGCCCGGGCGCCATTCCCATCGTTCGGTCGCGACCGGAGGTTCGGTGCTGCGGAGGCCTTGGCAAGGGCTACTCCGCGAGTGCTGGAGCCACGCACCCGGGCCTCCATCCCGAACATGGCGGATTCTCCAGCTCGCCCGGCTCAGCACCGTTGACTCGGAACGATTCTCGCCGAGGGGAGCCATCTCGACACACCGGCCGGTAGCCCCCGACCCCTGGAACCGACCGTCCCCTCAAGCAGATCAACTTCCAGCGTTGCCCGGAGATCAACCTCAATCTTGATGTTCGCAGGTCCTGGGGTCAGGCTGCCCGTCCCGCAGAAGCAGGCGATGATCCAAGTCCTCAACCTGAACGCTGGGGAGATCCCGATCGGCGTGATCCAGCTTTCTCGTGGAACCATTGCCACGCCGCCGGAGAATGGGCTCACCGCCGACCGCGTCCTACTCCAGGGCCCGCAATCATCTTGCTCGCACCTAAGTGCTGAACAGGCAATGGCTTCCGTGCGGCGCCGATGACCCCTCCGGTGCCTCCGCAGATCCCGCCGCGGCCCGCCACCAGGAGGTAGCCGGGATTGACCCAGCACGATGAACTTCCCGGGCGTCGACGCTATAATGGCCGGTGGGCAACGACCGAGGGGAACCGAAGCTCCAGTGGCCGGAGAACTCCCCGCGAATGCATGCGGCACTAGAGCGCCGAAAGGCCCCCGCGTAGCTGGCCTTTCGGGTGAGTCAAGTTATGGAAGAATGTGATAGGAGCAAATCGATGCGAAGAAGACTGATGATTGTTGGTTTGGTTGGTTTGGCCTGCAGCTTGGGTGTCTCTTCTGCCTATGCCGGGCCCGGTTGCTGTGCCAGTAAGAAGAAGGCCCAGGTCGCCAAGGCGTCCTGCACTCAGAAGCCCTGTGGCGATCTCGGAGAATTCCCGACCATGCTGATGAAGGTCGGCGAGATGACTTACGGGTGTTCGGCCTCCGCTCAGAAGGCAGCGTCAAGCAACGGATCAAAGGTCGTCTTTGTAGTGGGCGCCGAGCAATTCTCCAAGAAGAACCAGGCCGTGGTCGCCTTGGCCAGCGCCACCGAACAGTATGTCGAGAGGTTTACGACCATCGCCTGCCTGGTCGACGGCAAGTTGGTCTACTGCGATGAGAAGTCCAAGGCCGGTTGCTCTGCTGCCTGCGCGGCCAAGTGTCAGAAGGCATGCTCCTCCACCTCCTCCACCTCCTCCAAGGGTGGCTGTGGAACCAAGGCCCGCAAGGCCACGGTGGCCAAGGCGGAGACCGAATCGGAGGGCTTCTGGAAGAACAAGGGCAAGTTGGTCAAGGCCGACGAATCCACCTGCGGCCAAAAGGCCAAGTCGGCCAAGTCCGAGGGCAAGACCCTCTGCGACAAGTCCAAGTGTGGGAGTTTCTTCGTCCTCGGGCGTGAATTCAGCACCCATCAGGCTGCCGTCAAGGCCCGCGAAAATGCCCTGTCGGTCGTCAAGAAGATCAACATGACCTACATCGTCGACGGACGCAAAGTCCATTGCGGCACTCAGGTCAGCCCCGAAGACACGGCGGCCGGCAAAGTGCAATTCGTCGTCGAGGAATTCAAGACCGGCTGCGAGTACGATGCCCGAATCGCCCTGGCCAAGGCCAAGTACGATGCCGCCAAGTCCGCTCCCGGCGAAGTGACCAAGCTGTAGTCGTCGGGGCTCGGGTTGTTGATTGGGCATGGCCGGCGATGAACCAAGTCGAATGCCGCTTGGTGCTCCCCGGGCGCGCGGATCGCCCGCTCCGGACCCATGCTTCTGGCCAGACGACCATTGCCTCGGGAACATCCCCGCACGACGCCGAGGAGACGCCCGAGGTCCGCCGGCAGGCTGACCGTCCCAGGTCGATGCCTCTGCCGGAAGCCGAATAATGGCGTAAGTAGGCTATTGATCCACGTGCCCGGTTGGCATGAACTGCGGCAATCACCCCGAGTGATCGACACTCGGCGGGCGCAAAAAACAGGGGGCCCGTTGGAGCACGGGCCCCCCTCTTCCGGGCTTCCTTCCGGTCCCCCTTAGCGGAGAAATACGATCCCCTCCAACCGGAACTCTGCGCCTCTGCTCCCTCCGCTCAACCCTCCGAGAAACATCAGCCTACCCGAACGGGATCACTTTGTCAACTAGAACGGACCTGCCCAAGCGAACAGTCGCCCGTTTGAGTCCGAATCCAAGTTGCCGGAACTGCGAAACAAAGAAGAACAGGGCTTCCGGGCTGGGGGCCTGCCGCAGCGACGGATTTCCGCGTCCCGAGCGTCCGCCCAGGACCGACCAGGAGCCGCCCAGATTGGAACTCTATTCGCCAGAGCGGCATTCACCGGTCCACCAGCGCTGCTGTCGGCCCCAGGAGCGCGCTGCCGATGGGCACTTGTTTGATCCCATTTAATGCTCGCTCACCCTCCCATAAGACAGCCCGGCTCGCCGACTTACGGCTGAACCAGGCCCTCACGGATGGCGAACCGAGCAAGATCCACGCGGTCATGTATCCCGAGTTTGGACATCAGCCTGGTGGTGTGGTGCTCCACCGTCTTGATGCTGATGTTCATCTGCTCGGCGATCTTCTTCTTGCTCATTCCCCGGGCAATGTAGCGGAGGGTCTCGTGTTCCCGCGGCCGGAGGGTCGCGGCTCGCGACTTGATTTCCGTCGGCAGCCTGGCCCCCGTCGCATCCACCGCTATCCGAGCCCGGACCTCGTCTGAAAAGCAGGCCCCCCCGGAAGCAACCTCCAGAATCGCCGACACCACGCTCTCCGCCGACTCCCGCTTGGTCAAGTAGCCTCTCGCCCGCACCGCCAGGGCCCGGTCGATGAAGTGGTCGTACATGTAGGCGCTGAGGAAAATGATGCTGCGCTGGGGCCGCATCTCGGCAATCCTCCGGGCCGCCTCGAAGCTGTCCATCCCGGGCATGTCGATGTCCATCAGGATGATCGTCAGCTCGTATTTCACCGTCATCGCCAGCGCCTCGTCCGCCGTTCCCGCAGTTCCGACAACCTCGAACCGGGGCTCCCGCTCCAACCTCTCGGACAGCGCCCCCCTGACCAAGGCGTGATCGTCAACCAGCAGAATCTTGATGGTCTCGGTCATTACTTCTTCTCATCGGTCATGCCACGCCGGACATTGCCCGGGCGACAGCCGAGGTCAGACCCGACATTTGAAAGGGCTTGCGAAGCAGGCAATCCAGTTCGGTCAGCTCTTCCGCAGGATTGCATTTCGTACTCCCGGTGACCACCACGAATGGAATGTCGGCGTGCCTTCGTCGGGCCTGCCGCAGCAACGGTATTCCATTCCCGTTTCTGAAGTCCACGTCGAAAATGACCAGCCGCACGCTGTCTTGGTGGGCCTCCAGCGACGCCAGGGCATCCCCACCGTCCGCCATGGGAAGAACCTGGTAGCCGCGCGAACGGAGGGTCGAAGTCATGATCGAACCCACGTGCTCGTCATCCTCCACGATGACTATGACCTCGCCGTTGCCCCGGGCTTCCTCTGGCCGAGACTGTCCGGCGGCGGTCTTCTTCGGCGGGGCGCAGCAAGGCAGTCTCACCGTGACTCGCGTCCCGCGGCCGGGCTGCGAGTCGATGTCGATTTGGCCGCCACAGTCGGTGACAATACCGTGGATTATGGACATCCCCAGGCCGGTTCCTTGCCCACGAGGCTTGGTGGTGAAGAACGGTTCGAAGACCCGGGAGTGGACTTCGTCGGTCATGCCCGTGCCGGTGTCCGCAACCACCAGCACCGCCTCGGCCCGATCGCCTGCCGTGCCCGATGAGCCCTTCATGGACTGACCGGCAGGTGCTCTACTCAGCGACACGACCAAGGTCCCACCATCGGGCATGGCATCCCGGCCGTTTACCGCCAGATTCATCAGAATCTGCTGAATCTGAATCGCGTCAGCGTTTACCCAGATGATCCCCTCGCCCGACAGCTCCTGGGTAACGTCGATCGAAGGGAACATCACCCGGCGCAGCAAACGTAGCGTGTCACCCACGGTCTTGACTAGATCGATCGGCCTCTTCTCCGTCCCCCGTCGATGGCTGAAGGTGAGTAGAGACTCAGTAACCCCCCGGGCCTGCATGGCGCTATGCTCGACCATCTCCAATGCCCGAATCGCCGGATGGTCGTCGGGAAGCGTCGCCTTGGCCAGATCCGTATAGCCAAAAATGGCGGTCAGGAGATTGGTGAAATCATGGGCTATGCCACTGGCCAGCGTTCCGACGGCCTCCATCTTATGCGCATGACGGAGCTGAGTCTCGAGGCCAGCTCTCACCTCCTCGGCCCGCGTCCGCTCGGTGATGTCTTCCACCATCTCTATGGCTGCGGTGACCTTGCCGTCCTTGCCTCTCAAGGGCGTTGAAATGATCTTGTAGTTCCTTGTTTCGTTACCCGCAGGTGTTTCTGTGATCGCTTGATGAGTCTGACCATCTTTCAGCGTCTTGACCGTAGGGCAATAGGAACAAGCACTCTCCCTCGGGGGATCGTTATAAATCGTATAGCATATTGGCTTCTTTGACACATCGATGTCAGGAAACCACTTCTTCATCTGGTTGTTCAGGGTCAGAATCTCCATCTTCGGGCTTATGACTGCAATTCCGACCCCAACGTTATCCACCACGCTTCTGTATTGCTCTTCGCTTCTCCGCACCCTCTCCTCAGCCCGCTTTCGCTCGGTGATGTCGGTCCAAATGCTTTGATAGATAGCTCGTCCTGGAATCGCAATCACCTTGCATGCGACGAGAACGTCGCGGATCTCCCCTTCCTTGGTCCGATGTTTCGTCTCGAACGTGTCGCTGCCCATCTCGAAGATCTTCTGAATGTGAGCCGCAACCTCCTCGGCGGATTCGACAACATCGAGGTCGGCAATGGTGAGGTTCCGGAATTCTTCGCGGGTATAGCCTAAGTTCTGGTGGGCCTGGTCGTTGAACTCGGCTAGCGCGCCGGTCATCCGGTCAACCAGCACGATCGAATCGGCTGCCTGCTCGAAGAGGCCCCGGTACTTCTCCTCCGACTCGCGCAACGCTTCTTCGGCCCGCTTTCGCTCGGTGATGTCTTGCTGCACAGATACCCAGACCTGGCCATACTCGGGATGATCGAAGGTGGAAACATTCGCACGACACCAGAATCGGGTCCCGTTCCTCTTGACGTTGAGCACCTCGCCACTCCAAACCCCGCTCTTCTTGAGAACGCAGATGATGTCATTTGCGATTTCTCGCCGACTCTTCCCGGTTGGAGCATTGATGATGCTTACGTGCTGATCGAGTAGCTCTCCTGAATCGTACCCGAACATCCGCTCGAAAGTGGGATTCGCGTAGACCATCTTCGCATCGCTAACTCGAACCAGCATCACGCCCTCGGCCATGTTCTCCAGAATCCGAACTTGAAGCTTGAGCTTCTCTTCGACCTCTTTGCGATCGGTGATGTCCAGCCAGGTCCCGATGGCCTCCTTGGGGTTCCCCTGCTCATCCCGCACCAGCGCCGCCTGGTCCAGGAACCACCGATAGGTCCCGTCCGCAGACCGCCAGCGGTACTCCACCGCCACCTCATTCTTGACCTGCAGAGCGCCGTACTCCTCCAAAACCCTTTGGCGATCATCCGGGTGAAGCCCCCTGGCCCAGAATCCTGGATCCGACACCCAGCGCTCCGCAGGAAAGCCGGAGATACGCTCGATCTGGTCGCTCACCCAGGTCGCCCCGTAATCGCCC
>CAZFMS010000157.1:0-10037 GCA_964520125.1 uncultured Planctomycetaceae bacterium
AGCGCCGGCAACACCTGCACCGACTGCTGGTACAACTGCCGCGGAGAGGTCGAGAGCCTCTATGAGCCCAGGTCCCTGGCTCGGTCTCTGCCGACCCTGTTTTTCGATCGCGGCCGTCCGGGCAGGAATGGTGCGCCACCCGGCGCAACAACCGGAGGCCGACGTTGGGAGACCTGATCCGAACGCAGCTCGCCGGCCCGGGACCCGGCGATGGCGATTTGGCCGTTGGCGAGCTTCTCTGCTGGAGTGAAGCCACTCCGGCTCCGATAAGGCAGACGTGGCCCAGGCAATCCCGGCGACGGAGGCTTGGCCCACAGCCCGAGAAGGACAAACTGATAGAGAGCGCCGGGTTTGGCTGGCGCCCCGACAGCACGGGAGACATGGCCGGACACGGGGTCCGGGCTGCCCGGCCTGTCCGAAACCTCCCCCGCGGCGTTCCGGCGACGGGACGCTCATCCGAGGAGCCCAGGTTATGGATCAGCTTTTTGATGTCTTGATCAGCACGCTGAGCAGCATCCTAACGGCGTTCATTGCTGCATTCGTCACCCCTCTGTTCAATACGATCGCCGCGGCCCTCTGCCTGACGGGCTAGAGGGTCCCGCAGTTGGATCTTCGGCGGCCGCCTGATCGAACTACCGCGTCGCCGTCAGCGTCGGTGAGCCGATCGGCGCCTGCGGCTGCGCACCCCGATCAGGATGCGCCACGGCGCGTATGGCGCTGCCCCACACCTGCGGCTACTCCCAACGTTGAAGCCTGAGCATCTCAAGTGCTACGGGCGGCTTGCGGCCAACGCTCCGGTCCAGCGATACGCTGGCGGACCAGTCGCCAGGGGCACCGATCAGCACCTGCGGTGTTCGACGTTGTTGGCGGTGAGCGGTAACTGTCCTGACCACTGATCGACGAGGAAACCGCTGGACAGTCAAAACGGGCGGGGACGCCGCTGCGGCCCGGGCTACGGAGCCAACAGGGCGGAGACCATGTGGGGCACGTCGGCCATGTCTAAGGTACCGCTGTGGTCGAAGTCTGCCGGGCACAGGTCGCCAGGATCTCCCGACAGAGAGGCCACCGCGGCGGTGAAGGCCGAGATGTCGGCGCCGTCGGTCTGGCCGTCGCCGTTCATGTCGCCATCGGCGTCGGCGAGGCAGGGGCCCACAGTCTGCCCGGCTACTACTTCAGGAACGCCGGACTCGAACATCCCCAGGGTCACGACGGTCCCCTCGGGGTTGGGGGCGGAGTCGACATCGAAGCGGAAGTTGTACATCGTGCCCCAGCGGACCGGGTTGTCCAGGGTGTTCCAGGTGATGGCCCCGTCGGCTACCTGCCAGGTCCACGGAGCATTCGAATAGCCGACGTCTTCTTCGTCGTGGTGTTCCACGGCATGGAATCCGACGTTGGTCAACACCGCGGAGGGGGCCAGGGGGACGGTGAAGGACTCGACCTTGCGATCCATGTCGATGTTGAGAAGGGCGTATTCGTAATGCCAGGTGCCCCCGCCGAGGTCAGTGGGCTTGGCCGACAAGACGCAGCGGCCGTCCGGGGAGACGAATTCTATCGGCGGGACCATCTGGGCGAGCATCGTTTGGGAGACCCCGTCGGACCAGGCGTCCAGGGCAAAGCCGGGCGTCGGCACGGTTCCTGAGCCGCTCATCCCGAAGGTCCAGGTTCCGCCGGGCGATCCGGAGACGGTGACCGGCTTCCAGGAGGCGCTGTTCATGACATCGACGTCGTCGAGCATGACGTAATAGCCCTCCGCGTAGTAGGTGGCCCCGGGATTCTGCGCCGGATCCAGATCGACATCATGCACTTGGATTCGGTGGGAGATGGGGGTGTGCTCATGCCCGCCGTCTCGCAAGGGAGAGCCGTCGGGGGCCCACACTCCGGTCCAGGGGTTGACTTCGTGCCGGGCCCGCAGGCTGCCCGGGCCGGCGTTGAGAGAGGCGCCGTAGGTGTCGGTGCAGTTCTGGCCCAGCCAGTCGCCGGCGCCATGGCCCGGCTGGTAGGAGCAGGGAGGGCCGCCGCACTGGTGACTGCCCAGGGCGTAGAAACCGTGCTTGATCCAGGACTGGCCGATCTGCTCGAGGCGATCATCCATCAAGCGGTAGAGGTTCATGACGATGAAGGGGTGTTCGGGGTCGGGCGCGTTGAACCATATGCAGTCTGAACGGCCTACGTTCCAGGAAGTGGTGGCCAGGGCCAGGCCGACGATGTCGCCCAGACGACCGAATTGCAGCAGATTGTACAACTGGCAGAAGGTCATGTCGCAGCCGAGTGTTTCATTGGGGTCGCCGCGTGACGACGCCTGCTCGGGCAGCGGCTGAGGCTCTTCGCCGCCGACCCATTCGGCGAGCGCGCTGGTGGTAAGCTCGCCCAGGGCAACCCCGGCCAGGGCCGGATTCCCCAGTGCCGCCGCCAGGTTCGGCGAGATGCTGACGTCAGGACAGTGAACGGTCAATAACCTCGAGGAGACGTTGAAGCCTACCTTGGTGCGGCCGAAGACCAGCCCGTCGGCGGTGCCGCCGGGGCCCTCGACGGCCCAGTACGGTCGGTCTGCCGGGCCCCGCACCTGGGTGACGATAAGGTGGTCGAGGGGGCTATGGCCCTTTCGAGACGCCAGGTCAAGGCTGTCTTGGTGTACAACCCGACCACCCAGGAATTCGCTGATCGAGCCGCTCTCGACGGAGAAGGTCAGTGTAGAGGCGGTGTCGATTTGAAAGGTCAGGGCAGAGCCGAGGCCCGCGGGGCCGGTGTTGCCCGGCGAGGTGACTTCGAGGCCCAGTTGGGCCAAGGTCTGGGGGTCGAGGGAAACGACGGTGCTCCCATCACGCACCGTCCAGATCTCCTCGGCGGTGACCGGACCGGAGTATGAACACATGAGGATCGTGAGCAACAAGGCACCGAGCGGAACACGCTGAGAGTACATTCCTCTTTCTCCCGTTAGCAGTGGCTAAAAGCGTGGCAGCCTCCCGTGGACTTTCCGCGGAAGAAACATGACCTGATCTCATCCGGATCTTGCCCAGCCACTCACTAGCCCGTAATGCTGCCTTATAGGATAATCGAATTCTCCGGTTTTGCCTAGCCGGTGGTCCCTCACCATTATTCTATCGCCCGGCCGATTGCCTGGACTCGGCTGGTAAGCCCTTTCCATGAAGATGGTTATGGAGTAACCAGGCCGGAGGTCTTGACCCGCAGACCGACTCCGTGGTGAGAAGCGGGCGCGATAGCCGGGACGCTTTGGCCCGGGGCTGAGGGACCTTGGTGATCTCGTGGCCGGCGACCTTCCTGGACGCTACGGAGCCAACAGGGCGGAGACCATGTGGGGGACGTCGGCCAGGTCTAAGGTGCCGCTGTGGTCGAAGTCTGCCGGGCACAGGTCGCCGGGCTCCGGCTCGGCGGAGACCAACGCAACTGTGAAGGCCGAGATGTCGGCGCCGTCGGTCTGGCCGTCGCCGTTCATGTCGCCGTCGGCGTCGGCGAGGCAGGGGCCTACGGTCTGGCCGGCTACTGTGTCAGGCAGGCCGGGCTTGAACAGCCCCAGGGTCACGACGGTCCCCTCGGGGTTGGGGGCGGAGTCGACATCGAAGCGGAAGTTGTACAGCGTGCCCCAGCGGACCGGGTTGTCCAGGGTGGTCCAGGTGATGGCCCCGGCGGTGACCTGCCAGGTCCACGGATCATTCGAATAACCGGCGCCTTCCTCGTCGTGGTGCTCCGCGGCATGGAATCCGACGTTGGTCAACACCGCGGAGGGGGCCAGGGGGATGGTGAAGGAGTCGACCTGGCGATCCATGTCGATGTTCAACAGGGCGTACTCGTAATGCCAGGTGCCCCCGCCGAGGTCGGTGGGCTTGGCCGACAAGACGCAACGGCCGTCGGAGGAGACGAATTCGATCGGCGGGACCATCTGGGCCAGCATCGTTTGCGAGACCCCGTCGGACCAGGCGTCGAGGGCGAAGCCGGACATCGGCACGGTCTCGGGGCCGCTCATTTCGAAGCTCCAGGTTCCGCCGGGCGAGCCGGAGACGGTGACCGGCTTCCAGGCGGCGCTGTTCATGACATCGACATCGTCGATCGTGACGTAATAGCCTTCACCATAGTAGGTGGCCCCGGGATTCTGGGCGGGATCCAGATCGGCATCATGCACTTGTAGGCGGTGCTCGATCTGTCCGTCGTGGCTGTGTGACTCCGACAGGTGGGAGCCCTCGAAAGTGAACTCGCCGGTCCAAGGGTTGATTTCGTGCCGAGGCCCCATGCCGCTCTGGAGGGCAATGAGGTAGGCGCCGTGGGCAGTGCTGCAGCCCTGGCCGAGCCAGTTGCCCGAGGCGTGACCGGGCTCAAGAGTGCACTGCGCGCCGCAAGTGGAACTGTTCAAGGCGTAAAACTCGTGGAACACCCAGGACTGACCGATCTGCTCGAACCGGTCGTCCTTCAGGCGGAAGAGATTCATGGTGGCGAAGGGATGGTTCCCTTGGGGACTCGCGAACCACATGCAGTCTGCACCTCCGACGTTCCACGGACCCAAGGCCAGGGCCAGCCCGACGATGTCGCCATCGCGGCGGCCGAACTGTGCCAGAGCGTGCAACTGGCAGAAGGTCACGTCGCAGCCTTCTGCCTCTCTGCGGCCGTTGTCGGGGGCGGCCTCAACAGAGCCCGAGTGTGATTCGGCAGCCATGATCGGTCCCTCGGCGGACCAGAGGGACTGGGCCGCCCCGACTTCCTCGGCGATGGACCGATCGGGAGAGGAACAGATGACAACGGTGAACGCTAGACAGCAGATTGTGAATTGATGACGGAACATACCTCTTCTCCCATGGATGTGCCGGTCTGTGCGGGCGCCGCCGGCGTCCGCTTGCGGAAGAGAGCTGATTCGACATATGGCTGACTAGGCGAGGCCATTTCGTTAGCCCATTATGCCGACTCATAAGATACCAAGATTTTCGGGTCTTGTAAAGCCTCAAGTCCCAAAATGTTCGAGTTCTGCGGTCGGTGAGGCGGGTATGATGCGTAACTCCTTTTGTCAGAGGACGTTAGGACACGAATTGGCCGGAGACTGGGGATCGACTCGGCGGCCGGCGAGCGGCAATGAGGTCCGTACGACGAGGTGACCGGAACCAGCGGCTCCCGCCGCCGGCTATGGACTCTCGCTACCGGGGGCGTTCGGTCAGACGGGTGGCTTGGTGCAAGACCTTGCACAGGGTGGGGACCGGCGCTGGGCTGCTTGGGGTGGTCACCGATCTCGGATAGGCCGCCCGCTCACTCGCCCAGGCCTGGCGACGCGGCCATGGTGGCCAGCCGTTTGACAAGGCGGCGGGCCAGGGCCGTCTTGGTGGTGGTCGGCCAGCGTTCCCAGCGGCGGCCGCGTTCGAGGAATTCGACGGTGGCCCGATCGGCGCCGACGTTGGCCGGGCAGTTCAGGACGATGGCGTCGCAGTTCTTGCGGTCGAGTTTTCGCTGGGCATGGGCCCGGGCGGCGTGGTCCTCCATGGCGAAGGCGATGGTGATCCGCCGGCCCTTGACCCGCCCGATCGACGCGGCGATGTCCTCGGTGGGAATCAGGGAGATGGTCTTGGACTGGGCCTTCTTGGCCAGCTTCTGCTTGAGCCGGCGGGCGGGGCGATAGTCGCATACCGCGGCGGTGAGAATCGCGGCGTCCGCGGAGGCGAAGGCCTGTTTGGTGGCCACGGCCATCTCGGCGGCGGTTACGACGGTGACGGTGCGGACGCCGGCCGGCGGGGCTAGGGCCACCGGTCCGCTGATCAGCGTAACCCGGTGCCCTGCGGCGGCGGCGGCCCGGGCAATGGCGTAGCCCATCTTGCCCGACGAGGGATTGGAGATGAACCTGACACTGTCGAAGAACTCGCGCGTGGGTCCGGCGGTGACCACGATGTGCAGGGCCCGCCCGGCGCGTTTCACGGTCTGACGGGTGGGTGGGGTGTTCACGGGGCGTTCTGCTTGGGGGGCCTCTGGGGAGTGGCTTTCCGGATGATGGCGATCGCCTCGGTCAGAATCTGCTCCGGCTCGGCCATGCGCCCGGTGCCCACCGTCCGACAGGCCAGCCAGCCTTCACCCGGCGGCACGACGCGACAACCGCGCTGAGTCACCGACTGCAGATTCTGCTGCAAGACGGGGTTTTCCCACATTCGGGTATTCATGGCCGGGGCCAGCAGGACCGGGCAGGCCGCCGACATCAGCATGGTGGAGACCAGGTCATCGGCGATTCCGTGGGCCATCTTGGCGATGATGTTGGCGGTGGCCGGGGCAATCAGGAAGAGATCGGCGGCCGCGGTCAGGCTGAGGTGCTGGGGGTCGTAATGGTCCTCGGCATCCCACAGGCTGGTGAAGACTCGTCGGCCGGTCAGGGTCTCGAAGGTCAAAGGGGTGACGAAGCGTTGCCCGGCCGCGGTCATGACTGCGGTCACCCCGGCGCCCCGCTGGACCAGGGCCGAGGCCAACGACGCGGCCTTGTAGGCGGCGATCCCGCCACAGACGGCGAGGACCACCTCGCGGCCGGCCAATTCGGCGCCCGGGGCCGAGTCGACTGCATCGGCCTTATGATGGCTGGGCGTCTTCACTGCTGGCGTTCTCGTCGCCCGGGCCGATCTTGCCTTCCTTGATCTCCCTGATGGCGATTTCAATCTGAGTCAGGTTGGCTGGTTCGACCATCGGCCGGGCTCCGAACATCAGCTCGCGCAACCGCTTCTGGATCAGAGCGGTGAGCTTGAAGCGCCCCCCAACCTGGTTGATAATGTCCTCGTTCTTCAAGTCTTCGATCATCGTCGGCTACCTCTAACCCGCATTTCGCTGCCGGGCAACATGTTCTTGATGGCGAATCAATCTCCCCTTACCGATTGGCGAATCCGGTTGACGGTCTGGTCGAGATCGTCGTTGACGATGAACTCATCGTAGCAGCCGGACTCGTAAGCATAGCGTATTTCTCCGTCCGCCTTGGAGAGGCGCTCGCGGATAACCTCGGCCTCGTCGGTCTGGCGGCCCTCGATCCGCCGCCTCTGCTCCTGGGGGGTGGGCGGCAGGAGGAAGAAGGTCCGGGTTTCGGCGATCTTACCACGGACCTGGACGCACCCATGGATGTCAATCTCCAGGATGATCACCTGCCCGGCTTGGACCGCCTCTTCGATCGGGGCCAGGGGGGTGCCATACAAGTGGCCGTACACTTCGGCCCATTCGACGAGTTGACCGCCGTCGCGAAGTCGGGCGAATTCTTGGTCGTCGACATAATGATAGTCCCGGTCCCCGGTCTCGCCGGGCCGGGGACGACGGGTGGTCACCGAGACGCTGAAACTGGCCGGAAGCCGGGCGCACAGCCGGCGGCAGACCGTTGACTTGCCCACCCCGCTCGGGCCGCTGATGACCACGACTTGGCCTCGCTGCTTCGATGATTCGTCAGCCATTGGCACGCCGTCCCCTGACCGCTAGGCCACGTTCTGGACCTGTTCCTTGAGCCGATCAACCGCCGCCTTGATCTCGACCACGTGACGGGCGATCTCCACGTCGTTGGCCTTGCTGCCGATGGTGTTGGCCTCGCGCAGAAGCTCCTGGGCCAGGAATTCGAGCTTCCTGCCGGCGGCCTCGGGCTCGTCGCACAACCCGGCGAACTGGTCCAGGTGACTCCGCATGCGGGACACCTCTTCATTGATGTCACAGCGCTCGGCAAAGACGGCCACCTCCCGAGCCAGGGCATCCTGCTCCAACTCCACGGTCGAACCGTTGAGCAGTTGCTCCACGCGACTGCGCAGCCTCCGGGCGTACTCCTTGACCACCAAGGGGGAGCGGACCTCGATCTCCGCCAGCCGAGCGCGGATGTCCGCACACTGCCCCAGCAGGTCTTCTTGCAATGCCCGGCCCTCGGCCCGGCGCATCTCGATCAGCTTGTCGGTCGCCTCGGAGGTCAACTGCTGGACGACGCTATACTGCTCTTTCAACTTCTCTTCGCCGACCTCCGAGGGCCGGCAAACGCCCGGAATGTTCAGTAGACCGGCCAGGTCTATGCTCACACCGTCGTGGGCCCGGGCGACCTCCTGCAGGTTAGTGATGTACTGGGACAAGGCCGCCTTGTCGATCTCATAGGCTGCCGGGGCATTCTCATCCGCCACCCGCAGGCTGTGGGTCACGCTCCCCCGACCGAGGCGGGAACGCAGTTGCCGGTCGATCTCCACCTCATAGCGCTGGAACTGCTCGGGCAGCCTCATGGACACCTTGAAGTAGCGGTTGTTCTGGCTGCGAATTTCCACCTGGTAGGTGATGCCGTCCTCATGGGCCCGGGCTTCACCAAAACCGGTCATGCTGAGAATCATCCGATCCTCCCTGTCCCGAACGCCGCGCGGGCGTCGCCCCGAGTCCGCCCCCCGCAACGATCGGTGTCCAGTACCACTCGGCAATCGGCAACCAGCTGGTCAATCGATACCGCGGCATGCTCCCGCCGGATCCCGATCGGTGGTCAGGTGGCGAATTCACCCTAGCCGGAAGGCGGTGCTCCCGATGTCTGAATCGGCGTCGGCGTAGTCTTGAGTGTCCCGGTGGCGGCCGGCGTGGCCGTCTCCGGCGCCGAGGCGCCCGCCGCGGGTGGCGAAGAGCCGGCACCGGCAGCCCCGGCAATGGAAGTCGGTTCGAAGGCGAAGTTCAACAGGATGGCCAGGACGAGGAACAAGATGGCCAACCCGACGGTCACCCAGGTCAGAAAGTCGCCGGTCTTGGTGCCGAAGGCGGTGTGGCCGCCGACCCCCCCGAAGGCCCCGGAGAGCCCTGATCCACGGTTCTTCTGCAGGAGAATCAAGCCCATCAACAAGAGGGCCACGCTCACCATGGCAATAGAGCCAATGATCGTCAGAACAGACATCGACGCCAAGATCATCATCTCGCTCGCTCCTAGCTCGATCGTTTTGCTCGAATGGCGGCCTGGATAATGGCCGCGAAGTCCGCCGCTTTCAGGCTGGCTCCGCCGACCAAGGCCCCGTCAACATCGCCGCAGCTCATCAGGTCCAGGGCGTTGTCCGGCTTCACGCTGCCGCCGTACAGTATTCTAATGCCGTCGGCCAGGCCCGGGCCGAACCACTCGGTCAAGAGGCCGCGGATGTAGCGGTGGGCTTCCTGGGCCTGCTGGGAGGTGGCGTTGCGGCCGGTGCCGATGGCCCAGACCGGCTCGTAGGCGATTACCAGGGCCTCCGCCGAGGTGACCTCCAGGCCGGCCAGGCTCCCGGTGATCTGGAGTTTCAGCACTTCCTCGGTCACGCCCCGGTCCCGCTGGTCCAGCGTTTCCCCCACACAGACTATGGGAATCAGGCCGACGGCCATGGCCGCTTGGCACTTTGCGGCGATCATCTGGTCGGTCTCGCCGTGGACCTTCCCGCCGGAATCGCACGGGCCGATGGTGTGTCGCCGCTCGCTGTGGCCGAGGATTACGTAGCTGCAGCCGGTCTCCTTCAACATGGCGGCCGACACCTCGCCTGTAAAAGCCCCGCCGGGCTGTGACCAGCAGTTCTGCCCGCCCATCTTGATGGCGGAGCCGGCGATCGACTTGGCCATCGGAAAGAGGTAGATCGAAGATGGGCAGACGGCTATGTCGATCGGCGGCGAGTCCCCGATCTTCTCGCGCACCTCGGCCAGCAGGGCCCGGGCCGCGGGCAGATCGAGGTTCATCTTCCAATTGCCTGCTACGAAGGGTCGTCGGGGCATGCTGGTCCTCTGGTCCGGATGCGGCGCCCTTTCCGGCAGCCATCCTGGGGCCGGCGCGGGCCGCGACGGCTGCGGAGCCGAACGCCGAACCCTGAAGTAGAAACGACATTTGCGGGTTTGTCAAGAATCATGCCCGGCCAGTTTGGTCCCGCGACCATCCGAGGCCCCGGGGGGTGGCCAGCCGGGCCCGCCTGGCAATTCAGCGGGTCCGAATCCGGGGCTGCACCGTGGTCCACCGACAGCGGCGATGCCCCCCCCGCCACTCCGGTCTCATCCGCCCGGCTATGACGGGCAGGGTTTCTGGTTGTGCCAGAAGCGGCTCTCGAAGGGTCGGTTCCCGTGGTGGCCGCACA
>CAZFMS010000158.1:0-9879 GCA_964520125.1 uncultured Planctomycetaceae bacterium
ACATGCACAGAAAGGATATGGTAATGCATGTGCAAAATCGCATCGGGTTGGCGGTTGGCCTGTCCTGCAGCCGGGCTTCTAGCGATGCGAGGTGCCGATGCGGTAGCTTCTAAACACACGACGCGGAGTAGATGTCTCCAGTGCGGCGCTTCCCTGATAGTCGCGATAGTAATCGAGGAATACCGTGTCTTCGGGTCCCTCGAAGCGTCCAAAGGTAGCCGGCCAGTCGCTCCGACCGATCATCGTGGCTAGGGGCCCGGACCGGTCGTTGGCGAACAGCAGGCTCGCCGTCTTGGGCTGGTCGATGGTGTGGCGGGGGGCGCCGGCGGAACATCCCGTGGTCAAACCGATCGTCGCCAAGATCAGAACGCCTGCATTCCGACACATCCCCCGCCCCATCGTGCTCTCCCCCACTGGTCCTGTTTTCCCCTTGCGGGTGAGAGATGAGCAAGCATCGTGCCGCCGGGATTCGGGCGAAGGGCTGCGGCGGCGGCAGCGCAACCCTGGTGTGGCGTAACCCGCTGGTGAGCAAGGCTTTATGAGTGATGGGGGGATATGCCGGGGCGGCGAGGGCGGTTGGCGTCGTGCCGATTGGGGATCTTCTTCAGGTTCTGCGGGCGGTGTCGGTCGTGCGGGCATGCTCATTGAGCCCGCTGGTGAGCCTGGGTGTGGAGGCGTTAATGCTGGTAAGGGCTTGGCGGATCGTTGGTTAGGGGCGTTTCAAGGAAGCATCATGGGGCGTCGCCTGGGCTGCGCTGCCGGCAGACAACGGCACGCCCGATATTGGATCCGGCGGGGTGGTTGAGGATATCGGAACGGCAGCGCCGTTAGCGCCCGGCCAGCAGCAGCATCAGGGCCTTTTGGGCGTGAAGGCGGTTTTCCGCCTGGTCGAAGATGGCCGAGTTCCTCGAGCGGGTCACGTCGTATTGGATCTCCTCGCCGTAATGGGCGGGCAGACAGTGCAGGACGACGCAGTCGGGCTCGGCGTCCGAGACCACCGAACTATTGACCTGATAAGGCTGGAAGGCCGCTCGTCGATTATCCGCGTCGGCTTCCTGCCCCATGCTGGCCCAGACGTCGGTGTAGATCACGTCGGCGCCTTTGGCGGCCTCGAGGAGGTCGTGGCCCACGCCAATCGTCGCCCCGGTGTCCCGAGCCAGGGCCTGGCTGTCGGCCAGGACGTCAGGCTGGGGCTCATAACCTTTCGGTGTCACTATGGTGACACTCATCCCCGACAGGGCCCCGCCGATCATTAACGAGTGGGCCACGTTGTTGCCGTCCCCGGCATAGACCAGCTTCAAGCCCGCCAGGCGGCCCTTGCGTTCCTGGATGGTCTGCAGGTCGGCCAGGATCTGACAGGGGTGCTCCCGGTCGGAGAGGCCGTTGATCACCGGGACGGTGGCGTGCTCGGCCAGGTCCACGACGATGTCGTGGCCGAAGGTCCGGGCCATGATCAGATCGACGTAGCGGGACAGGACAATGGCGATGTCCTCGGTGGTCTCGCGGGCCCCGAGCTTGATGTCCGACGGGGCCAGGTAGATGGCGTGGCCCCCCATCTGAGTCATGCCGGCCTCGAAGGAGACCCGGGTCCGTAGCGACGGCTTTTGGAAGATCATGCCCAGGGTCTGGCCGGCGAACTTGGCGGCATAGTCCTGCGGGCAGCTCTTCATGGCCGCGGCCGTCTCCAGGACGAGCCGCAGGTCGTCCAGGGAGAGGTCTTTCATGGAAACCAGGCTGCGCCCGGCAAGCGTATTGACCATCGTTCTGTCCTCCAGCACTAAGCAGGACCTGGAAATGTCTGAGCAGTGGCCCGCGACGGATCCCACGGACACTTTGCGGCCCTTTCGTCGATTACTTGTGCGGGCACTGGCGGACAAGCCGCCAGTGGCACCCGACGGACAAGCCGCCAGCGGCACCCTGCTCGCGTATTGACCATCATCTTGTTCGCCAGCACTAGATCTTGTCCTCCAGCACTAGACCAGGCTGGGATGATTGCGGACTACTTGCTCGACCACCGCAGAGCCGGCGCCGTCCAGGGCGTAGGAGACGCGGAGGACGGGCTTGTTGATCTTGATCAGTTTGGCCAGGTCGAACGGGGTGCCGATCAGGACCAGGTCGCAGGGGGTGGCGTTAATGGTCGCTTCCAGGTCGGCGATTTGATCGTCGCCGTAGCCCATGGCGGGCAGGATGTCGGTCACGTGAGGGTACTTCTCGAAGACGCCTTTGATCGATCCGGCGGCATGGGGCCGGGGATCGACAATGGCCGCGGCACCGTGGGCCCGGGCGGCCACGTGGCCGGCGCCGAAGCGCATCTCGCCGTGGGTCAGGGTGGGCCCGTCCTCGACGACCAACACCTTCTTCCCGGCGACCTGCTCGGCGCCCTCGCAGTGGATGGCCGAATCCACGCGGACGACCTTGGCCTGGGGGTTCAGGCGGCGGGCGTTGGCCTCGATGGCGGCGATGTCGGCCTCCTCGGCGGTGTTGACCTTGTTGATCAGGATTATGTCGGCCATGCGGAAGTTGGTCTCACCCGGATAGTAGCGGGTCTCATGCCCGGAGCGATGGGGGTCGGCCACGGTGATCAGCAGGTCGGGCCGGTAGAATGACATGTCGTTGTTGCCGCCATCCCAGAGGATGACGTCCGCTTCCTTCTCTGCGGCGGCCAGGATTTGCTGATAGTCCACTCCGGCAAACAAGAGGTTGCCATTGCTGATGTGCAGCTCGTACTCTTCGCGTTCCTCGATGGTACACTCGTGGCGGTCCATGTCGGCCAACTCGGCAAACCGTTGGCAGGCCTGCTTGGTGAGGTCGCCATAGGGCATGGGGTGGCGGACGACGGCCACCTTGCGGCCCATGTCTTTGAGGACCTCGGCGACCTTGCGGGTGGTCTGGCTCTTGCCGCAGCCGGTGCGCACGGCGCAGACCGCGATTACCGGCTTCTTGGACCTCAGCATGGCCCGTTCGGCACCCAACAACTGGAAGCTGGCCCCGGCAGCGTTTACCCGGGCCGCCTGGTGCATCACGTATTCATACGGCACATCGGAGTAGCTGAAGACCACGAGGTCGACTTCTTGTTTGTCGATCAGGGCCTCGAGGTCCTCCTCGGGGTGGATGGGAATGCCATCGGGATACTGGGCCCCGGCCAACGCCGGGGGATAGGTCCGCCCTTCGATATTGGGGATCTGGGTGGCGGTGAAGGCCACCACCCGGTAGCGGGGGTCGTGGCGGTAGCAGGAGTTGAAATTGTGGAAATCGCGCCCGGCGGCGCCCATGATGAGGACCCTGAAAGGGGCAGATTCTATGGCCATGTCTGGTTCTCTTACCTCTTGAATATCCGGGGTTGTCGACGATGGGTCACGATGGTTCGGCGGACAGCAGCACCGGGCCGATCCGCTCGATGGCCCAGTCGATGTCGGCTTGCTCGATGACCAGGGGAGGGGCGAAACGGATCACATCCTGGCGGGCGTCTTTGCACAGGATCCCCTCGGCCATGAGCTTCTCGCAGAACCACCGGGCCTTGGGAAAACCGGTCTTGATCTCGACGCCGATGAGCAGGCCGCGCCCACGAACTTCTTGCACCGCCGGGGCCTCGACGGCCCGCAGGCGCTCCTGGAAATGTTTGCCCAGTTTGGTCGCCCGGGCCGCCAGGTCGTCGTTCTTGATCATGTCGATGGCCACTCGGGCGACGGCGCAGGCCAAGGGATTCCCGCCGAAGGTCGAACCGTGGTCGCCGGGCTTGAACACGTCCATAACTTCACGATCGGCGAGGACCGCGGAGATGGGCACCAGGCCCCCGCCCAGGGCCTTGCCCAGGCACATCATGTCCGGGCGGGCGTTCTCCTTTTCGTGCTGCCAGGCGAAACGATCGCCGGTGCGGCACAGTCCGGTCTGGATCTCGTCGGCGATCATCAGGACGTTGTGCTTGGTGCAGATCTCGCGGACCTGGGCGAGATAGCCGTCCGGCGGGATCTGGACCCCGCTCTCGGCTTGAATCGGCTCGACCAGGAAGGCGGCGGTGTTCGGGTTGATCGCCTGGTCCAGGGCCTGGGCATCGCCGAAGGGCACCAGCTTGAAGCCGGGGGGGAACGGGCCGAAGCCCTCGCGATACTGGGCCTCGCTGCTGAAGCCAACGACGGTGATGGTCCGGCCGTGGAAATTGCCCTCGGCGCAGATGATCTCGGCCTGGTCGGGCGGGATGCCCTTGTTGGTGTAGCCCCATTTGCGGGCCGCTTTGAGGGCGGTCTCGACCGCTTCGGCCCCGCTGTTCATGGGCAAGACCGCCTGGTAGCCGGTCAGTTCGCACAGCTCCTTGCAGAACGGCCCGAGTTGATCGTTGTGAAAGGCCCGGGAGGTGAGGGTGACCTTGTTGAGCTGCTTGGTGGCCGCGGCGATCAGGCGTTCGTTGGAATACCCGAAGTTCAGGGCGGAGTAGGCCGAGAGCATGTCGAGGTATTCCCGGCCCTCGACGTCGGTCACCCGGCATCCATTGCCCGAGGCGATGACCACCGGGAGGGGGTGATAATTGTGGGCCCCATACTGCTCGGCGACCTTCAGATGCTCAGCCGTTTTGGTTTCTTGGGTTGCGGTAGTCATCTTTTTCGAATCCGTTCCTACGGTTCTGGTGGGCCATCCAATGAGCCGAAGCTCCCTATACTGTAGCGGCTTCATACTAGCAACCGGCCGAGAGCCGAGCAACATGTCGTCAAGTAGGGGTGGAGCCGGCCGGCCGGCCGCAACATCCAGCCGGCGCGTCTGCGCCACGGGCAAGGGTCTTCAATCGCCGTTTAAGCCCATTAAACGCGGGTGCCGTCAGACACGACACGCCGCGGCGCCCGCGTTGGCTGGACGGGCGGTATGGACTCGAACGCGCCGCCAATCGAATCGCCCGATCCACCTTGGGGCCGGAAGCGGGTGCTCCTGGGTTCCCGACGTGCGTCGCGGCTCGGCCACCCCGCCGGGTCAGTCAAGAATCGACTACCGACCCCTTTTTTCTGCCCTGGTGCCGACCGGTGATGGACGGCTCTAGGGGCGGCGCGTCCTTGTTGCGCTCGCGACTCGCGGCTCTCTTCTCAAGCCGTCGGACGCGGAAGTCGTCGATTACGGCGCCTTGATTGGCGGCCATCCAGATACCGGCGAGCATGGCGCCGGCCTCCAGGAGGCGGTCTTCGATGAACTGCTTGCCTTTGGCCTTGTATAGCTCGCCGGAGGCCTCCAGGGCGTAGAGGGGCTCGGCCAACTGGTAGGTTTCGTACAGGTAGGCGCATATCTGGGTCCAGTAGTCGGTCGTTGAGACACTCCTGGCCGGGAGGGCCCGGCCGGTGAGGGACTCCGCGGTGATGGCGAACTGGGTCAAGATGCCCGCGTCTATGAAGCGGTGGAAGCCCTTGTCGGTGGTGTAGCCCTGGGGGTTGGGTCCGGACCAGCCGTTGTAGTGCTTGGTGAGGTGCAGCGGCTGGGCCCCGTCGCCGACGTAGTGGGCCAGGATGCCCATGTAATAGACGATGTTCTCCCGCTCGTTGCGGATCATCTCTTCGGTGGCGAGGGCACGGTGGGCTTGGTAGGTCTTCAGTTGGGTCCAACTGGCGGCCAGCTTCCACTGCAACTCCGCGATCCGATAGGGCAGCAGCCCGGGTGAGAGGCGGGTATAGGCCCGGTCCCGGCTGCGATCGTACGGCTTGAACTTATCCGGGTGCAGGGCCCGCTGGGTGGCCAGCAGGTCGGTGTATTCCCGCCGCAGGGGTGGGAGGGTCTTGATGCTGAGGCCGTAGGGTTCGAGCAGCTCCTCATCGATGTAGTGTTCCGGGTTATTGGCGTGGTCGAGATGGACGTTGTGCTGACCGCGCCAACGGTCGGGCTGGGAGGCCAGGTATTCGAGCCGGGCCCGCACCCGGGGGGTCCGCAGCCAGGCGGGCGCCGATTCGGGCAGGCCGTCCACGGCCAACCGGGTGACAATGACGTGACCGTGGTCGTCCCAGGCCAACGCGGGCAGGGCCGAGATGGCCAGCAGGGCCGGAATGACCCACCGGGCGATGGTCAGGAGTCCGAGATCGTAGCGCGGCGTTCGGGTCTTGGGCGAGTTCATGGCGAAGCTACCTTTCCTACTCGCGTAGAGGCAGGCGATTCTCGGACCGCCTGCGGGCCCGCTATGATACCTTCAGAACCCCTCCGGTGGCGATCACGGGGCCATCATGGCCTTGGGGGGATCGAGCGGCGGATGAAGCCGAGGGCTCGGCCCATCCTGCTCCGGGACCGGCAGGGACGAGGTTGAGTTTCGCGGCCCGCACAGCGATAATAGTATATCCTCAGCCGATCGGGGGCGAAGCGGGGCGGCTGGGACGGAGCGAGAGCAAAGATCACCGCGGCGGGCCCCGACCGGGATGGGACAGGCCTCATAGCGGTGGGTAACCCGGACCTCGGCTCCGTTGACACGCATGGCAGTTTGACTAAACTACAGGGTTCGGCCGGTGTGGGCCGGTGTCCTGCCCGCGGATCGCCCGGCGGGTGGGGATACGCCGACCAACTTGCATCGGCCTAGTTGAGGTGATGCCGTGAAGCTCCATCGGTCTTTTGCCATCGGCCTACTGACGATCGTGTTGGCATTCAGCACTGGGAGCGTCGGGGCACCGCCCGAGCCGAGCCCGGCGCGGACCTCCTGGGAACTCTCCTTCCAGCCGAGCCCGCCGATTCGCATCCAGGTGGACACGGGCCATGGTCCGCAGACCTATTGGTACATGCTCTACACGGTGACCAACGGTACCGGCGAGGACGTCGACTTCCATCCGGAGATCGTCCGGGTCAATGAGATCGAGAGCGAGCTTCCCGCGGAGCAGGCAGGGGACAATCCCCGAAAGGCTTCGCTTATTTCGGTGGACCCGGCCATGGTCGGCCTGCACCCCAAGATCTTCCGGGAGATCCAGCAGCGACACGCCAAGACGAGTCCTTTTTTGGTTTCGCCGATCCATGCCATCGGGAAGCTGCTGCAGGGCAAGGACAACGCTCGATCGAGCGTTGCGGTCTTCCCCAATCTGGACCCGCGGGCCAGCAAGTTCACCTTGTACGTCGCCGGCCTGTCCGGAGAGCGAATCAGCAAGCCCAACCCGATGTATGATCCCCGCCGGCGGCAAGAGGGCGGGACCAAGGCCCCCGGTGAGAACAGCGGCGCTGATGAGAACCCCGAGTTCTTCGTACTGCGCAAGACCCTGGCGATGCCCTACACCCTGCCCGGTGATGTCAAGACGCGTCGATCGGCCAGTCCGGTGTTGGGCAAGATGAACTGGGTGATGCGTTAGGAGGGAGAGGCCCTGCCCGGGGAGCCGGCGATGGTCGCTCGCCGCGGCACGGACGATGGAAACGGACGGCGAAACCGCCTGATTGAAGAGGATTGAAACGATGGCACACAAGAAGGGACAGGGTTCTTCCAGGAACGGGCGGGACAGCGGCCCACAATTTCGCGGGGTGAAGCGCTGGGCCGGCCAGTTGGTCACCACCGGGACCATCCTGGTGCGGCAGTGCGGAACACCGTTCCAGGCCGGCAGGCACGTCGGCCGCGGCCGAGATGACACGCTGTTCGCTCTGAAGGACGGCAAGGTCTTTTTCCGGGGCCGCAGGGTCTGTATCGAGCCCACCGAGGCCGCCGAGAGCAATTGACCGCGGGGAGGCCGAGCACACTGCCGGGAGGGTGTTCTGGGTCCCGGCAGGCATGATGCTCGGCGCCCGGGCGGGGAGCTTCGCCCTCCGTCCAGCGTCACACAACCCGTATTACATCCGCGGAAGACCGGTCAATAGTTACTGGCATGAACCACCCTACTCCGGCTGTTTTGGTACCGGATCGTCGGCCAGAGAGCGTCTCGGCGGATCGGCCAAAGGCGGGCACCGCCAGGCGCGAGAGGAACCGGCCGGCGCCGGCGGTGATCGATCCGATTCTCCCTCTAACAGCTTGGCCGGTCTGACCGGGCTGTAGTTCGATGCCTGTTCTGTGCAGAACGGTCGGTCCCGAGGCCGGCTTGGGGAACGAGAAATGCTCTTCATCGATCAGGCAGAGATCAGGGTTCGCTCCGGTCGGGGCGGTGACGGATGTATGAGCTTCCGCCGCGAGAAGCGGGTGCCCAAGGGCGGCCCGGACGGCGGGGATGGGGGCAACGGCGGCAGCGTCTTTCTGGAGGTGGACCCCCAGCTTTGCACGCTGGTCGATTTGACCGGTCATCATCACTGGTCGGCCAAGCCCGGCCGGCCGGGCATGGGAGCCAATTGCACCGGCAAGAGGGGGCGGGATGAGGTTGTTCGGGTCCCGCCCGGCACGCTGGTCTATGACCGGGACACCGGCGCTCTGTTGAAGGACCTGGTCGATCCGCACAGCCGGCTGTGCGTGGCCAGGGGCGGGAAAGGAGGACGGGGCAATGCCCGCTTCGCCACCTCCACCCACCAGACGCCGCGGGAATTCGAGCCCGGTGGGGACAGCGAGGAGCGCTGGCTGCGGCTGGACCTGAAGCTCATCGCGGACGTGGGCGTCATCGGCCTGCCCAATGCGGGCAAGAGCACGCTTTTGTCCCGGGTCTCGCGGGCCCGACCCAAGATCGCCGACTACCCCTTCACCACCCTGGTGCCCAACCTGGGCATCGTCGCCCTGTCGGGTTACCGGCGTTTCGTGATCGCCGATCTGCCGGGGCTGATCGAAGGGGCCCACCAGGGGACCGGGCTGGGGGACACGTTTCTGCGCCACGTCGAGCGGACCAGCGTCCTGCTGCACTTGGTCGATCTCTTCCCCGTCGAAGGCCAGCCGGAGCCGCTGGCCGCCTATCGGACGATTCGTCGCGAACTGGAGAACTACAGCCCCACCCTGGCGGCCAAGCCCGAGCTGGTGGTGGCCAACAAGCTCGACCTGGTCGATCGAGACGATCCCCCGGAGTTGTCGGCCTTGCGCAGGGCCCTGGGCATCGAAGTAATGGCCGCCTCGGCGGTCAGCGGCGCGGGGCTGGAGTCGGCCTGTAACCGTGTGTGGGAGATGCTCGAGGAGCAACGGCAGATCTCGGAGCAGGCCGAGAAGGAGCAGGAGCAGAAGAAGGACCAGCACTTCGTGCCGCCGGATTCTGCGGTGGAGTAGTTGCGGCTCCATTGGGAGGCACGAGGCCGCTCCCGTTTGTTAGATACCACATCCACATCACGCCGGCCGCGGCCCGAGCGCGGAGTGCGCGGCATCAAGCAGTCGGGGTCCCGTTTCGGCCCAGGCCGCCCCGGCGAGGGCCGTTCAATCGCCGACCCCGATGGCACTGGCCACGGCGTGATCTTGGGTGTGAGTAATCGAGATCAGGATCTGGGAGATGCCACGATCTCGGGCGACCTGCCGGCAGTGCCCGGACAACTGCACGTGGGGTTGGCCGGCGGAGTCGTTGGTGATCTCGATGTCGGCCCAGGAGATCTGACCGCGCCAGCCGGTGCCCAGGACCTTCATCACCGCCTCCTTGGCGGCAAACCGGCCGGCGATGTTGGGCACGGGGTTCTTCATCCTCTCGCAGTAGGCCCTCTCGCGCGGGGTCAGGATGCGATTCAAGAATCGGTCGGCGTGCTGCCGCCAGGCGCGCTGGATGCGTCCGCACTCGATCAGGTCGATGCCCTGGGCGATGATCTTCATGGGGGGATTACGGTAGCGATCGATGCCGAGGAGATCAAGCGACCTCGCCAACCGCGGTGGCCTTGACATGGAATCCTCAGTCCACATTCGGGGCAAGTACAATCTACTGCCGCTAGAGCGATTCACGATTGCCGGTGCCGCAGCCAATCGGGAGGTTTCTCCAAGGCACGGCCTCGCGGGCTGAAGCCCGCGGCTCTTCTAGAGCATGTTAAGATTGAAACGTCGTAGTTGCCGATGTTCTTCTTATGAGC